>NZ_JBALOV010000017.1:66226-132625 GCF_036965045.1 Bacillus sp. JJ1533 | reverse complement strand
TTTTTGCGTCGCTTTCCACGGATTTGCGTCTACGGCCGGATTTTTGCGTCTCCAACCGATTTTTTGCGTCGCTTTCCATGGATTTGCGTCTCCAACCAGTTTTTTGCGTCGCTTTCCACTGATTTGCGTCTCCAACCAGTTTTTTGCATCGGATTTTTCATTTAGCGAAAAACGACAGTTATCCTCCTTTATTCGGCAGATATCCGCAAACATGTTTAGGAAGGGCTTCCGATATTCATTTTCTTTCCTTCATTGATTTCACGAATGATCTTCAAGTCAACCTTTGGCTTTCTGTCATAGGTTAGCAAGCCATTGATTTCCTGTTCCACATCGGTAATTTGTGTATAACAGAAACCTTGAACCAGCGGGGATTCAAGCATGGCAGAAACAACCTGGTAGTAGCGGGCGATAAAGTCCTCATCATTGGTTGCGGCTGTATAACCCCAGCCCTCCCACTCGCTTTTACGGAAAGCGATTCCACCAAATTCTGAAACAAAAATCGGTTCATCCCGGTAATGGAATCCAGGCACATACAAGAATCGATCGGCAGGCATGAATTTCAATATGTTTTCAACCTGTGAATATCGCTCCTTTAAGACTTCTTTTTCTCCGGCATAATCGTGAATGGTTAAAACATCTGTGATCGCATGTTCCCAGCCGTCATTGGAAATGACTAGACGGGACGAATCAATCGACTTCGTCAAATAATACAGACTTAATAAATGATTGGCTTGGCGCGGGTCCCGCTTCAGACGCGGCACACCCCAACTCTCATTCATAGGAACCCAGGCAACAATCGATGGGTGATTATAATCCCGTTCAACCGCCTCCTGCCACTCCGAGCTGATTCGTTTCACGTACTGGTCTGTGAAGGTCTGACTGTTGGCCATTTCTCCCCACACAAGAAGTCCCAGGGTATCAGCCCAATAAAGATAACGGGGCTCTTCGACCTTTTGGTGTTTTCTCACACCGTTAAAGCCCATCTCTTTAGCCAATTTAATATCTTTTATAAGGTCTTCATCCGTTGGCGCGGTAAGCAAACCGTCCGGATAATAGCCTTGATCAAGAACTAGTTTCATATAATACGGCTGATTGTTCAGCTCAATTTTCCCGTCCACGATTGCAATTTTGCGCATCCCAAAGTAACTCTCCACAGAATCAGCTGTTTGCCCCGCTTCGATTAATTGAAATTGGACGGTGTATAGATGAGGTGTTTCCGGGCTCCATAGCTTTCCTTCACCTGCTTGGAAATCCTGAAGAGCCACACTGTGTTTATTTTTTCGCTGAACAAGATGGACAGGTACTGTTTCTTTTGCCACCTGTTTGCCATCAGAAAATACTTCAATTTGTAATTCCTGATTTTCCTTCCGGTTCTGAACGATATATTCAACCGTTACCGCTCCTTGGTCGATATCCGGTGTTAGCTTGACTCTCTCCAGAAAGGATGGACTAGCCGGCTCCAGCCATACCGTTTGCCAAATCCCGGATGTTCTCGTATAGAATATCCCGCTCGACTCGACCTCCCAATACTGCTTGCCACGCGGCTGTTCCAAATCAGTGGAATCATCTTCCACTCGTACAGCAACGGTATTGACTCCATTTTGCAAAGCATCCGTGATATCAGCATAAAAAGAGGTATGCCCGCCTTCATGAGTACGGACGAACCTACCATTTACCCAAATGGTCGCCTGATAATCAACTGCTCCAAAATGAAGGTGAATTCTTTTATTGGACCATTCCTCAGGGACGGTAAACTCTCGTTCATACCAGATAACATCATGAAACTCCTGTTTGTTGATGCCGCTCAGCTTGGTTTGGAAAGCAAAAGGAACGGTAATTTCCTCCTTGTAAGCATGTTGCTTATACCACTCTTCTTTTAAGCCTTGGTTCTCATCATCAAATGCAAATCTCCATTGACCATTTAAATTCATCCATTGGTTGCGGACAAAATCAGGTCTTGGATATTCCGACCGCGGAATGTTCGTCATCTAACTCCCACCTTACATATCTTTTTTTATTAAAAAAAGGATCTATACTCCGTCTTTAGTCAATTGTGTTTAAAGCAACTGATAAACTCGCGGCATCACCGATACTTTCCCCTAACCCAGCAGGAACGATTTTACAAACTGACCGGGTTAGCTCGAGTGCTTCTTTTTCCAGTTCCTCCATAACGAAAGGTTCCAAAATAGCTTGTTGCCGCGGATAAATACTGCCTATGACAATTTTTTCAGGATTAAGGATATCCACGAGAATGGACAATCCCTTGCCCAATTGGCGCCCAACTGTTTCATACACCTTCAATGCCAGCTCATCACCTGCTTGAGCGGCTTGGCCCACTTTTTTCGCTGTTATGTCCGCAAGATCATCCTTTGTTTCACAGAAACTGGGTGATTTTCCCTCATTCAACGCCTCTGCTGCCATGGCCTGTGCTAAACGGGCAATCCCGCCGCCACTGCAAAAACCCTCAAAGGAACCTAATTTTCCGTAACCAAGCGGACCATCATGCTCCAGTCTGATATGGCCAACCTCGCCAGCCATATCATTGGTACCTGTATATAATCTTCCATCTAAAATGAGGCCGGCCCCCATTCCTGTTCCAAAGGTCAGAAAAATCATATTTCTGGCCCCTCTGCCGGCACCCCATTTCCATTCCGCCAAAGCACAGGCATTGGCATCATTTTGTAGACCGACAGGAACACCATATTTCTGTTTAAATGGAGACAAGATATCGACATGTTCCCAGTTTGGCAGATTAGGAGGCGACAAGATAAGCCCGCGTCGACTATCCAAAGGGCTGCCGCAGCTAACCCCGATGCTATCAATTGTATCTATACCTAGGGATTCAAGGAGCCGGTCCAAGCCCTCCTCCAACCTCTCAATGGCCTCCTCGGGTGTAGCAGGGGTGGGGAACTGTTCCTTGCCCAAAACCTCCATCGTTTCCCCTGTGGTCCTGCCAATCGAGACGGCACATTTCGTTCCCCCGATATCAAGACCTGCTAATACTCTTGGTTTCATGGCCAAAAAACTCCTCTTCTAGCATAATGCAGAGCGTATGATAGATTGGTAGATGACGTTCCTGAATGGCTGGTGTATCCTTCCATGGAACACAAATGGTGACATCGCAGATTTCCTTCATCTTTCCGCCGTTTTCTCCTGTTAACCCAATCGTTTGCAGCCCAAGTGCTTTCGCTACGGTTAAGGCATGAAGGACATTTTTGGAATTTCCTGATGTACTTATGCCCATCACCACATCCCCCATTTTTCCATAACCAAAAACCTGCTGCGCAAATACGAGGTCCGGTGCTACATCGTTTGAAAAAGCCGTCATAAGGGCTGAATGACCAGCAAGGGATATAGCCGGTAAAGCCCTTTGGAGGTGACTCGATAAATAGTCAGCATCCTCCGGGGCAAGCATCGCCAATTTTTCAACAAAATCTGGCTCGACAGGCCTTTTTAAAAGAAAGCCTTTCATTAATTCCCCGACAATATGGTCACAATCAGCTGCACTTCCACCGTTTCCGCAAAGCAACAGCTTTCCGCCGTTATCATAACTATCTTTCAAAACCGTAAAGGCTTCTTTAATGTCAGCGGCACAAACAGAAAGTTCAGGATATTTATCGACAAGCCTGGAAATATGTTTTTCCATCATTCCCTCTCCCATTTCTTCAATCTCACTAATTATCAATCTCGACGATCAACACTTCGACGCCTTTTCGTTCAATTTCTTTAATAATTTCTTTATCTGCCAGATTACTCGTAACGAAAATATCAATATCTTCAAATTGACAAAAAGGAGTTAGTCCAGCTTTTTCTAACTTCGTATGATCGGCGACAACAACGGTTTTCTTCCCTGCAGAGACCATTGCCCGTTTGATTTCAGCTTCGTACAAATCAGAGCTTGTAAAGCCTTGCTTCAGTGAGATGCCGGAGGTTCCAAGAAACACATAATCGGCACTGTAGTCCTTTAGCTCTTTCTCCGCTTGCGGGCCAACAAGGCTCATGGAATTCGTCCTTAATTTTCCACCTAAAACATAAATCTGTGCCGTTTCATCCTTACTGCATTCCTCCGCAATGGTTAATGCGTTCGTAATAATGGTCAGATTATTGTTCTTAGGCAGATTTTTCCCTACAGCCCAAGTAGTAGAACCGGCATCAAAAATAACAATCTGTCCTTCTCTAACTAGACTGGCGGCCACCCGGCCAATCAATTCCTTTTCACGGGAAAACTGCAGCATTCTTTTTTTGACTGGCGGTATCGTAATCAAATCATCCTGAATACCGCTGATGACTGCTCCCCCATAGTTCTTTTCAGCAATACCTTCCTTTTCCAGGTAGGTTAAATCCCGCCGAATCGTTTCCTCTGAAACATGTAGTAATGCGACAAGGTCAGAGACTTTTACACTTTTATTTTTAATTAACAAGTCCCTAATGAATTTCCTTCTTTCTGCCACAATCATCTTGGTTGTACCTCCCCCAGCCTAACTAACTGATTTCGTAAATGAGTAAATGCTTTTTCGAAAAAATCTGCCTTGCCAAAGCTTCCTGATTTTAAGACAAAAAGGATGGGATCCTTTGTCAAAGACAAACAGGATGGGATTCCTGGCTGAATTTCTTTCCAAACCCTCATCCCATTGATCCCCAGCACTCTGCAAACTGCTGCAGATGTGTCGCCGCCGGCAATGACAAATCGTTTTTGCCCCGTTTCACGAATGACAGTATCGGTAATTTCTGCGATCGTTTGGGAAACAAGCCGGGATATTTCCAGATTACTCATCCCTTGTTCCAAGGCACGTTCCTTTGTTTCTTTGACAACGGCTGCATTGTGGCTGGAATGGAGGATAACATCTTCCCCACTGTTAATCGATTCAATCGCTTGTTTGCAAAGCTTTTGTTTGACAACGTCTTTTCCATTCTTCAACAGCTCAAGACTAGATAATTCCAGAACAATTGCACCCTTTTCCTTCATAAAAAGAACTTGGTCCGCCGTTTGTGGCATCAAACTCCCTGCCGCACAGAATAGTCCTTTATTTGGAATGAATGTCGGCCAAGTTTTAGGTATCTCTTTCTCTTCTTTTTGGCCTTTAACCTTTGGCAGCTCTTCTGCGAGTGCAGAACTTCCTGCAAGTACTTTAAAATCATGGACGGCCTGTGCAATTGTCTGTAAATCTTGCTGCCCTTCCACATCGACAATTACATAGTTGTTGTCTTTCTTCCTTTCAAAAAGCTCCTTCCTAAGCACTTCCGGCCCTTTACGGACAATATCTAGATTTACGTTTGATACCTTTCTCTTTGTTTGTGCTTGAAGGATATCAACTAGATTTGAATGCTTCATAGGATGGACCGGATCATTACGGAATTCGGATTCCTCTAATAAACGATCGTGAACATAGTGATTACCGTTTATGGTTTTTCTCCCATTTTTGGGGAATCCAAGAACAATAACGGCAAAGTCCTCATCCAGTGCATCGAGCATGGCATCAAACTCTGCACCGATATTCCCGCGAAAAACAGAACATGTTTTATTGAAAAACTGTTGGACGCCGAGCTTTTGCAATGTCTTCGTGGCTCCGAACACTTTTTTATATGCATCACTTTCTGCATCAAACCGGGAATCTGTATCAAGAACCACCACATCTGCGTTTTGTTCAGGTAGGTTCATCCCGTTTTCATAGCTATAGACATTGACCGTATAATTGGAATTCCCGAACATAATCCCAATATCATTGGATCCGGTAATATCATCACCTACTACACCAATCATAGCTAATTCCACTTCCTTCTGGGCTTGTAGCCGGAATGATCGAGAAAATGATGGACTGTGTCACTTGAAAGAGATTTTAAAGGAATGCCTGCCTGCTTCGCTGTTATTACCATCTTTGCAGCAACTTCCAATGTCTCTAAAGCTGTTCTTGCTTCTTTAATGCTTGAATCATAGACAAGTATCCCATGGTTCTCCAGCAATAGAATATTGGCTTTGGTAGCTTTCTCTCTTACCGCCTCCCCTAAATCAACCGACCCAGGGTGACAATAAGGGACACGTTCCACTCTTTCCAAGTAGTACATGGTTTCCACGAACAGATCGGATGAAAGATCGATTTCTGAACAGGCAATCAATGTGCTATAAAACGGGGACGCATGAAGCACTGCATTCACATCCGGCCTTTCTTCATAGATAGCACTATGCATCGGCAGCTCCTTAGACGGTTTTCGGCGGAACGAACTGATTTCCGCTCCAAATGTACATTCAGCAAAATCATCCTCTGCCAATTCCCCAAGACTGGTCCCGCTCGCTGTAATCAAACAGCGATCTTCTGAAAGCCGTGCACTCATGTTCCCCGCATTTCCCCATGCGAGATTTCTCTCCAACATATATCTTCCTGTATGCTGTAATTCATTTATGACTTCTTTCATTTCCTGCACCTTCCGTATGCTAAAAATTGGCCGACGAATTCCTGGATAAAAATTATCTGGAATTCGACTAGCCATTAAGCATGGGGGACGATTCATCCCCCATACTTATTTATTTTAAAGAACTTTATTCTTCCCACTCAAGCAAATTCGTTTCGACAATCGGTAGTGATTCATCCTTCGGAATGCGGAAAGTCTTGATTTCACTTGGTTTGAATTCAGCTGTAATCGTACGATTCCACTTAGGCAGGGATATCACTGCTGTAGTAGCATCATTAGTAGTTTCATAGGCACGCACGATTAAATCATCGTTGTCCTCGGCTTTCTTAACGGCGCTGATGATGATATTTTCCACATCGACAGAAAGGAAAGAATCCTTTTGCGGCAATGAACCTTTATGATACGTTTCGATAATGCTGATTGGACGTTGGTTCAATTCAGCAGCGCGGCGAACGGTACCTGCTGTTTCCCAATTTCCTTTATGCGGAAGCAGTGAGTACGTAAATCTTTGGTACCCTTGATCAATAAACGTATAATGGCCATCTTGACTTGGTACCAATGGATCATGATGCGCATAAATCGGGCTGCGAAGAACCGTCATGCTCATTTCCTTGTTGTGAATATCAAAGCTGTATTTGCTGTCATTCAAAATACTTAAACCATACATTTCCCCTGATTCCGGATGTGTACCAGAAGAATCAATCCAGTTTTGTCCTGGCTCCTCTTCCCCATTTCCTTCTCTAACAATATGGCCGTAAGGAATTTCATAGGTAGATTTTCTAAAAATAAGATTCACTGGAAACTTCAGCTTTAACGCCTTAAACTGTTCCTGCCAATTCAATGTACAATGAACATCAATCTGCTCCAATTCCTTATACATGGTAATATCCTGAACAAGAGTAGAGTTTCCATATGTGCTTACTACACGAATAACAGATTTGACCGGTCCATGCTCCACAAGCTTGACGCTCGATGCCTTGAATGTCCCCACTTCCTTATTAAAGTGAAGGACATTATGGGACCAGGTGTCACTTTTATCTTCGATGACAACAGGACGGGCAGCCGGACCTGCCAGAATTTCAATGCTCTTTTCTTTGTCAAAGAGACTCTTGACAAAGCCAGTTTCCGGATCGATTTCTAGACGGAACAGGTCATTTTCAAGAACTGTATCGCTCGCTTGTACTTCCGGAAAATCCTTTGGCTTTATGTCACGGCGGACAATCTTGTAGACGCGGTAGCCCATGGACGGAAGATCCGCGATAAAGCTGACACGGAAGCGTCCCCCTGAGGTTGCATGGGATTGCACCGTCTGCATCGGAACTTCGTTTCCTTCATCATCAATTAAAAAGTCGCCAGGCCTTAATCCCCCTACTTCCTGTTCCACATTCACTCTTGAATTCCAGGCATGCGGGTTGAAGACAACAATTGGCTTCATGGCCTCTTCCTGTTCAATATCAATTCTCCAGGACAAGGACTGAATCGCATAGTTCACACCTCTTGAGGCAATAGACATTGCTTCTCCGTGCATTTGTTGGGCATCATCATACGCATCTTCCAGGCTAGTTCCTGCCAAAATATCATGAAACTGGTTGAACAACACATTTTTCCACGCACGATCATATTCAGCAATAGGATACTTTTGTCCTGTTAGCCAGTTCGCAATAGCCGAAAACTTCTCCGCACGAATCAGAGCGTTTTCTCCTTCTCGGTTCCACTTCTTGATTCCAGAATGTGCTGAATAGCTTCCACTCGCATGGTGCTGCAGATCATCATGAACCACTGGAAACGGGAGATTCTTCTTCATAAGCTCCTCAAAGTATTTATTTGGAGTACTGAAAACCAGTCTAGGAAACGTTGGGTCTTCATTTAACCGCTTTATACTTTCGATATTTTCCACAGTAGGTCCTCCGCCATGATTTCCTACTCCGTAGAAGGACATTAAATCATTAAACGGAGCTTTCAATTCGCCGGCATTACGGCGGACATGTTTTTCAAGATCTTTGCCCCATGTGCAATATTCAAATGGAATACGGTATGCAAGTACCCGGGAGCCGTCATCTGATTCCCACCAGAATACTCTTCCTGGCAGCCCTTTCTCTTGAGGACTCGGGCGCATCATCACATAATAATCCATCCCGCTTTTCTTTAAGATTTGCGGCAGCATGCCATTATGGCCGAAGCTGTCCACGTTGTATCCAACCTTAGCAGTAACACCGAACTTTTCTTTAAAATAGTGCTGCCCATATAATCCTTGGCGGACAAATGATTCACCGCTTGGTATATTACAGTCTGGTTGAATCCACCAGCCGCCGACAATTTCCCAGCGCCCTTCTTTAATACGCTGTTTAATTTCTTCAAACATCTCCGGCTCATTGTTTTCAATCCACTCATAATTCGCCGCAGAACTGTTGGTAAATACAAACTCCGGATACTCCTTCATTCGGTCTAGCGCAGAACGGAAGGTAGCTTTTGTTTCCTGAAAGCCTTCCTGCCATTGCCACAGCCAGACTGGGTCCAAATGGGCATTTCCAATCATATGTAAAGTCTTTTCCTTTGTTTTCGGTAGCTTCTCTTCTTTAACAAGTGTGGTAGTTTTTTCAGTCACTTTGTGCTCCCCCTTTTTGATCATTAATGGTTACGATTGCTTCAGCCTGCTGGCCGAAACGATATTCTCCAACTGTCAGGTCGATTGCAATCCGTTCCCTGTATACCTGAATCCCTTTTGGAACCGTGATGGCAGTTCGGAACGAAATCGATTCTTCCCCGACCACCAGGGCTTGGAATTCACTTGTTTCAACATGCCACCCATCCGGAACCGCCAATTTGGCAACAAGCGTTTTTTCTTCCGGAAATGGGTTCTTCAGTTCAACCTCGATCTGAAACATAGGGTCCTCAGCGAATATCTGGTAAGGCTGAATAGCAGCTATAAAACCATCTGCACCCATATCCAGCTCCTCTAATGGCAATAGTTCCCGGTGCAGATTTTCAATCGTCCGACCAGCCTCGCCAATCGTTTGCAGAAATTCCTTCGTCACCTCTATCGGCTCACTATGACCTGTGATGAGAAGATCAGGCTTTAGTGTTTGGTAGAGATTGGAACTGTCTACATAATCTCCGATTCGAAACTGATTATGGTACACATAGTTAGCGGAACCATCCGGCCCTTGATACTGATCCCCGATGGCCAGAATCTTTTTCCCATCTGCGATAAATTCAATCGCTGCAGCATATAAGGTGTGTCCAGGGTGTTCATAGATGGTAAATTCGTATTCTTCCCACTGGATTTTCTGTTGTAACGGCAGCTTTTTATCCACTTTAATGGGCTCATACCAAAGACAAGGCAGATCGTATGATTTTGGGTGTTCCATTACATTCACAAAGTTTTCCGGGCACCAAACCTCTGTGCCTTCTACATCCCTTAATACATTAATCCCAGCGACATGGTCATCATGGAAATGGGTCGGGATGACGACATCAATTTTTTCGATACCATACTGTTCTTTTAATGTATTGATTGTATATAACCATGGCCGTCTTGACGCTCTGTCACTGCCGGCTGCCAATCCCCCAATAAAATCATAGCCAAAGTCAATAAACAGCGCTTTCTTGCTTTCTGATAACAATACATAGGCATTCGCCATACTCGTACGATTTTTCAATAAATGGGGTGTAATCTCCTCGTAGGGATTGTCCCGGAAGAGAAACAGCCTTGGATTTTGTTTTCTCACTTTCATTAGAGCGGACAGGCGATTCACCAATTGCTCCATCGCCGCTTTTGGCTCATCCATGATCTGTCCATGAGACGGAAGCAGCACATCAGGTTTGCGATCTCGTAAATCGAGTAATGACAAAGTCGTTAAGGCAATCCCTTCACCGCCATTGTAGCTCCATTGAGTGGCGGAAAGAGACCAGAGCTTTCCGGGAGCATAGATAAGGTCTCCGGTGAAAGCACATCGTTTTCCATCAATTTCAGCCAAGATGGAAATGGAACCCGTCGTATGGCCCGGTGTCGGAACAATCTTGTAGGTTACACCCTCAATAACTTTGGTTGCATAATCGGTCAATGTTCCCGTAATCGGAACCGAATGGAGCAAAGAAAAACGATCCTGCCTCATATTGTAATTGTTATCGAATTCCCTTCCCCACCAGTGTTCATTGACATGATGAAACAAGTCTTGTTCGTGATGAGGTACCCAAACCTTTATTCCATCGATCCCTTTTCCTAAGCCTTGCGCCTGATCACGGTGATGGTGGGTAAAAAGGATATCGGTTACTTTTTTTACCCCAATGGATGGGAGCTTCTCAAGTACATCCCCGCTTCCTAAATCGATTAAGACAGCGGAATCCCCTGTTCGGATGATATAGACGTTACATGTATCTTCATATAAAAATAAATGATTCGAAATCTGAGTGAACATGTTCCTCACCTCCCTATTTATGCTCAAAACCAGCTAAAAGGGCCATTAGTTTTATATCAGTGTCTCGTTTGCTTCCGTTACTTGTGACTTGGCATACTCTATTAATGGAAGCAGGATGTCACCAGCATATCGCTTCGGATGTTTTTTTACTTCTTCAAAGGATTCCTCTAGCCATTTGAGAGGTCCTTTCACATCCTCACCCGTCTCCAACGCCCGGAGGACAACAATTGCGCGTCTTCCAGCCCATGCCATGCTTTCCATCAATTCGATCCATGGCACCAGATTATTTCTTAATGCGTAATTGGACATTCGAAACTTGAGTTGGTAACCTGCCTCATCAAGTAAATCAAGATAGTGATACAGGTTTTGTACGGCTTTACTTGTGACTGCCTTTTCCCCCGTTTCAAGTGCATGAAGGGCATTGTTTGTCAATTCCTTCAATTGCGGGGCCTCTTCTTGCCCCAAGCAGGAATACAAGGAATTTTCAGCAAATCGTCTAATTGCCACATAGTTTTCCTCACCAGCTATTTGTTTCAAGGCATTCTCCCAGGAAGTCCAAGGCTTATAGCCTTTCGGGTCCTTGAAATAATCAGCAAAGGTCAGCAGTGCAATTTTAGATGCTTCAGCTTGTGGCATCGTATTGACAACAATTCCTTTACAAACCTCTGGCAGGTTCGCATCTCGTCCTGTGACAGGGCCAATATGCATTTCTGGAACCATAGCCAAGTCATTGACAGGATAATTGTCCCAGATGATTGGACGGCGAACGATAGCTTCTGTAAATTCCGCGACATGTTTCTCATCGATTGTCTTTGAACAGATTTCCGGACCGGTATAGAAAAGATCAATTTCTTGTTCAAGCCCTTCTCCCAGTTCATGGATATACGTGCTAAACGGTGCCGTTCCATGATAATCGGTCGGACACAGAGACAGCTTGCAAGCCGGATCTAGTTCTTTCAGCCAATGATAGAGCCGGTTTGTCAGAAAGACATGTGCGTCGGCATAGCTTTGAAACAGATTCTGCTCTTCCTCATGCTGAAATTCAGCCGAGATATCATCAAGGGCAATCATGAAGGTCCTGACACCGATATCATAGAATGCCTTAAATTTCTTTTGAATCAGCCCTAAATCCTCTTCTGATGCATAGTTGATCGAAACACCTGAGCCGATCGCGTAACAAAAATCTACGCCCACATTTTTCGCATGATCCACGGTTTCGGCAAACTGCTTCATAATGAAATCCGGATAAGGCTCCCGCCAGCGCGCACGATGCTGGCGGTCATTTTTCGGTCCATAAATATAGAGGTTATAGCCATTCTCAGCGATAAAAGAAATTAAATCCTTTCGTTCAGGCATGGTATAAAACAACCCATAAAACCCTTCAATGACTCCTTTAATCGAAAATGAGTCCTTTCCCATTTCTGCTCCTCCTTTTAGGATTAGGCAAATTTTTCAGCCTTATCGGCACTCCCTAGGAAGTGTTCTATTTTTTCTACTACGGTTTTTTCCACAGCTTGTTGGCCAAGTTCTAAATCTTCCTTTACTAGAGCTTTGCATTCTGTATTCGTCATTCGTTCTTCTCTGCCAAGTGCCGCAAGCAAGGAAAGCTCCAAATCCGTCGCAATATTCATTTTGCTAATTCCGCCATTTGGCAGTGCAATGGCCGCTTTCACCATTTCCGCAGGTACACCGGAGCCGCCGTGCAGGACAAGATGAACATCGGATCGATTTCGGATTTGACGAAGACGCTCCAGGTCAACCTTTGGCTGTCTGACGACATAAACCCCATGAGCTGTTCCAACGGATACAGCCAAGGCGTCACAGCCAGTCTCATTGACAAAACGCTCTGCTTCGTTCGGATCGGTAAAAAGCTCTTCATCCTTGTCAGTTTCAACAAAATCGGTGGTGCCAATTTTTCCAAGCTCTGCTTCAACCGAAACACCTTTTTCATGGGCGTAATCCACGATTTCCTTACTAATCGCAATATTTTCAGCAAGCTCTTTCTCTGATGCATCAATCATCACGGAAGTAAATCCTGCTTCAATCGCTTCCTCGATCACGGAGAATACCTTTGTATGATCAAGGTGGAGAACAACCGGAACAGTAATCTGTTCTTCTTCTACATCCTTGTAAAATTGCTTGGCAAATTCAGTCGGTGTGATTCCGTAGCGTTCTAGTTCTTTTTGTGAAATCTGAATAATTAATGGGGATTTTGTTTTTTCCCCTGCACGTAAAATGGGACGAATCATCGGAGTATACCTCGGTGAGAAGGAGCCGATGGCAAACCCATTTTTTTCGGCTATTTCTAAGGCTGCTTTAAGTGTTAACACATTTTTCACTTTTGTATGTTTAGTCATCATCATATCTCCTCTTGTGTAAAACGAATGTTTGAAAAACAGGAATGTACAACTATGGTTCACATGCGGAAGCGAAGGGAATAATTTCGCAATGCTTCTTGAAAAGCCATATACCCTTCTTCGTACAACAGTTTGTATTCCTGATGAAATGTATCATTTGGCTGTATCTCTTGCTGGCTGGTAAGTTTAACGGCTGCGACCGCTTCTTGCTCATTTTTATAAATACCGCAGCCAATACCCGCTGTTAATGCTGCACCAAGAAGGGTTGCCTCCTTGATTTTCGGAATGCTTAGCCGACAGTTAGTGATATCCGCTTTGACTTGCAGCCATAAAGGATTCTTTGTTCCGCCTCCAACTGATATCATGTTTGTAATCGGATAGCCGGTTGTTGATTCAGCGGTTCTGCGAATGGATTCCAATTCATAGGCTGTTCCTTCCATCAACGCTTTTAACAGGTCCTCCCGTTTATGGGATGCCTTGATTCCAATAAAGGCTCCCTTTGCCATTGGATCCGGATTAGGAGCTCCACTGCCTGATAGGTAAGGATAGTACAAAATTTTTGTCGGTCCCTTAGCTGCTGCTTCAGAGAGGCTTAGAATCTGCTCATAGGACATTTGTTCATCAGCAAATTGTGACCTAAACCATTCAACAGACCCCCCCGAAGCCGAGATTCCCCCCATCCAAAAGAACTTTTCTCTCAGGATATGACAGCCAAACGATAGACCTGCTTGATAATCCCTTTTCGTAAGCTCTGTCCGGCCAAGATCTCCCACAAGTGTTTCAGCTGTCCCAATGGAATTAAAGATGGTTCCGGGATCGATTGCCCCTACAGCCAGGGCTGCTACGAGGTGATCATGTCCGGATATGGAAACAGGGATTCCAGTCGCTATGCCTAATTCGGCATGCATCTCTTCTGTCGTTTCTCCCATGACCGTGCCACTTGGCAAGGCTTCCGGGAATAAGTCCTCGGGAAGACCAAAGTGACGAATCCATGACTGATCCCATGATTTATGATTTATCATGAAGGCATAAGTTCTTGCCGCCAGTGAATAATCGGTAGCAAACCGGCCAGTCAGCCGATACGCAATATAATCCGAAGCAGATAGCCATACAGCATTCCGCAGGATTTCTGAATGTTGTTTTTTCAAATGCAGAAGCTTGGCCAGCCCATATTTATAGCTCATGTGCAGCCCTGTTTTTTGAAACCGCTGAAAGGATGAATCCTCACTCGCAACTTCCTCTGCCTCGGCCTCGGCACAACGGCTGAACCATGGGATAAAGTCGGTTCGGGCCTTTCCTGTTTCCCTGTCAACCACAACACCCGTTTCCGCCATGCTTGTTATCCCGATAACAGAGACATTCCCTTCGAATCCGGCCAGACTCTCGAGAATGCCGGCCTTGATATTTCCCCATATTTCTTCCGGTTTGTAAGAGGGATAACCCAGTTTGTCATAGTGGGTTAGGGTGGGCCGTACGGTTATGTTAATCATTTTCCCGTCTTCTTGAAACAGCCCTACCTTACAATGGGTGGTCCCAATGTCAACCCCAATTAGCGCCATATCTTATTCAGATCCCTTCTGCTATTTGTTTCACCCTGACCATCCCTAGCTGAGGACTCGTTAAGTATTTTCCCCTCTCATCTTCTGGAAGGCTATCGAGTACCCTAGCCATCGATGCCTGTGCCAAGACAATCACTTGCAGCCTTTTACCCATTTCTCCCAGGATTTCTGCAAGGATGCGATCATGCCCTTCTTTATCCCCGTTAAGGAGACATTTATAGGCCTCATCAGCTAGTTTCGGCTCAAGCTGTACTTCTTTGTTCGCAGCAGCAGCTTTCTCCTCCAGCAGCTTTAAGGTCGGATTAAGTGTCGTAGACAGAGTCGCCACAACGCCAATTTTCTCTCCCCGATTAATCGCCTCTTCTGCCATGGCTTCATCAATTCGAACGACTGGAACCGATACTTTTTCCTGTGCTAAGGCAACAAGTTCGCCAACAGAAGAACAGGCACTTAAGATCACATCAGCCCCTGCCTCCTCTGCAAATGCATGGTACTGAAGAAATCGGTCCTGAACCTCTTCAAGCTTCCCTCCACTTTGTCCCAGTTGCGGCAGTATGGAATCATCCACAAAATTGATCACATTAAAATCCGGTAAATACTGTGCAGCCAGTGCTTTTAACGGCTCTACCGTAACAGGAGTGGTATGAACAATCGCTAATTTTTTACTCATTTGTCCCCCTCTTTTCCGTTAAAAAATAATGTACCGCTTTCTTTTAGGATGAAAATTCGATGGCAAGCGTCACGATTTCAGATCCCTTTGCCTCTAAGAAAAAGCTTCCATCGTTTTTCAATTCCAGTTCTTCTATCATTTCTTCTTTTAAATCTACTTTATAAACCCTCGCCGGCGTCGTTTCCAATTTCACAAGGGCACTTGTTTCAACTTTTGCCGTATTCCAGAATCGTATAATCATTCGTTCTGATTTCTCAGCTTTTTTACAGGAGCTGAGCAAGAATGAATGATCGCCCTTTAGTTCAATGAATCCTTTTTCAAGCGGAAGGGTTCCATCATGGATATCTGTAATGGAGCCGTATAAAGGGCTTAAGAATTCATGAGACGTTTCATACGCTTTTTCTTCAAGCAGGTTTCCTTCATGCGGAATAAAGGCATATTCCGTTACAACTTTCCCTAAACATTGGGCATCCGGAACTCCCGTATACGCACCTGCGCCTCCTTCACGAACAAGCGTATCCTCTCTTGATAAATAGCCGACCGCTCTTAATAGAGTAATTGCAGCCGTTCCTGTTCCATCCTCAAGCACTTCAAATTCTGGCAGACCCTTATTTGCAATGGTAAAGGCCTTTACCTTCCCTTGCAGACTAACATACCCTTGCTGCGGCATTGTCATGACCCGAGGCTCTGGCCAGCCATTTCCTTTGTCCTCTACATAGACAGGGCGTTTAACCACATCAAAATGACCTTCCGCCTCCGAATCAGAAACCTCTTCTCCTAATGGGAATAACACCCTTAGGCGGTAATCCTTTGTTTCGTTCTCCCATTCTGTCCGGATATCCACCCGCTTTGACAACGACGCAAGCGTGATATAGGTAGAAATTCTTGTAGCAACATATTCGGATTTGCGGCTAAGGCGGTCTTCAGAAATTTCTTTTGGCAATTTCCAATCAATGTCCACCTTAAGAGTTACCTTGGCATGCCCTGCCTCGTGAACGGATACATGGACTCTTTCATTGGATGAATCTGAACGTAAAACAACGTCATTCAGCGGACCTGAATACGAATACTCATCCCCTGCATCGCCGCCATCCTCAAAAATATTTAGACCTTGATAAACATGTCCAGTCTGTTTATCTAACACCGTGAGGGCTCCAGTATCGAGCATTACCTCCACTTTTAGGAACTGATTTTCAATACTATTGCCACCGAGTCGCAAATCGGTCACCTGTTCACTGCCTTTTAGCTTTGCGGTCTCCTGAATCGCTGTGAAAAATTTCAATTTAGGATCGAGCTCCTGGTCTCTTTTGACCAAATGAAACGTTTTATAGCCTAACGCAGGCACCTGCTCGGCAACGAAGGTGATTTCTGTAAACTGGTATCGATCCGTCATCGGTCTTGTGGTACCAATACTTTTTACTTGGAAAGGAATCTCATTCCCCTCGGCATCCTGTATCATATGCGTCCGCGGGTGGATCCCAAGATCCTCGGCGATCAGCAGTTGAACCATATCCGTCCGCTTCCATGTCAACGGATTATGGATCACCAGCATTTCGCCATGTTTAAAACGGCTTGTATCTATTAAACTGTTAATATATTGAACACTTTTCTCCGTAATAATTTCGGCTATTTGTTTCGATTGATCGAACCTCGGTATCATTTCTCTATGGACCTGATCAATGCTGCATCCACAAATACTGTCATGAGGGTGGTTTTGAATCAGCAATTCCCATGAAGTCCATAATAGATTGCTTTCATATTTTTTGCCATACTTCCAGGCAAGGGCAGAGAATGGTTCTGCATAGCGCTCCAACCAATTTTGTCCTTCAAAATTCCTTTGCTTCAAGTATAAGCGTGTTGACAGCACCCCTGGAAGAACATGCGGCAGGTCTGCACCGAAATCTCGCAATTCACCCGTTATCGTGGTTAATTCCGGTTTCTGTTCCTTAATGGAATCAATAAATTCCTTTGTCGTTGCCCAGTTAAATTGATAGTGTTCGCCAAGCTCTTCGTTTACTTCTTTAATCAACCTAGGGAGGCGCTTATCAATTAAACGATGATCTCCGCCGTAAGGCATGAGCAGCGATTGGGTTGTCGCTATTTTTGCCCACTTATCAAGAGAGCGTTTAACCCTTCCAAACGTTTCGTCATACGTTTTTTTAGGATTATCAAAATGCAGGAAATCAACCACATAGTATCCGTCCGGAAACCAGTATGCCAATACCTCGCTTCCATCAGGAGCTCTCCAAGAAAACTCTTGTTTAAATTCCTCTGGGCTGCCGCCAGTCCCGCGCCATAATAAGGCATTATCTATCCCAAAGCCCTGTAGGATTTGCGGCATTTGGGAAATGTGGCCAAATGTATCCGGAATATATCCAACCGTTTCGTTTTGTATGTTTAATTTTTCAGCCATTCTTTCTCCCAGCCAAAAATTGCGGATATGCGCTTCGCCGCTAACCAGAAACTCATCAGGCAGGATATACCACGGTCCGCATTGGATTCGGTTTTCACGAATGAGCTTTACCAACCGTTCTTGGTTTTCCGGGCGTACCTCGAGATAATCTTTCAAGACGATCGTTTGTCCATCCAGTAAAAAGCAGCGAAATTCTGGATCTTCTTCCAACGTATCCAGCAATTCATCCACTAGTTCGACCAAGCGGATTCGCAAATCCTGCATCGTCGCCCACCATTCTCTGTCCCAGTGGGTATGGTGATATACATAAACTTGTTTTGCGTTATTCATAAAAAATTGTCTCCCTTCAACGCGTTGTTCGTCATGATTCGGGTGTCAGAGAATAGCGATTAGCCCTTTGTACCGGCTGTGATATTCATACCTTCAATAAAGTAACGCTGGAAGAAGAAGAATATCGTGATGACCGGAATCAGTACCATGAGTGAACCCGCCATCAAGAAGTTCCATTGGGTATCATTCATACCTTTAAATACCTGAAGTCCCAGTTGCAACGTATATAACGACTCATCATTCAAGAAGAGAACCGGACCGAGAAAGTCATTCCATGCCCCATTAAAGGAGAAAATGGCGATGGTCGCAACTGCCGGTTTAGCTAATGGCATGGCAATTTTCCACCAAATATACAAATGGTTTGCCCCATCAATTTTGGCTGCTTCGATCAGTTCGTTTGAAATACCCATATAAAACTGTCTAAGCAAGAAAATATTAAATGCACTCCCGAAAAACGCCGGGACAATTAATGGTAGATACGTATTTAACCAGCCAAGCTTGGCATATAGCACATATTGCGGAATTAGTGTTACAAAGCCCGGAATCATCATCGTGGCCAATACACAGGCAAATAGAAGATTTCGACCTTTAAATTTAATTTTAGCAAATCCGTAAGCAATAAATGAGTTAGACAGAACATTTCCAATCACAACCATCGTTGTGATTGTTAAAGTGTTCATCGTATACCTGATGAACGGTGCCTTTTCCAATGTAATCTTATAGTTCTCCCAATGCCATTCCTTAGGAATAAACGTAGGAGGATAGGTCATAATTTCCTTCATATCTTTAAGAGAGGTGGCAAACATCCACCAAATAGGAGCCAGAATTAGTACACTTCCGGCAAGAAGTACAATTAGTAAAATCGTTTGGGATATTCTTTTTTTAACCTTTACATTTTGATGATAACTAACCTTTTTTCCGCCAAATTTGACGTTTTTATTCGATGCTGTATCTGTTGCGGTCCTCATCAGCGGTCCTCCCCTTCATAATGCACCCATCGAGGGGCAAGCTTCAGGTTGACGATTGTCAGTACTAGAATAATAAAGAATAGAATCCAAGACATGGCCATCGCATAGCCCATATCAAAGACTACAAAGGCCTTATGCCACATATGGAGATTAAAGAACAGCAAGGAATTGGCCGGTCCCCCTTCCCCGTTTTCACTCATGACATACGCTTCCTGGAAAATCTGGAAAGCGCCTATCGTACTTGTCACTAGGTCAAAGAAAATAACCGGAGTAATCATTGGCAGGGTGATATGGAAAAACTTCCTAAACACACCTGCTCCGTCCATTTCCGCTGCTTCATAAAGAGCTGGTGAAACACCTTGCAGGCTAGCCAGATAAAGAAGCATCCCGCCCCCAACACTCCACATTTTCATGAAGATTAATGCATTTTTTGTCCAGGATGGGTCTGTTAACCATGAAGGACCTTCAATTCCAACAAATCCCAAAAGGGTATTCACCAGACCGGATGAAGGGCTTAACAGCTGCATCCAAAGCAAGTAAACACCAACACCGGAAAGAACAGCCGGTAAGTAATAAATGGTTCGAAATATTTTCATTCCAGGAATTCCTTTGTTCAACATGACGGCAATGATAATTCCGCCAATAGTGGTTAAAGGAACAGATATGACGACATAGTAAAGGGTATTTTTTAAGGAAATCCAAAATCTCTGGTCATTCTGAAACATTTCCTTATAGTTTTCAAAACCGATAAAATCCATTTTCGACGTAATATTGTAATTAGTGAAGCTTCCATAGAGGGAAAACAAAAGTGGGCCTGCTAAAAAAATCACAAATCCAATGATCCAAGGGGAAATAAACAGATAACCTGCCAATCCTTCTTTTCTCTGCATGGAGGTTGGTCCTTTTGTTTTTTTCGTTTTCACTTTTGTTCCTGTGTTGTTTGACAGATTTGGTTCCATCTCGTTCATCCCTTCTTTAAAGGTTAAACCAATCAGGGAGCGAAATCCTTTCACTCCCTGATTTTTTCATATTATTTGTTGCTTTCCACCAATTTCTCCACTGCTTTCTGGGCTGCATCCAATCCTTCTTTAGGTGATTTCTTACCTAGGAGTACAGATTCGATTTCAGGATTAATGAGATTAATATAATCCGGTGCTTCAATTGGTGTCGGAGTTATGAGTGTTTGTTCCATATTTTCAGTTGCTAATGTATAAACCATCTTTCCAGCTTCATCAAGTTCAGAGCTGCTTGAAACTTTTTCCGCTGCTGCTTTGTTAGCTACGTTGTCAAAGTTTTTAAGCGCCCAATATTCTTGAGCTTGTACATCTGTTAAATACTTGATAAATTCCATCGCTTCCTCAGGATGTTTTGCACCTTTAGGAATTTCAGCGACGAATCCTCCACCCCAGCTTGTATTTCCATTACCTGGTTCCATTGCAGGAAGTGGAGCAACTCCAAATTCCATACCTTCACCGTAATCACGGATTTTTGTATAGAAAGTAGCTGCTTCTGTGATCATGGCAACTTTTCCACCAACAAATGGATCTGCTGTCTGTTCACCAAATTCAGCCTTAAACGCGTTAACTACTTTATCTCCGTAATAGTCATAGTAATTTTTCAACCAAGTTAATGCTTCTACATTTGTTTCTTCATTGATAATCGGCTGATTTGCATCAAAATCCCAATATCCTTTTCCATCTGCATTAATCATCCAAGTATCAGCACCGATTCCGAAGTTTGGCAGATAACCGATTCTCTCGTACTTGCCGTCTTTCTTCACATCAAGCTTTTTACCCATTTCCTCTAGCTCAGCCCAAGTTGTTGGCGGTGAGTTTGGATCAAGGCCAGCCTCTTCAAACATTTTCTTGTTGTAGAACAATACACGTGTATCTGTGTTAAATGGAACGGCATATGGCTTTCCTTCGTACAATGTTGCATTATACAATTCCGGGAAGAAACGATCCTTCAACGCTGGATCCTTTTCGAAGTACTCAGAAAGGTCCATGTTTTGATTATTTAGTGCGCGATGTGCCACTGAGTTAATGTCGTTGATAATAACGTCTGCCGGGTTGCCAGCAGCAATCGAAGCAAGGTTCTTCGTCCAAATATCTCCCCAAGGAAGATATGTATGTTTCACTTCAATTTTGTCTTGAGACTGGTTAAAGTCATCAATAATTTTTTCTATAATCGGGCGACGGGTTTCAGATCCCCAAAACGTCCAAAAATCAAGAACTACTTTTTCACCATCTTTTTGACCATCACTGCTGCTTTTATTATTGCTATTTGAACAAGCGGTAAGAATTAAAGAAAAGCCAAGAACTAGAGTTAATAAAGTTAAAAGCGATTTTTTTCCTTTTCTCATTTATAATTTCCCCCTTACAGAATGACTGGTCACATCCCTCACAATAGCTAAGTTCAACTCTACTGTACTCCTTTCCTACTAAGTTTTAGCTACTAATCTATCATGTGTTATTTTGTGGTTTTCGTTACCGATGTTGTGAGGTTTTGTTGACTTATTACCATTATTATATGTTTACGCTTACATGTCAATCAATTTCGAAAAGTTTTATACTACTTTTTTCGTAGATTGTGAGGATCATGTGAACGTCGCCTTATTTATCTATGTTTCACTGCATTTCGGTCATAAAAAAAAGGAACTTAACAAGGTTAAGCTCCTTCTTCTATGACGCTTTTTGAACTTACTTGGGCCACCATGGTACTGACCAAGGCGAATAAACTAGCAAAAAACAAGATACCTATTCCCGTTACGAATAAAAACAGGAAAACAATCAACAATATGCCACAAAACCCCATAATCGTAACGATGGGTTGCCTGATTCCAAGCATAAACGAAAACAGCATCGTTTTATACCATGGGTATTGGTAGCGGATGAAAATCGGAAAGCTGTACAAAAAGCTAATGAAGAACAGGATCGTAACGCCGATCAAGGCATAGCGAGCAACCAACCAGAGTGCTGATGTAGCGTTCGAGAGAAACAACAGGTCAATTATCAATATTCCTCCGATGATTAGCAGGGCAAGGCCGAGCGGATAGCTTTTCCAAAAAAACTGCTTGAATTTCCGATTAAACAGCTTAAAATAGGGCTCATCATCGTCCTCTTCCCTGATCCATTTATCCATGACGGCAAACATCGCTGCAGTAGCAGGGATAATCGTCACGATTGGCAGAGAATACAAAATCCAAATAGAATTTAAAAAGACAAGCTTGTACAGCCATTCCATGATAGTAATAAGTGCTTTTCCCATATGCTCATCGTCACTTCCCTTTTACACGGTTGAAAAAAGAAGAGGAAAGCCGCCTTTCCCCTCTTTTATAGTATACCGAAATCTCTATTCGAAATAAATGTCGATGATCACAGGACCCGTTTTATTCTCACATTCTATGAGGTATGTTGACGGATTCAGTTCCTTAATTGTTGTTTCTTGACCATTAACCTCCGCTTTAGCAGCTGCTTGGGCTGCATGGAAGAAAAACTTGCCGCCTTCTACCAAGTGTACCGTCATGCGATTATGGACATATTCGGTCCGGGTAATTGTTTTCGGTGCAAGATATTTGTTTACAAGCCCCACTGGTGTAGCGATCTTGTGGGCTGGAACAAGGATAAACAGAACAGCTTCCTCTTTTTGTAAAGAAAAATCGTACCCCTCATCTCTATTTAAAGAGATTGTCTTGCCGCTAAAATAATCGTATAGGAGATACTCCTCTCCAGAAAGGGATGGAATATCGTCTGGACGAACAGTGCCCTTCACTTCTTTCCCATCCACATTAATATTAAAAGCAGCAATGACGCCTGTCTGACCAATGGTATTCCAAATCTTTAATGGGAGCGCCTCGTGGTTAGGATTCGTAAATAAACAATCCTCTGTTGGCTGCCCCGGCTGGTCTGCACGCAAAATTCTGCCATCCTGCAAAATTAATGGCCAAATTTTCTTCGCGTCGGTTTCCCCTACGCGGTCACTGAAATAGATAGGACCGCCACTGACCGCCCTCAGTACAGCATTTTGCTGATCCTCCTCGTGGCTGGTCCAGAACATATCCCAGTCACCCCAGTAAAAGTGCCCGTGATAGTAAGAGTTATACGCATTTTGGAGTGCATGCTCTTTAAAGCTGATTTCTTCTCCAGGTACAAAATCATCACTATTGCGGGAAAGGGAAGAACTTGGTCGGTTAAAGATATTTTCAGCTGCCATTCCCATGCAGTTGATAATCACTTGATCAAAATGAATCCCAACCGAGGCTTCCAATGCCACATGAACACCTTTAGCGGATTCTCCAATGGACTCTTGGTACATTAGAAAATTATTGATGGCACTTTGACTATCGACTTTGACAAAATCAATGCCCTGCTTTTTTAACCGTTCATGCCACTCATTCCAGAAGGCAAATCCCTTTTCCGCATCCGGATGAGGGAAGAATTTATTGCTGTTTGTTTGATATAAGCCATTCATTCGGTCTTTTGCAAGTTCAGCATGAACACCGCCCCAATATCCGGCAATCGTGTGCCAAACTCCGACTGATGCTACACCGTATTTTTCTTTTAATTTGCCTGAAATTGACGAGAGTCCTCCAGGAAACTTTCGGGTATCGGCATCAAAGGAGCGAAGACGATTATCCTCAATATCGAGCCAGCCATCATCAATCATGACCCATTTTACCGGCAGGTTCTTTTCTTTTAATTCATCCATTTTTTCAACAATGCCCGACTCACTCACTTCATGATAAAAAGCATCCCAGCTGCACCAGCCCAAATAATCAAGTCTCTCTGGATAGTGTTTTTCTTCCCGCATTTTTGTGGGATATCCCAATGCTTGGAGTGCTTTCGAAATCGTGTTCTTTGCCAGTTGAAACGGATTCTGACCCTCGCCGAGAACAAAAGCAAGTGTATGGCATTCATCAAATCCACCAGCAAAAGAGGAAAGACGGATATCAAAGCCTTGTTTTCCTCCTTTTATGTCAGCACGGTAAACTTGATCAACTACTGGCAATAAATAATAATACGATTGATCGGTTTTCCAAAGGAAGGATTGAGTCCGTTCCGGCAGTGTTTCCAGCTCTGTTGAAAAATGCGGACGTGTCCACCAGTCCTTATGCTGATAGTTCGCCATCACACCTTTTAGATCTCCCAAGCTTTGGACATGGATGACAACACTACCTTCCGGCGCTAGATAGTTTTGTCTGTCCATCATTCTTCCGTTCTTCACTTTTACATCGACATAAGCATACGTGATATCTGGATAAATCTTAAACCGTAGGGCTATTGCCGCCTTTTCCTCCGCATCCTCAAAACGATGGGTTAATTCGGTATAATTGTCGACTTCCTTTTTCGTGGTATCCTTCCTGGTCAGCTCAAGCGTCACATGGTTATTTAATGTAACCGAGAGACGTAAACCTTGCAAGACTGCCTGCTCCTTCATCCAAAGATGGATAGCTTCTTGATCTACAATCGTTGACATCTTCTACTCCCCCTTAACTAATTGTGGTTTTGGCTTCTAGTGCATCCATTGCCTTAAGTGCGACCGCAAGGGATTGAATGCTATCTTTATAGGTTGATCGTACAAGTTCACGATTATCCGTTGCAATCGCCTTGGCAAATGCCTCAAGCTCCAAGCGGTACAATGCGTGGTCATCCGAGTTAAAATGAACACTATTTCCCATTACATTTCCGCTGACACTTCCTTTAGCCAGGTCAAGGACCAAGTGAAGCTCATCAGAAATCAGTTCGATTTGTGTAAATACATCGGGATAGGACCAAGTATGGGTGTGATTCTGAATGATGCCATTTTCATAACGCATCGAAAGGATGAAACTATCCTCAACGGTAAAATCCTCGCTCTTGGGAACAACCAAATTCTCCTGATACCCTGTTACTTGTGATACTTCTCCCAACAATAAGCGCGAAATGTCAAACATATGAATGGCCTGATCAAACACCGGTCCACCGGAAATCTCCTTGTTAAAAAACCAACGCGGCCAATTCGGTCTTAGCGCAAGTCCGTCCAGCATCGCACTGCGAACCATGGCAATTCTTTTTCCTTTAAGTAATTCCTGTAAATAGGTAACTGCCGGACTGTATCGGTACATAAAACCAACGCTGTTAATAACGCCTGTCCTGTCCAAAATCTCATCCACCCGCTTAGCCATTTCCATTGTTTTTGCAGGCGGTTTCTCAATAAAGCAGTGGATTCCCCGTTCAGCTGCTTCCCGAACTAACGATTCCCTCACTTCAGGAGGGGTACAGATCACCACGCCGTCAGGCTTTACAGACTCCAGCATTTCGACATAATCGGTATACCCGACCACACCGAATTTATTGGCTGCCTTCATCAGAGTTTCTTGATTAACATCAAAGACTCCCACTATTTCAATTTCCGGAATATCCTTCATTGTGTTCAAATGTCCTTGCCCCTGCCATCCAGTACCAACTACCGCAAGCTTTACCATAACTAATCCCTCCTTAAGTTATTGCTGCACTGACTCATTCTTGCTCAAATAATCGTTCACCCATCTTAGGGAAGCTGCACAATCCTCCGTTGGGTCATGGTCTCCCGCTTCCTGCTCGATGGAAATCGTACGGTCATACCCTATTTCTTTAAGTGCGTCTATACAATCGGAAATACCAGCAATACCGGTTCCGAGCAGTACTGAATCATGTGCTCCAGCCTCTTTAACATCCTTTAAATGAACATGCACGAGGACATCCTTCAATTGCCTAATCGCTTCTGCAGGGGAATATCCCTGTGTGGCAAACCAGCCTGTATCAACCGCTGCCCCCAACAAGTCGCCGTAATCCCCAATAATGCTCCTAATTTCATTCGGATGTTTTTCTGGATGATTTTCAACCGCCACTTTCATTCCATACTCCTTACAGAGACGGTAAATGACAGGGGCAGATTCTTTGGAGATCCCACTCGTAATAAGCTCGATCCCGAGTGCTTTTGCTGTTTCAAAGCACAGTCTGGTCCATTTTGGATAGTGAACCGGGTCTCCTAGTGAACAAGAATACGAGTACACATCAAGTCCATGACTTTCCCAGATGGCTCTTAACTCTGCCGCCCAATAGGGTGTCACGAACTTCGGAAAGGCATGACCCATCCATAATTCCATCTGTTGAAACTCTGCTGATTGAATATCACTGCAAATCCGGTCGAACTCCGCTAAGCTAAAATTCTCAATGACCTTGCGCTCCGCCTCGCCCCACGTCTCCATACTTGCTTGATAATCGGTGGCACGGGCAAAGTAATTTGCCGTTTGAAACCCAATAATCATGTTTAACACCCCAATCTAAATTATTTTCATATATTGCTAGTTTCTGATGGTTCAATCGCCGACATGCTGCTCCCTTATCTCAACTGGAATTTTTGAAGAACCCCAATTTCCATTTAGTTAATCGGTATATCCCCAAGCCGGAAAACAATAAATGATATACCCCAACCGAGTTAATCGCTATATCATCTAGTCGCAAAACGATAAATGATATACCCCAAATGAGTTAATCGCTATATCATCTAGTCGCAAAACGATAAATGATATACCCCAACCGTAAAGAGTAACAGTATTTGTGCGACCAACCTATGCAGATGGGGTTAACTCGAAAATGCTCCCGCCGTTACAATGCGGTGATACGAGTTTCTCCCTAGCGCCCCTTCTGGCATTTTCCATGGGGCATCATGGAATAAGCGTTCTTCTTCCAACTCTGATATTCTTGGAATGGCCCCGTCAAGCCACTGGCCAATGCGGAAACCAGCCGTTTCGATTCTGGTCAAGACTCCCCCATAGCGGATATCAAGCACTTCCCATCCGAATGGTTTATAGGTTGAAAACCATAATGTCCGGTGTGCCCTGCGCAGGCATTCCACCCGATATCTTAAATCTATTAGTTGCTCCTGAAGGGATTTCATTTCTTCTTTATTATTCGAATCATATGCCTGTTTTAACTTAATTCCAAACTCTGCTTTTATACTTAAAACGTTTGCTAGTTTTATATAAAATTCAAACAGCTCTGACCACTCCAGATTTCGGTCTTTAGCTTCAGATAACCGGGACTCGAGCTTTTGATAATGTTCATTCATCTGCAAACCGTGAATGTTCGCATCATACAGTCCGATTAACAAATCCTGCCACAATAGAAATTTCGATGGATGAGATTCCTTCAAATTATGCTTCGAAACCCCTGGCGTTTCATCAAATTCATTTAATAAGTAGAAGTCTTCTAGCTTACCGCCTGTACAAAACGCAAAGCGTCTTGCCAATTTTTCCTTCTCAACCTTCTCGGCGTACCCGTGCTCTGCAAATAATTGCAGGCCGGCAAGCATGGCGAAAGAATCAGTTTCAGCACCGTTATCTCCCCACATGGTCGCAAATACTTCTTTAATCCCTTCATTTTTGCATGCGGTTAAGGCTGCCTCTGTGGTGACATTGGTTTTTCCATAATTCGGGGCGATCCCATTCCAGGTCCATACCCCACCTGCAAACACAGGCTCGGAACCAAGCTGTCTATGTTTTTGGATGAAAGTTTGATAGAATTCCACATCATCATGATAGTAATCCCAATAAACAAGCTGAACATTTTGAGGGATTTCCTTAACAACCTCTTCCGGAATAGCCGCCTCCAGATCATAATAATTTCCTGTCTTTGATCCGAGCCGAAAATACATATCACTCCAAATCATCGGCTTTAAGCCACGCTCCTCGGCCAAGGAAACGACCTGTTGTAAATGCTCATTCATGATGTCAAACCGTCTGCGGAAGCCGTTCTGCTCTAAATATTTCCCCAAGCCAAGCATATGGGCCTCATCCATTCCGATATGGATGCGCTTCGAGCGGAACGGAGCGGATGCCGCCACTAACAGATCATCGATCAGTTTATACGTCTCCTCATGACCGACAAGCAGGATATCCGAGGTATCTCTTACAGCCGCGGCATAATTCCACTTCAACGCTTCTGTCAAATGGGCAAGGGTTTGAATGCAAGGAACCATTTCGATGCCAAATTGATGAGCATAGTCATCACAAGCTCGGAGTTCGTCTTCACTGTATCTACCGCGCATATACCCAAAATACGGATAATTTTTGACTGTAAAGGTATCTTCTGTATACATCATCAATAAATTGAGACCCATTAAAGCCATTTTTCTTACCAGCGTTTGTATCCCGTCAACGGTCATTACAGCATTTCTGGACGCATCCACCATGATCCCATTTGAGATAAACTGCGGTTCCTCCTGCAGAAGAAACTCATGATTTCTCTGATATTCCTCAAGCCACAGCCCTAATGCCCTGAAAAAGTGGATTTTCTCCTGATATTCAATTCTTCCGGCAAGCCCATTACTGGAAACAACAATCGGGCCCTCCTTCTTGACAATCGTAATTGGGAAACCGTTATCCTCTCGATTGAACCCCAATTCATTGCCCATAATGGTCAAGCCAGATTCCAGTTCCGTCAGGTCACCATCAAAGCAAATCCTCATTCGACCATCTCCTATAGTTCAAACCATCTATTTTTAACCACATTCTTATACCAATAAAAACTATCTTTTTTCGTGCGCTCCAATGTCCGGTAATCAACATGAACAAGGCCGAAACGCATACTGTACCCATAGGCCCATTCATAGTTATCGATTAAGGACCATTGGCAGTAGCCTTTTAAGTTCACACCAGAAGCGAGGGCTCGGCTAATTTCTGTTAAATGCAGCTTTAAGTAATCGATCTTTTTTACATCCCTTATACGTCCATCCACAGGCTCATCATTATAAGTAGCCCCGTTTTCTGTAATATAAATCGGAATATCCCCATATTTTTTCTTGACGTCCATTAAAATGTTATAAAAGCCTTCAGGGAATATTTTGAACCCAAGGTCGGTTTTTTCGTAACTCATATCAAGATGTTCACAATCAAAGTTCCCGTGATTTTCCTTATATCTCGCCATAGTTCCTGTATAATAATTGATTCCAAGAATATCCATTGGCTGGGATATAATCTCCATATCACCTTCCTGGATATTCACTTTAGCCCCCTTCTTTTCAAACCAATCGATTAAAATGTCCGGGTAACTTCCTTTAAATACAGGGTCAAGAAACCATTCCATAAACCAAGCTGATGAACGCTGGCACGCATCGATGTCCTCTTGTCTATCACTGAATGGCTCGTACCATACTAAATTCGGTGCAAACCCAATTTCACCAGGAATCTCTAACTCTTTAAAACGCTTGACCGCTTGACCATGTGCAAGTAAAAGATGGTGGGCTACATCAACGGCTGATTGCAGGTTTCGTTCACCCGGTGCTTGTTCTCCGGAAAAATGTCCGAGAAACGAAACACACCACGGCTCATTTATGGTCAGCCACAGCTTGATTTTTCCGTTGAACTCGCGAAACATGAATTCTGCATAGTCAGTAAATGCAGCAATGGTCTCTCTATTTTTCCAGCCGCCTTCGTCCTGGAGTGCCTGCGGCAAATCCCAGTGGTAAAGCGTACACATCGGTTCAATCCCATTTTCCAATAGCTTGTCAACGAAGCGATGATAATGCTCCAGCCCCTTCTTGTTTACTTCCCCTCTTCCATTAGGGAAGATGCGTGGCCAAGCAATTGAAAATCGATAGACATTGACCCCTAGGTCCTTTAAAAGTGCGATATCTTCATCGACTCTGTGATAGCTATCAACCGCAATATCACCGGTGTCTCCGTTCAACACCTTTCCTGGAATACGACTGAAAGTATCCCAGATGGACAAACCGCGTCCATCCTCATTGTAAGCCCCTTCAATTTGGTAGGCAGCAGTCGAAACGCCAAAGCGAAAATCCTGTGGAAATGTTATAACAGCCATGGTAACTCTCCTTTTCTAGTCATCTATTTTTTTATTAGTTGGTCTGGTAAATCTAAAACATCCTGATAAGGAAGCGCTTCCTGCGCAGCATATAGAATAAGACCTATACACCAAGAATGCGATAAAGTAAGCATCATGCCTTTTGGCTGAAAGCAATTGGTATTGTAAAATCGTTCGGTGACCATTCCCTTATAAGCATTAAAATCACCGTCATACCGGGCAATAAACTGTAAAAAACAAGCTACATGATCACGAGTCCGATCCAGATAATAGGAATCATTCGTATATTTCCACAAACGAAGCATCTCCGGTACACTGAAAAGCCCATAATTATGTAAATGCTGATTAGAAGGAGAAGCCTGATCCGCTCCCCGAGACCTGAAATCGTATTGGCTTAAAAAGGTGTGTTCAGGAAAATCAAGATTATAGGTCCAGCGGAAGGTCATTTGCCAATCGGCAGCCAGCTTGGCCAATTCTAACCACACATGCTGCTTGTCATATTCATAGAGCAGGACATACGCAACAACCGCATTGTAAGCATCCTCCGATGTTGGAGTTAAATGAACATCCTCAGGGGCGCCATAAATGAATTCGTCACGGACAAAGGTTTGGTAATACTCTCCAGCCCTAGCTGCAGTAATACCGTACGCCTCATTTTCAAAATAACGTTTTCCTTCCAGCAGTGCTGCAATCCATAAGATCCCGCCTGCTCCATCCCATTCTTCCACATCACCGGTTTCACAGTGGTAATAAGAACCAAAGTTACCGTCTTCACGCTGACTTGTTACAGCAAACTCTAAATTAGAAAGGGCAGCTGTTTCCCAATTTTTATGGGTAATGCCGTGCTTTTTCTCAAATTTGAGGGCACGGACTAAGAATAGTGTTGCTTCCGAAATCGTTCTTGCCTGAAGCCATGTCCTTTTTGGATTCCAGCCGGTTCCCCAGCCTTTCCCAAGCTGCCACGAGGCCCAGAACGTTCCGCATGGAGCAATCGCCGAGGCGATATGGTCTAATACCCCGATACCCGCATCAATATATGTCTGGATGTTATGTTCCCTGCCATACCGAAGCAGCGCATAGGCATAAGGGATGCCGCTTACCCAGCCTGCATGCATATTTGGCCGATCCCCCAGCCCCTTGACATTATTATTCAGTTCGCGGTCAAAAGCAGCCGTTTCATATAAAGCTTGATTCTCCTCGTTATAATGCCATGTATAGAGACCATGAGCGGTCAACTCTGCTGCCTGCTCCAGTCCCATCCACGGATTAAGATCGTGCTCATCCTTATGGAGCAAATACATTTGCCGGACAAAAGCATCATAGGAATGCAATTCCGGGCCTGCCGTGTAAATTCGCACCTTTAATTGAACCGTTTCCTCTGGCTCAAAACGATGGAGCTGAATATCCTTTGGCGCCGGTTTGGCTTGGCCAATAAAGGTAACAGGCTCCTCCCGATAGGGAAAATCAACCCAAATGTTTGTCCCGGATTGGCTGCCTTTAAAGCCCACGCCAGTTAGTCCAAGCTGGCACATTTCATCCACACAAAGCGCAGCAGACATCTCATCATTCCAAGAAAAAACCGCCGGAAGTGCCGCCCGGTCCGATCGGAAGGACCAGTAATCAGAAATCATTTCATCCGGGTCGCCCCCCTCATAGTCATAGCGCGGATACGGACGGAGATTATGTTTAAAGCGGTTCTCTTTATAAAAAGCACCAGGTATCATCCATGTCGGTTTTCCCTCTCCAATCAGCTCGCTATTAAGACGAAGACTATACCGTCCGGATTGATTCGAATGATAAGTTACCTCGAACTCCACTTCCCAGTAGTTACAATGATCCTGTTTTGCTTTCCAAATGGAATGAACCGTAAATAAACGGCCGCTCCCGGAAATATGAACCAGATCCCCTTCTGTTTTTTGCTGCTCGACTGGTATCGTTTCGACGATTCCCTCCTCATTCAGCACTTGCATCAGCGACGAGAATCGTAAAAAGGTCTTTTCACTTTTTGTATGCCCGTTTGCCGGGTGAAGATCAATTGTTTCCCCATTAATTGACATATTGTTGATAAAATCAGCCAATCCAACCCCTCCTTTTTGATTTACAAAGATTAAGTAATTGAATCGCGAGAACCCTAACCGCGGTTTTCATATTTTTCGACAGGAGTCTCGAATAACGAGTTCCGGTTTAAGTAAGATTCTGTTAAACGAATGTTGCTCTTCATGGATTTTAGAGATTAATAACTGGGCTGCCTCTTCCCCCATTTCGACAAATGGTTGTTTCATAGTGGTGAGGGACGGGTACATCCAGCTGGCGATGGCGATATCGTCAAAGCCGGTAATGGAAAAATCAACAGGTACCTGATATCCAAGTTCCTGACCGGCCTTCAATGCCCCTACCGCACTTTCATCATTCGAGGCAATTACAGCCGTAAATGCCTCTTTATTTTCTAGCAGCCGATACATCGCCTGATACCCACCCTGGCTCGTCCAATCGGATGCTGTAACAAGGGTTTCCAACCCGAGTTGATTCATGGTATCCTCGTATCCCGCTAAGCGGTCTCTGTTTGGAGCGAGTTCCTCAGGGCCAGAAATGAAGGCAATCTTCCTGTGCCCAAGCCTGTATAGGTAGGAAACAATATCCGATATCCCTGAGTAATTATCAATATCCACGGAATCAATATCCGGCTGATTTCCCGCTGTCCCCACCAGCACAATTGGAAAACGGGACTCTGCGATTTCCTTCAAGCTCTTCTCTGAACGATTCGAAAAACTTACTAGGATCAGGCCATCTACCTGGCCTTCATATAAAAGCGGCAAGGCCGAGACCTCTTGGTCGTAATGAGAAATCGAACTATAAAAAATACAATGAAACCCTTCTTCCCTTGCTATCATTTCGATTCCCTTAAAGATCGGAGAATAGAAGAAGTTCGAAATATCATCCACTACAATACCGATGGTCTGTGTTTTATTCATAACCAATCGTCTCGCGTTCACATTTCGGTGATAATTCAATTCTTTAATCGCCTTTTTCAAGGCTTCTTCCGTTTCTTTTTTTACCTTTTGGCCATTTAAATACCTTGAAACCGTACTCTTGGAGGTATTCGCTAGCTTGGCCACATCATGTATCGTAGGATTCAATCACATTCACCCTCAATGGTCGATATTCTTAAATTTTGGGAACGTTCCCAAAAACCTTATGAGGTTAGATTATTTCACTTTTCCATTGATGTCAAGCAAAAAGGGAAAAAGGAAATCCAACATCTCAAGCCCTTAAGACGGGTTTATTAAACGTAATTCAACCCTTCAGGATATGGTAACGGTACGGGAAAAATACCAGAAAAATCATAATCTAGACCATGTTCCCCCGTCAGAATCATTTGTTCTAGCATCTGATTTTCAACCGTAATGGAATGTTGTTTCCAGGTAAGTTGTTTTTGATTGGCATCTGTCGATGAAATGGTTATTTTCCCCTCAAAGTAAGGAGCCAGCTGCTCTAACAAGATATCCAAATCCATGATTTTGATGGTCCCTGGATAGGCAGTTTTTATTTTATTCAATGAATCAAGGCTTTCAATTAATTTCGTTTCAAACCATGGAACTTTTACTCTCAAAGTATCCATACCAAATCGAAATGATTCTGCTAGAAGGGACGTGATGGCTTTAGGTTCTCCTCCCCATTCGATGACACGGGAAAATGCTTGATTCTCCTCTTGGGTTGGCGTTGTCATGACCAAAAAGCCCTTTTCTACTCCATCCTCTTCGGCTACGAGGACGTTTTGCTTGGCTTTAAAAATGCTCGCAAAACCAGCTGATTGGCGAAGGAGCGCCAATTCAAACAGACTTTGCTCATATCTCACAGGTCGATTATGGCTAAGCTTTCTGATGTGAAACCAGTCATATGGCAGCAGCTCGCGGACAGTGTACTTCCGATTAGACTCTAAGCTGCCGGGATGTAGATCATACCGATAGACCTCACCGTAATAGGTACAGCCGGCCTTTTTATAAATGGGCAAATCACCGGAAACAAACAAGATGGAGGCCCCAGCCTTTTGAATGTGGGCAAAAACTTGCTTCAAAAGGTGGGTCCCTATTCCTCTTTTTCGGTAATCAGGGTGGGTACAGACCGCACCGATGGAATAAGCTTGAATCTCGGCGTTTTCACTACAAATGACAGAAGGCACCAAACCGATAAAAGCGACAAGCGTCTTGTCTTCAAAGGCACCATAGGACTGGTTGAAAGCCGGTGAAAATACGTGCGGGAAAGCCTCCCCCATGGAAACATGGCCCTCTTCGCGAAAGACTCCATCGGCCAATTCGATTGCCTGCCCAAATTCATCTTCTTGCAATAATCGATACTCCATTATTTCTTCTCCCCCTTCTTTCTGGTTTGTGTCTTCCAGTAAGACACAAACCAGAAATCTATTTGTCTAATTTCTTAAAAATTTTATTTTTTGTTAGTATCATTATAAAGAATAAAGTATAATAAAAAAAGAGCTTTTTGGGAACGTTCCCATTTTTGTAAAAAACCTTTTAGAAGGAGCGACGAATATGCCAGTAAAAAATCAAGTACAACTCATTACGTATCCAGATTCTCTTGGTGGAGACTTAAAAACGCTTAATCAGGTGCTATTGAACCATTTTCGAGATATTTTTAAAGGCGGGGTTCACATCCTTCCTCCTTTCCCTTCATCAGGGGACAGAGGCTTTGCTCCACTCACTTATTTAGAAATCGAACCGAAATTTGGAACTTGGGACGATATAAGAGAGATTGGTGAAAACTTCGATGTATTAGTGGATTTAATGGTTAACCATATTTCAAGACAATCGCTGTACTTCCAGGATTTCATCAAAAAAGGAAGAAAAGCGGAATATGCGGATATGTTTATTACGTTAGATAAACTGTGGAAAGACGGCCAGCCGTTGCAGGAAGATATCGATAAAATTTTTCTAAGAAGACCTAGACCTTATTCTACCTTTATCGTGGAAGAAACAGGAGAAGAAGAAAAGGTTTGGACAACATTTGGGAGGCAAGACCCTTCTGAACAGATTGACTTAGATGTCACCTCCGAGAAGGTAAGACAGCTCTTGAGTGATTTCTTTAGGAATTTCAGTGAAAACCAGATCAAAACCGTTCGATTAGATGCCGTTGGATTTGTTAATAAAAAGCTTGGGACTAGCTGCTTCTTTGTTGAACCGGAAATCTATGATTTCCTTGATTGGATGAAGGAGATGGCAGACTCAGAGGGGATTGAATTGCTTCCAGAAGTGCATGCTCATTATTCCATTCAAAACAAACTGGCGGAACGAGGCTTTTGGATTTACGACTTTATTTTACCGTATACCGTTCTTGATACCATCTTGAACAAAACGAGTGAGAAGCTGACCGCCTATTTAAAGGTTCGCCCACAGAATCAATTTACGATGCTGGACTGTCATGATGGTGTTCCTGTATTGCCTGACCTTCAGGATTTAATAGATATAAAGGATGCCCGAAACGTAGTGGATATCTGCCTGAAGAGGGGCTCAAACCTCAGTCTCATCGTATCTGATGAACATAAAGGACCAGACGGATTTGATGTTCATCAAATTGGGGGGACTTATTATTCGGTGCTGGATCGCAATGACGACGCTTATTTAGCAGCGAGAGCCATTCAGTTCTTTACACCGGGTATTCCACAGGTCTATTATGTTGGTTTATTGGCCGGAGAAAATGATTATAAAGCAGTGGAGAAAACAGGCGAAACACGGGAAATGAACCGCCACAATTTCACCCTGGAAGAAATCGAAGGCTCCGTTCAAAAAGAAGTCGTTCAAAGGCTGTTAAAGCTCATTCGATTTAGAAATGAGTATCCTGCTTTTAATGGAGACTTTAAAGTGTTGGATTCTGCAAAGGATGAGGTTCGACTATCTTGGAACAAAGAGGACCATCGTTGTACGCTATCAATCGATCTGAAAACGTACAAGTCGATAATTGACTATACCGATGAACAAGGAAAACCAGTTCAATATTTCATCTAAACGGGTAAAGGAGAAGGTGTGATTCCTTTGAATGAAGCAGCAAATGAAAAATGGAGCATAAGGCACGGCATCTTTAATATTATGTCGTTGAATCTAACAAATAACTATGCTTCATTTTTTGCAATCAATGTATTGGGAGCGACGAATTACCAAATTGGGTTGCTAAGCTCGCTGCCGCCATTAGTCAGTATGATCGCAATGATACCAGGGGCTATCTGGGTGAATCGGCTGGAAGAAAAGAAAAAATTCACAACCACTTCCACTCTTATAGCCCGGTCTTTTCTCTTGCTGGTAGCATTCATCCCTTTTCTTCCCAATGCAGATCTAGCCATTTGGTTTATCGCAGTGATCGCATTGATGAATTTACCCGGCTCAATGGGAAACCTTAGCTGGCAATCGATGATGGGGGATATTTTTCCGGAAAACAGAAGAGCCATCTTTTTTAGTAAACGCGGTAGAATTCTAAGCATTGTTTCGATGATCGTGACTCTCCTTATGGGAATTGTCATGGTCCAGTTTAACAAGGAATGGGCACTGCCCTACCAATTTCTTTTCCTGCTTGCCTTTTTAATAGGCATGATCGAGGTCTATTATTTAAGTAAACATAGAGAACCAAAAAGAGTAGTGGACAAAATCGAGAAAAAGCACTCGATTAATTTACAGGTGATCAAAGAAAAACCGTATCTCGCTTTTCTATTGTGTGCACTCTTCTATCATTTTTCTTGGCAGATTGCGTGGGCGACACTCACCATTTATCAAATAAAATATGCAGAAGCGACCGCTTTATGGTTTAGTTTGTTTACGGTAGCCAATTCCATTGGCCAGATTATCAGTTTTGGTTGGTGGGGAAAAATGAGCAGTAAATATGGCAACCCCCTGATGCTTGTTTTCGCGGGGCTCGGCATGGGGATGATCCCGCTCCTAAGTCTCTTTTCGACCAACCTGTATTACCTGGCCTTTGTTCAGTTTCTTTCTGGATTATCACTATCAGGGCTCAGCATCCTATTATTTAACCACCTGCTCAGTGTATCCAATACTGAACAACGGACCAGCAGTATAGCCATTTACAATATTCTGTTATCATTGATTGGTTTTTTTGCACCCCAATTGGGAGTTTACATATTGGAAGAATACAATATGACAACCACATTGGTTACCGCAACGACTCTAAGAATCGTTGCTGCATGCTCTTTCCTTATCATCTACTTTCAATTCGACAAGAGAAAGTATTTCGGTAAAAGTGTGGGAGCGGTTAAGATAAAAAACTAAAAGCAGAATCTCTCGGGTTGACTTCATAACAAATGCAGTAATCGCCCCGCTTTCTTTGGAAGCGAGGCGATTACTGATAATGTAAACACTTTTTAAATAGTAATCGTAAATTCGTCATGACTCATGATGACATCAACAATCTCTTCTGTACTCTTCAAAGTAGTGTCAAGCAAAAATGGCTGATTTGAGGGAGTTGTTTCTAATTTGTTTAATAAAAACAACGAGCGGTCTATTAACTCAATATCTCCCCTCTTATTGATACGTTCGATTAGCTTTACCTTGTCAGCTCTCAATACAATATATTTCAATGTTACCGGCAAATCAGAGATTTGTTCACAAAACCAATCCAGCTCATCTTCTACCACAAAGTCGATGACGATATTAAACTTTTTTTGAATCAAACTTCTAGTTAAAGTAAGGATATATTCCCACGATAGACGTAAGCGTTCCTCCCAGGATGCTTCTGCTCCATAATCAAACATATTCAAAATAAAGTCACCTTCAAGAAGCACACAATTTTTAACACTCTGGGCAAGTTTTTTGGATGTGGTAGATTTTCCAACCCCGACTGGGCCAGAGACAAGATAAATGACGTTTTTTTCTTTTTGCAATGTTATGCATCCTTCCTGGGTCAGTCTTTCCCTACATTCCTTCGAAAAAACTCCCCATTATTAATGGAGAGTCACTTATATTTTTCAGGCCGAATTCAATCGATCCTGCTTCATTTGGACAGATAGGACCCTTCATATCGGATATCTGTCCGAATACGTGCTGTATTTGGACAGATTAAGAGAATTTAAGAGTCATTGGGTCAGAATGGGGGACTCATTTGGACTGATGGCGCCCTTCATATCGGATATCTGTCCGAATACGTGCTGCATTTGGACAGATTAAAAGAATTTTAGAGTGAGTGAGTCAGAATGTAAGCTTCTTTTGGACTAATTGCACCCTTACTTTCGGAAATCTGTCCGAATACACGCTTCTTTTGGACAAATTGAAAGAATTTTAGAGTAAGTAAGTCAGAATGTGAGACCATTTGGACTCATGGCACCCTTATTTTCAGATATCTGTCCAAATACACGCTTCATTCTGACAAGTTAAGAGAATTTTAGAGTGAGTGAGTCAGAATGTAAGCTTCTTTTGGACTGATTGTACCCTTACTTTCGGAAATCTGTCCGAATACACTCTGCATTTGGACAGGTTAAGAGAATTTGAGGGTGAAGGAGTCAAAATGTGAGACTCATTTGGACTGATGGTACCCCTATTTTCGGAAAGCAGTCCGAATACACACTGCATTTTATGTAAAAGCATAAAAAGAGATTCCCAAAACCCCTAGTTTTGTACAATCTTCAAACCCAAGAATGATCCATCTAACACCATTCTTGGGTTTAACTCATCGCCTATTCAGACACCTATCCAATCTTTATTTTCCATTCACCCCGAGCGCAATAGACCCTGCTAAACCTGCATTGTCGCCAAGCCCTGGCAAAACGATGTAACGATCGATATTTTCCGGTGTTAATTCCGGAACAGCGACATAGCCGTTTAACAATTCCAACACCTGTTTACGAATGAGTGGCAGCAAGTGTTCCTGCTTCATCACACCTCCACCAACAACGATCCTTTTAGGTGATAAAACAAGAATGTAATTCATGAGAGCTTGAGCTAGATAATAGGACTCGATTTCCCACACTTCAGGCTGGTCTGTTAGTTCTTGTCCTTTTTTGTTCCATCTTTTTTCAAGGGCTGGCCCCGCTGCTAGCCCCTCAAGGCAGTCTCCATGATAAGGACAGATCCCTTCGAACGAATCATTCGGGTGACGTTTCACCAAGATATGCCCCATTTCAGGATGGGTTAAGCCTTGGAATGGCTTACCGTTTATGACCGCACCAACGCCAATTCCTGTTCCAACAGTCATATACAGACAGTTGTCCAAACCCTTTGCTGCACCCCAAGTAGATTCAGCCAATGCAGCTGCCGTTACATCCGTATGAAACCCTACCGGTACATTAAAACAGTTCTTCAGTTCACCCACAATATTAAAATTTTTCCACTTCACCTTTGGAGTTTCAGTAATATATCCGTATGTTTCACTTTCGATATCTACATCAATGGGGCCAAACGAGCCGACACCGATTGCCTCAACCTCTTTATCTTGAAAAAATGAGAAGACCTTCTCCATCGTTTCTTCTGGAGATGTAGTTGGAAAAGTGACCCTTTCGTAAATCTCTCCATGTTCATTCCCTACTCCACAGACAAATTTTGTTCCGCCTGCTTCTATTCCACCTATTTTCATAAGTCAAACTCTCCCTTCTTATTATAATGATGACGATGCACAGGACTGTAACCTTTGCCTACGTCCCACTATTCCCCAACAACAATTCCTTTAACTACCTTTAGTCTTGGATACTCCTTCATGATCACTGGTAGCTCATCCATTGTAAAACGATGGCTCAGCAATGGTTTGATTTGGACTTTTCCTTGTTCAACTAAGGCAATCGCTTGTTCATGTGTGTGGGGATTGATGAATGATCCTTTAATCGTTAATTCTTTTGAAAAAATCTCATACGGGTTTACTTCTATATTTGTATCTGGTGCTGATACGCCAAATAGTAAGACCGAACCGCCTTTTCGTGCCATTTGTACGGCCTGGGTCATGCTATCTTTTCGGCCGACACACTCAATGACTAGATCAAATCCACTGCTCAAGTTTTCAAGTTCAGCCGGAGTCACCGTTTGATCGGCTCCTAATTCACTTGCAACCTCGTGTTTTTTCTGGTCAGGTTCACTAATTGTCACTTTTGTTCCGTATATTTTTGCCATTTGCAGCATCATCAGGCCAATGTATCCACCACCGATAATTAGAACAGATGCGCCTGGCCAGAACTTCAGTTGACTTACACCGTGTAACACACAACCAAGTGGCTCGATCATCGCTCCCTCTTCATAAGATAGCTTGTCTGGGAGTAAATAGCAATTAGGGGATGGAACGGCACAGTATTCTCCCATGCCTCCGTTTCTTGTGACGCCAACGGCTTGTAAATCGTCACATAGGTGAGGACGTCCGCCTCGGCAGAATTCGCATTCCCCGCAATACATATTAGGATCAATCGATACGCGGTCACCCTTCGTTAGCGACGTAACCTTCGCACCAACTTTAACAACCTCCCCGGCCAACTCATGTCCTAATACAATCGGATACTGGACCTCGGCAGAACCAGGTTGCCCATGATAAATATGCTGGTCTGTTCCGCAAATTCCACATGCTTTCACTTTTACAATGACTTCATGATCTGCTGGTGCCGGAACGGGAAGTTCTTGTATTTCCATTTTCATTTTATCAATTAATACAGCTGCTTTCATTCTTTTCTCCACCTTATTGTTCCGAATTGATGGCCGAAACACGCAAACGACCTAAATCTACTTTTTCACCTTCAAGATGGCCAATTTCAATCGTCTTGGTTTCATTCGGTAAGAGGTCAAAGAAATTATCACTAAAATGAATCTTCTTTGAAGGAATCTCTAGTTTTACCATTCTTGCATGATTGTCAGTACTGACCGTAACAGTCTGATTGTCTTCATCAACCGCGACCTGAAGATGAGCTTGAGGAAGTGCCAAATCTTTATGGTCTCTTAAATAGTACACATTTTGTTGCGCCTTACCTTCCATAGAGGTTAGACGGACTACGACCTCATTCGCAGGGTAACCCTTGAGCAGCTCTTCTTCTGTAAAACGAGTTATTTTAGCGGAAGCATTTTCCTTAACCTCAACTGGAATAGTGGTTGTAAATAACTTTTCTCCACTAAAGCTCTCTACCGTTAATTCGAGGACATCTGTATACGTCTCTAGCAAATCATTGATGACCCAAATATGAAGATCGCTTCCTGCATCATGGTCAATCGTTAATAAAAGTGGATGGAAGAATTTCTTCGCATAAAAATAGGATGCTTTAGGAAGCTGATAATAATCAATCATCGACCAGCTTGTGCCAGGCCAGCAATCATTTAGCTGCCAGATTAAAGACCCGCTTGTGAATGGCTTATTGCGACGATAATGCTCAATTCCACACTTCAATCCTTCTGCCTGAGTAAGCATGGAAAAATTCATGTATTCCTCAATATTTGTTGGAATCCCCGTGTAGCCTTCCATGAGCATAATCCCTTTTTGGTGGTGATAGTCCTTGTTTCGATAAGACATTTCATCACTTCCCCAATAGAAGGTGCCTTCCGGAAGATTATCCTCTAATGTAAATCGATTAGCTGAGGCATGCATACCAAACTCACTGCTAAAACGGGTGTAATCCTTTTTGTAGTTTTTAAAAGATACACCTTCAACACTATAATCCTGGCCTAAGTTCTCGCCAAATTTTCGAGGCTCGACATTGCCATGCCATACCTGCCAGTTGTGACGATCGCCTACTTCTTGTGAGTCATGGTCATTGCCGCCAAATGGGGAACTTGGCCAATACAGACGACTATTATCCAATTCCTCTAATAATTCAGGGATCAGTTCATGGTAGATTTTTTCTCCATAAAATGGTGTATCGATGTTTCCTGCTGTATATTCCACTTCGTAAAGCCAGTCATTTTCATTGTTTCCACACCATATTGCAATTGATGGGTGGTTACGCAGCATCTTAATAGCTGACTCTATTTCAATTCGTACATTTTGCATATAGTTATAGTTGTAGTCTGGATAAAGAGCACAAGCAAACATGAAATCCTGCCAGACTAGCATACCTAGACGGTTACATTCCTGATAGAAAATATCTCTTTCATAAATTCCGCCGCCCCAGACACGAATCATGTTCATATGCGCCTCTTTGGCTTGGGTTAAGAGCTGGCTGTATCGAGAATCTGGTGTAGCTCCTATGAAGTTATCAATTGGAATCCAGTTCGCACCCTTCGCAAACAGTTCAACACCATTTAAGACAAATGTAAAACGGTTATTGCCTTCACCATCTTTTTGCATAACCTCAATTGTACGAACACCCACATCTGTTGACTCCGTATCTATAACTTCGCCTTCACACACGAGTTCCACCTCAAGTGTATAAAGATGAGGCGTTCCTAAATCATGTGTCCACCATAGCTTTGGATTTTCAAGCTCTATCATAAATTTCACATGGTTTTTCTGAACCCGAGCGGTTTTGATGATTGCGGTCTCACCATCATGGAACTCCACGTGTACAGATAAAGGAGATTTTCGTGCATATGTCTTTGTATCAACATCAATTTCGACAACCGCTTTGTCATTTGCAATTTCTACTGTTCTTGCAAACACACTATCAATCTTGGCAATTTTTCGTTTTTCGAGTCGAACATCCTTCCAAATACCTGCCGTTACAATTTGTGGCCCCCAGTCCCAGCCAAAATGATACTGAGCCTTACGTGCCCAAATCCGATCTTTCCCGTAGCCGGCCCAGTAGTTCTTTTCCTTTTCTTTTAGGACATCTGCCACCACATCAAATTTAACGGCAATAATGTTTTTTCCATCCACAACTTCTCTTGTCACATCAAACACATGAGGAATAAACATATTTTCAGTGGAGGCAATTTCGCATCCATTTAAATAAATCGTTGCGTACGTATCGAGCCCTTCAAAAATTAACTCCAGACGCTCATCCGGTTGAAGGTTTTTCTTATCATATTGAAATTCTGATCGGTACCACCAAACCTTCTCAGAAACCCATTTTGATTTTAAATCATGATGTCCGAAGAACGGGTTATCGATTAACCCCTTCTGAATTAACGTGGAGTGAACATCACCAGGTACATTCGCAGTCATCCAAAAATGGTCGATATAATCTGGCGAGGCGATGACTAAATCTCCTTCTTGTCCCCGTTCAAAATGCTGAATTTTCCAGTTTTGTGTTAGTTTCATTGGTTGTCATCCTTCTCACTTCATTTTTTTATTCGTGCTAGATTTAGAGACTTAAAGCCCGGTAGATTTCATCAATATGAACTTCAGCTAGTGCCATCACATTATCAGCACCGCCATAATAAATTTTGACGACCTGATTTTCAAATAACACACCACACGTGAAGACAACGTTTCCAAAGAATCCTTCAACTTCATATGCTGCTTCAGGTACAAGGATTGGTTCCTTTGTTTTTGCTATAATCTTGTTCGGATCCTCCAAATCAAGAAGTACAGCTCCCAGTGTGTAACGATTGTTGCGGTCTGCGCCGTGATAGATTTCCATCCATCCCTTTTCCGTCTTAAATGGTACAGCCCCACCGCCAATTTTTTGCGACTCCCAGCCTTCTTCCACTCCCATTAGAAACGTATGCTCTCCCCAATGAGTCAAGTTCGGTGAAGTAGCCGTCCACATTTCGCCACGGCCAATTTGCTTTGGAACCGGACGATGTAAGGCAAAATAGTTCCCGTTTATTTTTTCAGGAAAAATAGTAACATCGCGATTTTCAGTCGTAAAAATAATGCCTCGTCTCTCAACTGATTTAAAATCCTTTGTTCTCGCTAACGCGGTTGTAATTCCTTTATCGGAAACCGCTGTATAATTAATATAGTAGTAGTCATCGATGAAGGTAATACGTGGGTCCTCAGTACCAAATGCTTCGTAACGATTGCTTGGGAAAATAAATGGCTCGTCCTCAACTACAAAGTCCACACCATTCTTACTGCGAGCAATACGTAAATGAGACATCGAAGTTAAATAAACATACGTATCAATGTCGATTTGTTTCACCTTTCGAGGATCAGAAAAGTCATACGACGGATTGTTTCGATCAATATCCATAACATCTACGTAAAAATCATCCCCATTTTCCCTTAATACAGGAACAGTCAATACATCTGGGTTTGTTTGAACAGGACGTTCCGCAACACGCATCAGTAAAATAACTTCTTCTTGATAACGTGTCACGCCCGCATTGAAGACGCATTCAACTGTAAAATCTGGGCGTGATGGTTTTACATCTTGAGGTGTAATGAGAGGATTTTTTACACTTCTCTTTATATCAATCACTGTTGTCATTTAAAGATCTCCTCCTTTTCTATCCAGCGGGAAAGGTCTCTCGTCCCACCCCTTTGATCACCACCGCCCGCCTTTTCCCATCTAATACACTGCAAATGAGAAATGAACAGTCATGGTACTATCGTTATAAAAATTGAAAAAGAAATGTGTCATCTTTAAGCACCAAAAGAACCGTCTAAGGCGGCCTCCAGTTATTTAATTTTTCTATCTGATTGGTAATCCAGTTGTATTATACGAATAATATTATATGCTTCTTTTGCGATTGCTTTATTTGAATGTCTACTCCCATTATAAGTAATTAAAGCCTTCCATAATGCCCATCCTCTTGCTCTGTTCCATGTTTCTTCATCCATCGCTAGTGTATGTTTAAAAATCTTTCTACTTTTAGCGTCAAAAAAAGTCCATGCCATAGCAGCATCACAAGCAGGGTCTCCAACCCCCAAGATGCCGAAATCAATAATAGCGGAGAGATTGCCATTTTTAACAAGAATATTGCCTGGTGCTATATCACCATGAACCCATACTGGATCTGAATTCCACTTTGAATCTAATGCACGTTCCCAGATTTCATTTAATAATGGAGCGTCCAATCTATCTTTATTTTGGTTAATTGCATCTCTGGACTCTTGATTGTACACAGCAATGTCTCCGCCTCTATAAAAATTATGTGCTCCTGCAATAGGACCATCACTCGCATCAATTGATTGGAGCTCAATTAAAAAGGCCGCTAAATCTCTTGCAATTTGGCTGCTGTCATTAATATTTTTTTGAGTTAAGGTCTCTCCTTCTATCCACTTATAGACAGACCAAGGATATGGATATTCCGCACTAGGATTACCTTTTGCTATTGGAGTAGATATTGGTAAAGTAAGTCCCTTTGCTAATTTCGGTAGCCATTTTTGTTCTTTCTCTACTTGAGGTGCATAATGTTCTGAACTTGGTAGTCTTACGCTCATATAGTCGCCCAGGTGAAATGTTCTATTGTCATTTCCACTAACTTTAACTGGTCTGATTTCTAAATGTGACCATTCAGGAAATTGTTCATTTATTAATCTTTTAACTATTTCTGTGTTGATCATAACCATTTAATACTCCCCTTATTTTCCAATCACCATAATACTAGTATCAGCGCCAAATTAACTTAAGGCCAAAGGGCTGTGGTCAGGAGTCAGGTATTTGACCTGTCACACCCCCAACCTTGTCCATCCGTCCCATTTAAGGGTGAGAAACTATCAATTCTAGGTTGCCTTTCAATTCGAAGTTTCCTAGCCCAGCCGGCAGGATAAAGTGGTTGCCTTTTTCAATTAAATAAGTACCTTCATTTGTGACAATTCCCCCTGACCCATTTAATACACTGCAAATTAAGAATGTTTTGTCCTGTTGGAAAGATGCAGAACCCTCAACTTCCCATTTGTATACGGAGAAGTACTGTTCGTTTACAAAAGTCGTAATTGTAGCACCCGGAATGTTCTCAACACTAGGCTTTACAGTTGCATCTTCATGCGGAATGGTCGAAACATCAATTGATTTTTGAATATGCAATTCACGCTTTAGTCCATTTTGATCGACTCTGTCATAGTCATACACACGATAGGTTGTATCAGAGCTTTGCTGTGTTTCCAGGATGAGAACTCCTGAACAAAGAGCATGAATCGTTCCACTTGGGACATAAAAAAAGTCACCAGGTTTCACCTTTACACGACTTAATAATTGATTCCATTCTCCATTCTCAATCATTTCAATAAACTGTTCTTTTGTTTGGGCTGTATGACCATAGATAATTTCTGCATCATCTTTACAATCGATCACATACCAGCATTCTGTTTTACCGAGTTCACCATTTTCATGTTCGTTCGCGTATGCATCATTTGGATGGACTTGAATGGATAAATCATTATTGGCATCCAGTATTTTGGTGAGAAGCGGAAATACATCTCCCTCCATGTTTCCGAATAGTTCACGCTGTTCTTTCCATAGTTCCCCTAGAGTTTTTCCTTCATATAAACCTTGGCTTACAGTACTTTGCCCATTGGGATGTGCGGATACAGCCCAGCACTCTCCTGTTAAGTCAGATTCAATTGGATATCCAAATTCTGTACGCAACTTGGTTCCGCCCCAGATTCGTTCTTGAAATTGTGGTGTTAAAAAAATCGGTTGTTTCATAAAAAGTCACTTCCCTTTCGATTACTTTCCTATTTAATACATCTTTCTATCTTTGAACGAGGGACCCTAATCCTTTCCCCTACCAGTGGAGCCTCTTTTTATGAGGTTGGCTGGAAGTAAGATTTCTTGGACAGGTTCGTTTGGATGGTCAATCCTCCATAATAATTGTTTGAATGCGTAAGACCCAAACAATTTTAAGTTTATGGCCATGGTTGTGATCGGAGGATCTGATAGTTGAGATAATTGACCGTTATCAAAACTACAAACCGAGACTTGATCTGGTATTTTAAGCCCTAGACTCTTGAGAGACGAACTAACCATAAAACCAAATCCATCATTTACGCAGAGCCATGCGCTCGGAATTTGTTTTAGTGATTTGATAGAGTGATCAATGGCATCGCTTTCTTCTTTCGCCGTAAGAAACATTACTTCATCACTTGGATTCATATTCGCTTCCTTCAATGCCAATAAATACCCTTCCATCCGTTCATAATAACTGGGAGAAAAATCAATATTCCCGACAAATGCGATTTCCCTATGCCCTAAATCAAGCAGATGCTTTGTTGCCATATAGGCTCCAAATCGATTATTGGTCAAGATAGCATCGGCAGGAATCAAGGGATGATGATGATCAATTAGCACAGTCGGAATACCAGTCGAAATGACCTTATTAATATAGTCTAAACTGATATGTGAAACAATGATAATTCCATCCACTTTGTTTTCTTTTATAAAACTTGGCAGAATTAGATCTTTCTTCGCAGAGTCTGATATGGATTGGATGAGCAAATTGACACCGTTCTTAATCGCATTTTGCTCGACTGATAAAAAAATCTCCCCGAAAAAGCTTTTCATGGAAAAGGCAAATTCCGTCGCAATCAATCCGATCGTTAATTGTCTATTTTCTTTTGGAGTCTTCTTACCTTTATATACATATCCAAGTTCAGCCGCCGTTCTTTCTACTAAATCTTTGGTATCTGCACTTACTCCACCTTTTCCGGTTAACGCTTGGGACACGGAGTTTTTTGATATCCCTAATTTATCTGCAATATCTTGCATCGTTACTTTCTTTTTCATATTTCCTCCTAATATAATTACGAAGTAATTTGTAACGTTACAACAATAATATCATTTTAAAGTTCAAAGTGGAAGTAGTCATTGGAAATTTGACGATCAAGTGAAATAATGTTTCTTTCTTGACAACAACATTATATCAACATTATAATCAAGTTGTAACTACCACTAATAACATTACAAATACACTTGTAATTATCATTACAAACCATAATTACAGACTTCTAATTATGTATATTGGTAAGTTACTAGGTAACAATACAACTAACAACTTATTCTCACTTATTATTTAACGTGTTATGAAAGCGTTTTTTATATCGTGGGAATGATTGTAAAACAGGGAGGAAAACAAAAATGAGATTCAAAAAAACGGCTACATTATTGGTCACGCTTGGATTATCTGCAACCGCTCTATTTGGTTGTTCTACAGGCAATGATGATTCTTCTGCTAAAAAAACAGAAGATGGCGTCACGACAATTGAATTTTGGGCTGCACCAAATCCAACACAACAAGCTTTCTGGTCTGATATGGCAAAGGAATTTGAAAAGGAAAATTCCGATATTAAGGTAAATGTATCAGCCATTAAAGAAAGCCCTACTTCAGAGGCAAGTATCCAATCGGCAATTGCGGCTAAACAAGCACCAACAATGTCAGAGAATATTAACCGCGGTTTTGGAGCACTATTGGCTGAAAGTAAAGCAATTGTACCTTTAAATGAAATTGAAGGTTTTGATGAGTTAGTAAGTACACGTCAAATGACAGATACAATTGAAAGCTGGAAATCAGGCGATGGCAGCCAATACATTTTCCCTATTTACTCGAATTCCATGCTATTTGGCTGGAGATTAGACATTTTAAATGAACTTGGATATGAAGAAGCACCAAAAACATATAGCGAAGTTCTAGATGTAGCTCAAAAATTAAAAGAAAAATATCCGGATAAATATGTTTGGGCAAAACCAGATTTAGCAGACCCAACAGCATGGAAAAGATGGTTCGACTTCTTTATGCTCTACAATGCGGCATCTGATGGAAATGCATTTGTGCAAGGCAATGAATTTGTAGGAGATAAAGAGGCTGGAATCGAAGTACTTGAATTTGTTCAAAATCTAGTGAATGAAGATGCTGTATTATCAGCACAAGTAACAGATCCTTTTGAAGAAGGCACAGGAATCTTTACAGATGTTGGTCCTTGGACTCCTGGATCCAGTTGGAAGGAAAAATATCCTGAATTGGTATACGGCGAAACATATACTTTAAGTCTACCACCTGTTCCAGATAACATGGACCCAGAAAATGCAAAAACATTTGCTGATGCGAAGGGTGTCGTGGTTTATGCTTCCGCAACAGAAGAAGAACAAAAAGCGGCAATGGAGTTTTTAACTTGGGTGTACTCGAATCCAGAAGCTGATTTAAAATGGCTTCAAGGTACAGATCTTCCTCCAGCAAGAGATGATTTAGGAACAAATGATGCATTTGCTTCTTACTTTGAAGAAAAACCTGTTATGAAAGCATATGCAGATGCTGTAGCATTAGGGGTTCCACCAATGGAAAACTCTAAATACAACGAGATTCAAACATATATCGGACAATACGCATTCAATAAAATCGTGAAAGGCGAAATCGATCCCGAACAAGCATGGGATGATATGGTGAATGCTATTGAGGGGGAACTTAAGTAATGCAAAAAACATCAAACGGTATGGGCTGGCTATTCACTAGCCCATACGTTCTTTTCGGAATCATTTTTTTCTTTATACCGCTAATCTGGTCATTATTCTTAGCCTTTACAGATTGGAATTTAATTTCACCAGAATTTAACTTTGTTGGTTTTTCAAACTTTATTGAAGCGGTAAAAAGTCCTGGTGTACACGCTGCGTTTTTTAATACCTATAAATTCCTGATTATTTACGTACCAATTGTTGTGGCATTGTCATTGACGGTTGCCATTGTTGTCAACGGGCTACCAAAATTTAAAGGGTTATTTTTAATAGGCTTCTTTCTTCCCTATTTATCTTCTGGCGTTGTATCTTCATTAATTGTCAATGGAATTCTTTCATATAATGGCCCACTAAATACGTTTTTACGAGAAAAATTAGGTATTAATATTGACTGGCTTGGAACACCGATCGCCGCATTAATTGTTGTGTCTTTCATGCTTGCCTGGAAATTCACCGGTTATTATGCGTTGATTTTATTTTCTGGTTTAGCAGGGATTAATAAAGAAATTTATGAAGCTGCGGCCATTGATGGTGCATCAAGATGGCAAACCCTTTGGAAAATTACCATCCCACAGCTGTACCCAGCATTATTTACCGTGTTAATTTTGGCGATTGGGGTAAGCTTCGGGATCTTTACGGAAGTGTTTCAGTTAACGGGTGGAGGCCCTAATTATGCAACTAATACATGGCAAATGGAAATCTTCACAAGAGCCTTTACGAACCTACAGGCTGGTTATGCTTCGGCGATCGCCTTAATCGCAGCTGTTGTTACATTTGTCTCTATTTATATCATTAGAAAACTTCTGGAATTGTGGGGTCGACGAAATGGTTGGAGCTAAAAAAAATTATATAAGTCGTTACATCATTGCCACCATATTGTTACTGATTATGGTTTATCCATTTATCCATCTGGTTTTAAATTCATTTGCGGATTGGACTCAAGTTGATAAAAAAATAATTCCAACTGAGTTTACATTACGTTCCTATGAATGGTTATTTACTGGCGGTGATGTAGGAATTGCCCGCCCATGGCTAAATGCTTTCTTCAATAGTGTGATTGTTTCTTTTGTATCAACTTTCTTAATGATGCTAATAGGCGTATTGGTTTCCTTTGCCCTATCAAAGTTAGTGTTTAAAGGCAGAGAGTTCGTAAACAACTTTGTTCTGTTTCACATGTTCTTCCCTGCCTTAATTTTATTGATCCCTACTTTCTTACTGATTGAACGAGTAGGTTTATATGATACGTATCTTGGTTTAATTATTCCAAAGGCCGTTAGTTTATGGGCCATATTCATGTATACCAATTTCTTTAGAGCCATACCAGATACCTTTATTGAAGCGGCTAAATTAGACGGTGCAAGTAACTTGCAGATTTTATTTAAAATTATTTTACCGATGTCGAAATCGATAACAACTGTTATTTTCCTATTTCTATTCACAGAACGGTGGACAGAATTGTTATGGGATATGATTGCGGTTCGTAGTGATGAAATGTTGACATTAAACGTGCTCATTTCTCAAATGTTTGGCCCGTATGCTAGTTACCCTGGACCAATGTATGCAGCATCCGTTCTATTAACACTCCCAGTTATTATCTTATTCTTGTTCTTTTCGAAGAAGTTCCAGGAAGGTATGCAGTTTACACTTAAATAATATGGAGGTTTATTGTGGAAAAATGGTGGAATAAAGCAGTCTTTTATGAAATTTATATGCCAAGCTTTTGTGATGGAAATGGCGATGGTATTGGTGATTTTATTGGGATTACTTCCAAATTAGATTACTTAGCTGATTTAGGGATTGACGGACTCTGGTTAACTCCGTTTTATCAGTCACCTAAGGTCGATAACGGCTATGACATTGCTGACTATTATTCCATTGACCCGGATTATGGAACAATGGCTGACTTCGAGCATTTTCTCAAAGAGGCTCATCGAAGAGATATGAAAGTAATCGTCGATATTGTCTTAAATCATACTTCAACTGAGCACCCATGGTTTCAAGAATCAAGGTCATCAAAGGACCATCCGAAACGGGATTGGTATATTTGGAAAGATCCAATAGACGGCAAGGAACCGAATAACTGGGAGTCCTTTATGGGTGGTTCTGCATGGAAATTCGATGAAAAGACCGGTCAATATTACTATCATGGCTTTGCTGAAGAACAAGTGGATTTAAATTGGGCAAATCCAGAAGTGAAACAAGCGATGTTTGGTGTGATGAAGTTTTGGCTTGATAAAGGGGTGGATGGATTCCGACTCGATGTCATCAACCATTTAACATTAAGCCCAAGCTTTCCTGATAATCCGATTGATCCAGAAACAAAACAACAGATTCATTTATACGATAAAGACCAAGAAGGAATTCTTGAAGTCATCAAAGAAGTTTCAGCTTTTGTACATGCCTACCGCGATAAATTTTTAGTGGGTGAAGTTGGCTCAGAGGATTTAACCGTTTTAAAAGAATACTGTGGCAACGAAAAACTAGATGTCGTGTTTCAATTCAATTTAGGCAGTATTCCGACACTCGATGTTAAAAACATCTATAAACAGCTAGCAGATATGGATAACGAATATCATGATGACCAGATTCCGACTTTGTTCTTTGGCAGTCATGATATGTCACGCTTCATCTCCAGGTTTTCTATTGATGGCTATGAAGAAGAAGTAGCGAAACTCATGGCTACTCTCATGCTAACAGCTAAAGGGGTTCCATTTATCTATTTTGGCGATGAAATTGGGATGCGTGACCTTGTCATTGATGATATTTCCAAGATGAAAGATGTTCAAGGTGTGATTGCCCATCAGTTGGCGATTGAAGCAGGTAAAAATGAAAGTGAAGCATTAGCTGAGGCCAATCGCAATGGTAGAGATAGCTCAAGATCACCCATGCAATGGGCATCTACAAAATATTTCGGTTTTTCCGAAGTGGAACCGTGGATTGCACTACCAGATAACGATGTGACGGTTGAGAATCAGCTTGGCAATCCTGATTCGATGCTTTCTTACTATAAGAAATTAATCACGTTGCGGAAGCAAATCCCAGGTTTATCAGTTGGTAACTATATACAGCTGCAAGAGAAAAACAATCTATTAATGTACGAAAGAAATTATAAAGATTCAACCGTCATGGTCTTTTTGAATTTTAGCGAAGAACCTGCAGAGGTTTCTTTAGATACTAATTGTAATCTCTTATTGTCTTCGAGAAGAAACTCTATTATTAACGAACAGTCATTAGAGATCCTGCCATATGAAGCCATCATTGTTGAAAAAAGGAGGTAGAACCTAGTGTTCATACCAAGTGAAAACAAAGCAATTTCTAGTATCCAGTTACTAGATGAATACCGTAAAAACAGACAACAGCCTTATGAAAAATTGCGCATCCCCTTTACCGGCGTTCCTGAAAAGGATGTATATAACATAACCGCCACATTTGAAGATGATGGAGAATTGGTGATTGCCGGTCGTGTCGAAAGCAGAGATAGCGAACATTCTGAAGTGATGTTTTTCATCAACCGTAACGGTCAATGGATCCAAAGAGAAAATAGTCGGGTTTTTCAATTGCAGGATCCATTCTTTACAAAGATTGGGGATGAATTGATTTTTGGCGGGGTTGAAATTTTCCCACATCCTGCCTTACAAGGTGCGTTAAGCTGGAGAACGGTTTTTTATCGAGGAAAAAATATTGCTAGTTTAGAAAAGTTCTTTGAAGGTCCAGATGGGATGAAGGATTTACGTCTAGTTGAGTTAAAAGATGGTTCTATCGGAATTTTCACTCGTCCTCAAGGAGAAAAAGGCGGTCGCGGAAAAATTGGCTTTACAAAAGTAAAAAATATAGAAGAGCTATCGGTTGAAGTCATCAATGATGCCCCTCTGTTCAATCAATTTTCAGATGAAGAATGGGGTGGCGCAAATGAAATCCACCTCCTTTCAAATGGTCATCTCGGTGTTTTAGGGCATATCGCCCGCTTTGATGATGAAGGCAACCGTCACTATTATTCAATGGTATTTTCTTTTAATCCGGAAAATGATGAATACAGTGACATTCAGATCATTGCAGAGCGAGCAGATTTCTTGGAAGGTCCCACTAAGCGTCCTGATTTAGTTGATGTCGTCTTTAGCGGAGGACTGGTTCGGAATGCTGACGGAAATGCGGAATTATATGCAGGCATTAGTGATGCTGATGCACAAAAAATAATCATTCCTGACCCATTTAAACCATTTGAACAATAAAAGGAGATTCTCACACATGAATTTAGTTGAAAAAAGAGAGCAGTTTGAAAAAACAAAGAACATCTATGAGTCTGCAAAACTCACCTTTATTGGTGTAGATGGATTTGATGTCTACAACACTTCCATTCCTTTTTCATACAAGAATAAGACATTTCTCTTTGGAAGAGTAGAAAAGCGTGCAGAGTGGGCTCGATCATGGGTTCGTTTATTTGAGAATACCGGACAGGATGAATGGACATTAGTTCCTGACTCGATGATCTATCAGCTGGAGGATCCATACATTGCATTCATCCATCAGGAACTAGTGATGGGTGGAACCCATGTCCGTTATAAGCAAAGTGAAGTTGATACGTTTTTTGCTTATTTCTACAAAGGAACGGAATTGGAAAATTTATATTATTTCACAACAGGTCCTGAATATATGAAAGATATTCGTCTCGTTCAATTAGAGGATAACCAAATCGGCGTTTTCTCAAGACCGAGAAGTGAAGAAATTCGCAAAAAATATGGCAGCGAGTCGATTGTTGGCTATACAACGATAAACGATTTAAGTGAATTAACTGCTGAAGTGATCGAAAATGCTCCTATCATCGAAGGATTATTTGACAAGGATGAATGGGGCGGCTGCAATCAATGTTACCTACTATCAAGTGGGCACATCGGAGTGATTGGGCATAAATGCTACAATCAACTCGCAGATAACGGAGAAGAACTAAAGGTATACATGAACGTCTCTTTTGTTTTTGATCCGAAAACACATCAATTGTTAGACGAAAAAATTATCGGTACACGTTCATGTTACCCAGAGGGCCCTGCGAAACGACCTAATCTTGTAGACTGTGCATTTACCTCAGGAATCGTCGTTCGACCTGATGGCAAAGTGGATCTCTATAGTGGGATTGGTGATACAGAAGAAGGAAGAATCACCATCGACAATCCTTTTGAAGGATATGGCGAAATCGTAGAAAGAAAAATGGTCTAGTTTAGATATTTAAAAAAACAAGTTGACTTGGTTTTACCAATTCAAATTGAAAAATAGGAGTTATATCAATGAATATTTATCGTTATGAAGAAAATCCATTAATCACACCAATGGATGTCACACCATATCATAAGAATTTTGAAGTCATTGGGGCTTTTAATGCCGGAGTCACTGAATATAATGGGGAAATCCTCCTTGTTCTGCGGGTTGCTGAAAGACCTTTAAGTGAAGATCCGAACATCGTGAAAGCACCTGTATATAATCCAACAACGAACGAGTTAGAGGTAATTGAGTTAAATAAAGACGATGCAAGATATGATTTTTCTGACCCTCGTGTGATTTTAGATAAAGAAACAAATAAGTTCGTCTATTTAACATCTCTTTCTTATTTACGGCTAGCAAGAAGTACAGATGGTCGTCATTTTACAATCGATGAAAAACCATTTGTGTATCCATCTAATATTCACGAAACCTTTGGTATTGAGGATCCACGTGTCACCAAAATAGAAGATATGTATTATGTATACTTCAGTGCAATCTCACCAATGGGAGTGGGAGAATCACTCGTATCTACAAAGGACTTTGAACATACTGTTCACCATGGCATGATCTTCAGTCCGGAAAATAAGGACGTCACGATTTTCCCTGAAAAAATAAACGGAAAATACTATGCATTGCATCGTCCAGTACCAAGTGCAACTGGAGCACCTCAAGTGTGGATTGCAGAATCCGATAATTTACGATACTGGGGTAATCATCAATTTTTATTTGGACTCCGTAAGAATATGTGGGATGATGGCCGCATCGGCGCTGGAGCTGTGCCATTCAAAACGGAAAAAGGCTGGCTTGAGCTTTATCATGGGGCAAGTCAAGATAACCGATACTGTATGGGTGCCGTCTTATTTGACTTAGAAGACCCTACAAAAATAATCGCACGTTCAGAAAAACCAATCCTTGAACCAGAAACAAGCTACGAAGTGGAAGGTTTCTTCGGAAACGTAGTATTCTCATGTGGAGCACTCGTAGAAGGTGACATTGTCAAAATGTATTATGGTGTTGCAGATACATCAATGGCATGTGCCGAATTGAGTCTTAAGGAAATACTCGATTCGTTAACATATTATTAATAAAAGTGGGGTTAAGGAAACAAGTTCCTTGACCCCACTTTTTCTTTGGACAATGGAATTGGTTCTATGCACTATAAGGATATCCTTTGTTGAACATTTGGATTAACCAGGTATTTTGGAAGATGCCCTTGTAGGACATCGACTACATTTTGTGCTGTTTTTTGTTTTAAATCCCGTTCTGACTCCTCAGAATAAAATGCTGTATGTGGGGTTAAAAGGACATTATCCATTTTGATAAGTGGGTGATCCCTGTTTATAGGTTCTTTTTCCAGAACATCTAATGCAGCTGCTGCAATTTTTTTCTGTTCCAAAGCTTCTATAAGTGCTTTTTCGTCAATGATCGGTCCGCGTGCTGTGTTTATAATACATGCATCTTTTTTCATGAGGTTAAACTCTTCAAAACTGAACATTCCTTTTGTATGTTTATTAAGCGGCGTATGAATAGAAATAAAATCAGATTGCTTGCAAAGCTCACTTAATTCTACTAAATCAACCCCCATATCTTCAGCAATATCAGTAGGTACAATGGGGTCATACACAATAATCTTTAGTCCAAATGCTTGGGCTTTTGGAGCTACATTTCTCGGAATATTTCCAAAACCTACAAGACCTAAAACCCTATTTTTCAAACGACATATGGGTTTGCTTACTTTATAGTCCCATTCACCACTTTTAACAGAATTATTTAAAGTCACTATTTTTCTTGCTAAAGTTAGTAACATTGCAACGGTATGGTCCGCCACCTCATCAAGACAATAATCCGTTACATTTGCAACGTATATCCCTTTCTCAGTTGCAGCATCTATATCAACCGTGTCGAATCCAATTCCGTATCTAGCAATTACTTTACATTTTTCTAATCGATTAATGACATTCTTTGTAAAAGAGGCATATTGGTGTATAATACCATCTGCATCCTTAGCAATATTTATGAGGTCTTCCTCGGTTTTACACTGCACAGTTATGATTTCCACGTCCAATTGTTCTAACACTTTTCTCTCGGGTTCGAGCGTATCATATTCGTAATCCGTTATTACGACTTTAAATTTTTTCATTACCTGACACCTCTATGTGTAAATTGGATATTAAAAAGATGAAACAACAACTCACCCGCTATAAGTATGGAATGGCTGATGCTAAAGTAGGGTATTTGAGAATCCATCGGGATAGGAATCCGACCCTGTTTTACCTAATCAACTACTTTTTCTGGGCTACCCGATTCAATGGACTTGTGGGCTGCACTAAGGATTGCGGTTACATGATGAGAGCTTTCGAGACTGATTTGGGTAGGTTGGTTATCGAGTACGCAATCAACAAAATGTTCTATTGCAAAAGGTACAGCACCTATTCGTTTACCTCCTATTTCAAAGTTAAGCTGGTTTCTCGGGGTGGTAAAACCATCAGGGCTTCCATATTCAATATTTTCTATTTTTCTATCAAGGTAAATGACTTCTTCTTCTGTGACCACTTCCACAAATGAATCTACAATAGTAGGGTATGTATTTGGATAAATCCAACAAGATTCGAAGGTAGCAATTGCCCCATTCTCATATTTTGCTTGAATCTGAACGGCATCAGGAGTATTTATCCCTTTACTATTAAGTACTTTATAAACGGCTGTTGCGTAAACTTCGACTACCTTGGAGTCAAATAACCAGTTCATTAAATCAATATCGTGGGAGGATAAAAAATAAGCCGGTGACGTTTTATTCGACCAAGTGATCATTTCTGTTGGTACAAAAATTCTGTCGTTTTTACGTGCATAGCCCAAAATCGGGGATAGGCTCTTCTTTTGAAGCAGCTGTTTTGCCTGAGCATATGAGGATATCCATCGGTTACTAAATAATGTCATAACAGTTACTTTCTTTTGTTGAGCTAATGCAACAATTTCTCTGCTTTCTTCTACACTTATGGTTAATGGTTTTTCTACAAGTACATGCTTTCCAGCTGCCAACGCATCCATCACAATAGAAAAGTGCGCGAAGTCTGGAGTAGCAATGCTTACTGCATCGATGTCCTCTTTATCTAGCATATCCTGATGATTTGCATAATAAGCAACACCAAATTGTTCACTTATTTCTTTACCCCGAATAGAATTTGGGGTTGCCAAAGCTTTTATTTGGCTTCTATGATATTGACGATAAATAGACATATGCTGCTGACCCATAATTCCCCCACCAATTTGTCCTACCTTTAACATTTAGTAATACCTCCCTTTTATTTGAAATTTAGGTGTATGTTAGTTCAAGCGTTGAACGAGGAACATATCCGTATGTCCTAACGGCCCCTTGTTTCCACTCTGTAAAACTATACAACCAGACCATTTGATACTGTTTGGAAAATCGTAAAATCTTTATCCTTATCCCAATTGAATAGGATAAAGTCTGCTGGGTGACCTACTTCAAGGGTTCCTCCTCCCTCAGGGGTTAAATCAAAGAGTTCCGCAGGGTGCAGCGAAGCCATATTAATAACTTCTGCAAGAGAAAACACATCGTTTTTTAATAGCTTTCCAATTCCTGCATGTAACGGAGTAGCAGATCCTGCAAGTATATCCGGTGTACTTGCTAAATGCAGAAATCCATTTTCTTCAAGGACCACATCATCATTAATATGAGTATGATACCTACCAGGAGGCAATCCGGCTAAATTAACAGCATCACTTGTTAATATGGCCTTCTTTCCTTTAGCCCGAACCATGACCTTCAAAGTCGAATATGGCAAATGATGTCCATCTGGAATGAGACCGGCCCAAAGTCGATCCTCTGCAAGCTGGGCCCAGATATAATTTGGATGACGCTTAATATAAGGATGTGCTCCATTGCCGAGATGTGTACTCATTGTAGCCCCTGCATTTACCGCGTTCTGTATATCCTCTTCCGTACTATCCGAATGTCCAATAGCTGCAACTACTCCTGCTTTAGCCAGGTTTTCAATGAATGTAATCGCTCCTGGCTTTTCAGGAGCAAGAGTAACCTTGCGAATGCGTCCGGCTGCAGCCTCTTGCCACTCTAAAAATTCATCCCAATCAGGATTACGAACCCAATCTAGATTGTGTGCCCCGCGAGGACCATCTTCTGTCGAAATAAACGGCCCTTCCACGTGTATACCAATAACAGCATGATTTACAACTGGGTCTACCTCACATGCCTTTGCAATTGTTTTCACACAATGAAGGATACGTTCTCTCGTTCCTGTTACAACCGTTGGACAAAATTTCGTTACTCCGCCTTCTTGTAATACTCTTACCACATTTTGAATGGTCTCTACAGTAGAATCATTACTATTGATGTCAAAGCCCCCAATTCCATTTACTTGAACATCAATTAACCCAGGGGCTATCCAACTTTCGGTTTTTTCCATTGCTTTGGTGATAGAATGTATTCGACCATCCCTGACTTGTACTTCAATCGCCTCACCGGTAACCCAATGCTTTCCTACCCATCTTTGTACCATGTAATTTCCTCCCAACATTAATTTCCTTTATGGAATCTCTCTCAATAAGCTTCGGTTGAAGCAAAATATCAATATCATTAAATTCTCCATCCAATATTTCCAGTAGGATTTTACAAGCAATTTTACCCATTTCATAGTTTGGTTGACGAATGGTTGTTAGGCCTGGTGAAATCATCGAAGAAACTTCAATATCATCAAGACCCATGACACTCACATCATCTGGTATTTTTAATCCCATCTCATTCAACTGATTGTATACACCTAAGGCAGTCATATCATTACAAGCGAAAATGGCGGTTGGTGGATTCTTTAGCTTCATCAATTTTTCGGTCAAGCTTCTCCCATTTTCGAATTCATAACTATTCTCAATCGATTCATATTCTTTTGTTGAAAAAAGGATGTACTCCTCCGGTAAATCAATTTGATATTTTAGCATCGCACTACAAACTCCATCGAAAACACTTTTCCGACTAAATCGGTCAAGTGGCGCAGAAATGAACCCTATTTTTCGATGGCCTTTTTTCAATAAATGCTCCGCAGCCATAAAACCTGCTCTTTCATAGTCAAATAGAATTTGCTGACAATCAAAGTTTTCCATTTTTTGATCCAATGCCACAAGGGAGACACCTCTATCCTGTATTTCAGAAAACATGGAATAGTCATCAGAAATCGATGATACAATGATTCCTTTCACTTGATTTTCATATAACGTTTGTAAATAACCTTTTTCAACATCAGCACTCCTCCCTGAATTACATAACAAAACCTGCTTACCCGCTTGCCTCGCCACCTCTTCAATTCCCAACAATAGTTTCGGATAAAAAGGATTGCTAATCGATGGAAGAATCACCCCGATATTCGTGTTTATTTTCTTCTTAAGCTGACGGCCAATCATGTTAGGTATATAACCTAACAAATCAGCAACTTCTTCAACTCGTTTACGTAGAACCGGACTAACTCCATACCCACTATCACTTAAGACCCTTGAAACAGTGGCTGGAGAAACATTCGCTTCCTTAGCAATGTCGTATATCGTAATATTTTTTTTAGATTCATTCATCATAGGTCTCCTCGTTACACTACATTATATAAAGAAGGGTACATCCCAAAACGTTGGTTAAAGGAATGTACCTCGACTTTTTTAAACTAACTTATTTTACATTTTTATCAATATCATCAATCATCGCTTCAACTTCTTCAATGAAAGTATCAAGATCCATTTCTCCTGTTAAATATTGTTGGAGTAGTTTTGGTACCTCATTGATTAACACTGGGTATTCTTTATAGAATGGAGCAGTGACAGACTTTTCAATGATTGCAAGTAAGTTATCTTTCCATTCAGCATCAATTTTATCGAAATGTTCTTTTAATACAGGAAGTTTCCCCCACTCTGTACCAGCCGCGATTTGAGTCTCACCATCCATTAATGCCTCTTGAATAAATTGAACAGCTACATCTTGATTTTTAGAAGCTCTAGGAACAATGATTCCTGCTGTAAATGCATAAGAACCATTTACTTCTGAACCTGGAATTGGGATAACAGTTGTATTTCCTTCACCTACAGTTGGTTCAGCCTCAGGAGCGTGTGAACCACTCTGTAAAAGCATGGCAACTTGATCAGCTTTATAGTTGTTACGGCCAGCATCTTTGTTTGTGAAAGTATCGATAGAGAAAATGCCTTCGTCAGCACCCTTTTTCCAAACCTCTAACATTTCTCTGATTTCAGGTGTATCAAATGTTAACACACCTTCCTTATCGTAAAAGGTTCCATTCATGGCTTGCGCAACTGAAATCAATGTTGATTGTGCATTAGGACCCCATTGAATTGTCATACCCTGTTGCGTAACCTTACCGCCTTCAACCTTCGTCATTTTCTTGGCATACTCATATAGTTCATTCCAATCTTTTGGCTGAATAACCTTACCATCCGCATCTAAAAGACCTGCTTCTTCAAACATTTTTTTATTTACATTGATTGCATATGCTTCTAAGCTGATTGGAATCGCAAACTGAAAGCCATCAATCTCACCAAAGCTTATCGAATTACCAACAAAGTTTTCTTTTGCAGTAGGACCTTGGAAAAAGTCTGTTTCATTAAAATCAATTAGTAAATCCTTTGCCAGAAACTGGACAGCCGTTGCAGTTCCATCAACCATTGCGATGTCAACATCTGTTTTACCTTGCGACCATTGTAAGGCAAAAGTAGATAAAACTGTTCTGTCTGCATATGGAGAAATTTGAACCTCAATATCTGGATGATTAGCATTGAACTTTTTAACTGCCTGATCTAATTTTAGTTTTTCGACCATCCAAGCATCGGCGCCTAGTTTTAATGTTACTTTTCCGCTCTCTTTCTCTCCACCTGATATCTTTTGTGTTGGATCTTTTGATGAACAAGCAATAGGGATTAATAACACAATGGAAATAACGATCAAACCTATTAATCTAGTAAATCTCTTCATACATTTACCCCCTGCAATTTTATTTTCATTCAAAACCCGCTTGCCTAAATAACAAAAGCTCCTCCTTTCTACCCTTTAATTGACCCTTGTGAAATACCTTCTACCATCTGCTTTTGGAAAATAATAAATATGAGAATTGGCGGTAGCATCGATAGTACGATTACTGCAGCCAAGGTACCAAACGCCCAAACCTCTCCTTTAAAAAGGGTTAGACCAACTGTCAATGGCATTGATGCCTGGTCAGTAGCTAATGTTTTGGCTAATGTATATTCGCCCCAAATGTTATAAAAGGCATGGATTATAATGATAATTAAGCCATTTTTGGCCATCGGGAGCATGACTCTCCACCATGTTTGGAAGATCCCACACCCATCGATTGCAGCAGATTCCTCAATTTCCTTTGGAATACTTAAGAAGGTTGCCCTCATAATAAATATCGCAAATGGAAGCCCCACCGCTACGTTAGGTAGGATTAGTCCTAAATTTGTATTTAATATTCCCATGCGATTTTCCATAAGGTACATAGGGATAAGAAAGATAGCCAAGGGAAGAGTGATTGTCATAAGCAAAGCCACAAGTAAAATATCTTGTCCTTTAAACGGTAACCTTGCAAATGCATAACCAGCTAATGCACTTAAGATGGTAATCAAGATAACCCCAACTATGGTAATGATCGCACTGTTTACAAAGTAATTTGAAAATCCTTCAGTAAATATTTTGATATAGTTATCAAAGATGATATTATTTGGCAAAAAGCTCTGTGGGACCTGAAAAATCTCTTCCTCTGATTTAAATGAATTTAATAATGTATAAATGAACGGAGTAATGAAAAACAATGCTGCTGCAAATAAAATAAAATACTTAATCCCACTACTTAATCTTGAAACTCTCATCATATTCCCCCCTTCATTACACCTTTTCTTTCGTACGGTTAATATAGAAATTAAACAACGAGAAGATTAGTGCTAATGTTCCAAGGATATAAGCCATCGCTGAAGCATAGCCCATATCAAAATACGTAAAGGCTGTATAGTAAATTTCTTGATAGAGTACAAGTGTTGAATTACCAGGCCCACCATCCGTCATGACCATCGGTTCTACAAACGCCTTTAAGCCATGTAGAATTGCCCAGATTCCTGTTAAAATATAGGTCTCCTTTAAGTTCGGGAGAATAATATAGAAGATTCTCTTTATCCCACTAGCTCCGTCAACCTCTGCGGCCTCAAGGATATCCTTAGGAATCGATTGCAATCCTCCTAGGAATAGAATGGTTTCAAATCCGATTGTGGCCCAAAGGCTAACACCAATGATACTTGCCATTGCTGTATCCCCATTGTTCAACCAGGCATAAGTCAAAAATGGCATATTTAAAATGTCACCTAATACATGGTTTAAAAGACCATAGTTTTCTTGTAGAATCCATAAAAATACAAGGGCAGATAAAGAAACAGGAACCACAATGGGTAAAAAGATAATCGTACTAAGAAAATTATTGAATCGCTTCGTATGGAATATGAGTAAGGCTAATGTTAAAGAGATCACCATTACAAGCACAAAATAGGATATTCCAAACACAAATGTATTTTTTAAGGAAACGATAAAGTTTTTGTCTTTTAGAGCGTCAATATAGTTTTCCAGACCAATAAATGTTGGCTTTGCATCATATACAAAATTGTAATCATGTAAACTCATATAAAACGAGTAGATGAGTGGATAAACCATAAATGAAAAGATAAATAAGAAAGAAGGAAGAATAAAAAGGATGCCATAAATTCTTTTTTTCTGGTTCATAGTTCTACTCTTTTTAGGTTTTACTACCTTGTTTTCTAGCATCGGCTGGCTTTCCATAAGCATGCCTCCCTACATATAGAAATCGATTTCTGCAAAAATAGTTATTGGTATTGTTTTAGGCATTTCTTGTTAAGTTCTGAAGATGATTGTTCGTCTAAGAATAGAGTAATGTCTGGGTGGGTTTTAAGAATGGTTGCGGGTATCATATTGGTGACTTCTTTTTCAAAAACATCTTTAATTGCTTGTGCCTTAACTTTGTGAGGTACACAGGAGATGATAGCTTTACAACTCATAATTTGATGAACTGACATCGAAATGGCTTGATTTGGTACTTTTTCTACAGACTCAAACCATCCTTCTCTTACTTGCTGTGCTTTACAACCGTCATCTAAATTCACAATTATGTAGGGTTCCTTTGTGTCAAAATCAGCTGGAGGATCATTAAAAGCAATATGGGCATTTTCACCAATTCCAATTAATCCTAGGTCAATTGGCTCTTTACTTATTTCTTTGGATAATTCTTTCACTGTTTTTTGATAATCGCCTTCTCCATCTACAAAATGGGCTTTCTTTAAAGAAACAAAATCTACAAATCTTTCTTTCAGATACTTTCTGAAGCTAGCTTTATGGGATTCAGGCAGGTTCACGTATTCATCGAGATGGAACATTTCTACCTTACTCCAATCAACCTCCATCCTTATAAGATGATTGATGGTTTCAAATTGGGATGCACCGGTAGAGAGTACAAGCCTGGCTCTGCCCTTACTTTGTATAGCTCTATTTAGCACTTTTGCAGCTAGAACTGCAGCCTCTTTCCCAAGTTTCTCAGGAGTTTCTACTATTTTCACATTCATTATACTTCCTCCATCCTTTTTGGAAATCGATTTCTTTTGAATATTGATAATTCTCTAAATATTGATTAAATATTAGCACAATCATAAAAGTTTGACAACGCTTTCATTTATTTTTTTCGAATTTACCATTACTTTATTCCTAATGTCCGAAATTACATTGTTTTTTCATTGAGGTCTCTTTAAATTCAACACCTTTCCTTTCGAGGTATTTCTGGAAACTTTTCTAGAATTAGGGTAGGTTCCTTGAATATTATCCATAAGATTGAGTAAAGAGAGTAAGTTATAGAGTAACAACATTTCCAACATTAAAATGCTAATGTAATCTTCTAGCTTGGTATTGCAGAATACTTAATCCAAAATGCAACAGTTTATCTTATAAACCCATATTCCTCCATAAGATCCATTCAAACAAACGCTTGCTTGAAATCGACATTCGTAAAAAAACCCCGATTAGTACAGATTACTGTATGGTCGGGATTTCATTTTTTAATATAATATTTCATTTAAACCACAAATCTTAGTCACTCCATTAAAATTCTTCGCCGTTTAATGCGTATTTAGCAACGGACAGGGAAGCTAGGTCCCCTACAGATTCTTGAAGTTTTGCTGGTTCAATGGAACAAGCTTGAATGGTATGTGGTAACGCTTCTTTATTAATTTCTTCTAACATAAAATACCTCAACAGCCCTTCCTGCCGAGCGTATATACTTCCAATAATCACTTTTTCAGGATTTAATATATCTAATAAAATACTAATTCCTTTACCTAATTTCGTACCAACGATTCGATAAATTTCAATTGCAAGCTCATCACCCTGTAAAGCCGCTTCAGCAACGGATTTTGCAGTTACCTTTTCAAGTTCATGTACATCAGAGCATATAATCGTCGAATTCCCAGCTTCCAATTGTTCCTTTACCATGGTTTGTGCGAGACGTGCAATTCCCCCTCCACTACAAAAGCCTTCGAAGGAACCCTCTTTTCCAAAGCCAACCGGTCCGTCATCCTCTAACCGAATATGACCAACCTCACCAGCCATATCATTCGTTCCTGAATACAACTGGCCATTTAAAATGAGTCCGGCACCCATTCCTGTTCCAAATGTTAAGAAAACGAGATTTTGACAACCTACCCCTGCACCCCATTGCCATTCAGCCAGTGCACATGCATTTGCATCATTCTGCATGGCAACAGGTACATTGAAGTTTTCCTTGATAGGCGTAAAAATATCAATATGATCCCAATTTGGTAGATTGGGGGGAGATAGAATAAGACCCCTTATACTATCTAATGGCCCACCACAACTAATTCCGATTGATTCTAGTGACAACTTCTTCTCTTCGATCATAGATGATAACTCATTCATTAATTTATTGATTGCATCATGTGGATTGGTAGGGGTTGGAAATGCACGACGTTCCAATACTTGAATGGTTTGATCTTGCCCTTCTTCCCCTAATACAACGGCACATTTGGTTCCACCGATATCAAACCCAGCTAGTACCTTCTTCATCCGAAGAATTCCTCCTCCAACATTAAACAAAGCGTATGGTAAACAGGTAAATGACGCTCCTGAATTCGGTACGTTTCCTCATACGGAACTCGTATGGTTACATCGCAAATGTCATTTAACCGGCCCCCTGTTTTTCCAGTTAAACAAATGGTTTTCAATCCCTTTGCCTTTGCGACAATTGCCGCTTGAATAATATTTTTTGAGTTTCCTGACGTACTAATGCCTAAAAATATATCATTCTCATTTCCATAGCCATACACTTGTTGCGCAAAAACTAGTTCTGGTGCTACATCATTCGAAAAAGCAGTCATTAATGCAGAATGACTTACGAGCGAGATTGCTGGCAAGGCCCCTTGCAGGTGCTGTCCGATTGAGCCATCATCTCCGGCTTTGTTTAAACGCTCAATTTCCTCATCTGGTAATTTTCTTGAAGAAACAAATCCTTTCATTAGTTCCCCAACTATATGTTCACAGTCAGCTGCACTTCCACCATTACCAGCTATTAGTAGTTTTCCGTTGTTTTCATAACTTTCTTTGATTGTTTCATATGCCTTTTCAACATCATCAATACAGGACTGTAATTCAGGATAATGATTCGTTAGTTGCTCTAAATAATGTTTCGTCATAGTAACAGCCTCATCTCTTTCAGTTCAAATTTAACAATCTATCAAGTGTTCCAATCCGTTTTGTCCTTCATCGATCTTATGAAGGACTTTCAGACCTCGATTTCTATCGGTTTTGCCCATCATCGAGCTTATGAAGGACATTTCGAACTCGATTT
>NZ_JBALOV010000017.1:0-66136 GCF_036965045.1 Bacillus sp. JJ1533 | reverse complement strand
ATTTCGAACTCGATTTCGAGTCGTTTTGTCCTTCATCTAGCTTATGAAAGACATTTCGACCGCGAATTCGATCCGTTTTGTACTTCATCGAGCTTATGAAGAACATTTGGATCGCGATTTCGATCCGTTTTGTCCTTCATCGAGCTTATGAAGGACATTACGACCTCGATTTCAATGCCTTACCAAAAAGGTCCACTCTGCAAAGATTCTAGATTTTAATACAAGGGCGGAATTCCTGATTAGCCCCCTGAGCTCATCATGTTACTTTCTACAAAACAACCTCTTTATTCGTCATCTTATCCTCTAATTCATAGATGTTTAGGTCCACGTTTATGTCGTTATCTGAGAATAGCTTCACATCTTGGCTTGTTTGCTTTGGATAAATCCTCGTTGTTACGACCTTTTCCCCATCGTTAGCAAATACCTCCAGAGAAGAACGGTCGATGAACAACCTCATGTTAATTTGATTGTTTTTCAACGTAATCGGCGCTTCCATCATTGAGGTGTCACCCTCACCAGCATTCGTCCGATCAATGAAGAGCACACTGCGTTCTGCATCAATTCCTACAATTGTTTCTTCATCTTCTGAGCACCTTACTTTTAGACCGAAACGCTGTGAATCACCCGAAATCTTGAAGGTTGCTTCAATTTCCCCAACTTCGATTTTGTCATCAAGGATGATTTCCTCGTTTAGCTCCAAATCATAATGCCTTTCCTTTTTACGTAATTGCTTTAACTCTTCGACTGGAACTTGGATTAATTTATTTTCATCATTCAGTTTTAGTTCTCTCGGTATGGTCAGCGATCCTACAAAGCTATCTTTTCGAGTTGGCATGCTAGATTCCCATAGGTTCATCCAGCCAAACATAATCGTCCTGCCTTTTCCATCCTTCAAGGTTTGAGGAGCATAGAAGTCAGAACCATAATCAATCATCGCCATCTGCTCTTCTTCAAATTTATTTGTTTCATAATTCATGTTACCGACTTTATAGATACTCTTATGTTTAATATTGTCCATACCTTCTGGTGATAGAATAAGGACATCCTTTTCACCAAGGTTGACTAAATCTGGGCACTCCCACATAAAACCTTGATTTCCATCCCCCTCAGCCATAACCCCTAAATATGTCCAATCTACTAGATTAGAAGATTGGTAAAGCAATACTTGACCATTCCCATCCTGACCATTACCAACCACCATGTACCAACTGTTGTCATGCTTCCATACTTTCGGATCACGGAAATCTTCTGAAAAGCCCGCAGGTGGTGCTGCAATGACAGGGTTTGTTTCATGCTTTGTAAAATGAACCCCGTCTTTACTAGTAGCAATACACTGGACCTCTTTTGGTGATTTATTATCAACGTGACCTGTGTAGATTAACGTTAACTCATCATGATTCGCAACAGCGGAACCTGACCAACAGCCATCTAGGTCATATTCATTACCTGGGGCAATAGCAGGAGGCAGCAGTTCCCAATTGATTAAGTCTTTACTTCTAAAATGTCCCCAAAATTTCAAACCGGTTTCTGGTTGATCCGGAGTAAACTGATAAAACACATGATACTCATCATTAAAATAAACCAATCCATTTGGGTCATTCATCCAGTTCGATGGAGGGTCCAAATGAAAAGCTAAACGATGCGGGCTATTATTTCCCTTTTCTCCGTCTCGTAAACTTAATTCATGTGCTTCTTTTATAAGTTGCTCGTGTGTTTTACGCATTGTCATCGTTGCTGATACCTCCAAAATGTTCTAGTTCCTCGTAGATAGATTTTAAAGATTGATAGCATTTTTGATAGATGGAAAATAACTGATTATAAGAGGAGTGTTTAGTAGAATCAGGTTGAAAAACCTCCTCTATTTCTTGTAATCCCCATTGTTTGGAGAGGTCATCTAAATTGGCAAAGTCATTGACTCCGACTGCAGCAAGCATCGCTGCACCATAAGCGCCTCCACCTCTACTGTTTTTCCTTACTATTGGCAGATTAAAGAGATTTGCTGCGGTTGTTAACCAAACAGGGTGCTCTGCCGCTCCTCCGGTTAAGACAATATAATCTGGGGAAGATTCCATTCTTTGCTGAATCAGGCAATACGCTTCATATAATGAAAATAAAACGCCTTCAACAATGGAGCGCGCCATTTCTGCTTTTGTATGCTCCGATGTTAATCCAATAAATGTCCCTTTTGCATTTTCATCCATATGGGGAGTTCGTTCACCATTTAAATAGGGCAAAAATATGAGTTTTTTCGCTCCAGGTTCAATGTCACTTGCTAAATCTAATAAATATCCAAAATCATAGGTACTATCTAACACCTTTTCTTTAAACCATTTAAAAGAATTCCCAGCTGATAAGGTTGCGCCCATCATGACATATTTCTCAGAATCGCCATGGGCTAATGTATGAACAGATCCGTCTTTCACCGTTTTTAATTCATCAGAACTAACAAAAAGCTGCCCACTTGTTCCAATCGTACAAAGCCACGCTTTTTCATTTACGATTCCGTTTCCAATTGCTTGTGCTTGAGCATCTCCACACCCGCAAATAACAGGTGTTCCTTCCTTTAACGAGTAATGGGCACTTACTTCTTTTATCACAGTTCCTGATACATGAGTCGAAGGTACAATATTTGGAAGTTTATCCCGATCTAATTGGAATAGTTCCAGAATTTCTGTTGACCAATCCTTCGTTTTCAAATCCATCATTAACGTCGCGGAGGCATCTGATTCATCCGTATCTAGTACGCCAGTTAAGTTTAAGCGAATAAAGTCTTTTGGAAGCAGGAATTTGTATGTGTCCCTATACAGTTCAGGAAAATGCTTTTTAAACCATAGGATTTTCCCTAATGTAAAGCTCATATTGGGGCGATTCCCCGTTAGTTCAACCCATTTTTCTAATGATAAGCTTTCCTTAATAAGAGCTAATTCCTCCTTATTTCGCTGGTCTGACCAAATAATCGCATGATGGATCGGTTCTAAATTGTGATTAACAGGAACAATCCCATGCATTTGTCCCGTGACAGCAAGAGATGTAACCTGTTGTAAAATTTGGTTGTCGTCTTTTTCGATGTCACGTAACGCTTTCTTTAATGCCTCTAGCCAGTCATTTGGATCTTGCTCATGCCACATAGGTTGAGGCGTGAGAACTTGATATGTTCTCACACTGCTCGCTACTACTTGTCCCTTATGATCCGTTATTAAGCACTTTACAGAGGATGTTCCGAGATCAATGCCTAAATAATTACTCATGTACCTCACCAAGTTTATCCTCGAGTAGATTTGTTTCAAAAACAGGACTTCTTTCATCAAAAGGAATAAAGATTGTTTTTACTTCTGATCTTCCAAAGTTTAACGTTACATTTCGCTTCCAAAGCGGAAACTCCAAATGAGAAACAGTATCTTGATGATTCGTTTCGTATAATCGTACGATTACACCATCCCCATCTTCTGCATGCTTCATTGAGGATAGAATAATATTTGGTTGGTCAATAGATATGAAACTATCTTGTTGCGGCAATGCCCCTTTATGATAGGTTTCCACAACTACTTGTGGCTTCTGATTCAACTCCCAAGCATGCTGCACGGTATTCGCTTCCTCGAAGCCATTTTCATGAGGTAAGATTGTATACGTAAACGTTTTGATACCTTGATCAATGATTGGGTAATCATCCTCTACATCCGGCACGAAAGGAATATGATGAGCATAAATCGGGCTGCGTAACACTGTTAAATGAATCGTATTTCCAGTCACATCTGCACTATATTTACCATCATTTAAAATGCTTAATCCATAAATATCTTGCTTTTGCTTATTAATTGTACCGGTTACATCGACCCAATTTTGCATTGGTTCTTCTTCTCCATTCGCCTCTCTTGTGATTTGGCCAAATGGGATTTCATACGTTGCTTTTCTTTGGTTAAATGTAACAGGGAATTGTATTTTTAACGCTTTGTACTTTTCTTGCCAGTTCACTTTTACCTTTACTTCCACTTTATTTAACTGTTTGTAAAGAATAAAATCCTGTACGAGCGTTGATTTTTCATATTCACTAATGACACGGATAATCCCTCTAACAGGTCCATCCTCTAGTTTTTTTAGTTTAATGGGTTTGAAGTTTCCGATCTTTTCATCAAAGCGAAGCTGGCCATGTCCCCAAGCATCAGATAAATCATTGATCACAACAGGAAGCGCACCATGATTACGAAACACCTCAATGTCCTTCACTTTATCGTACAAACTACTGATTCCACCACTAATCGGATCAATCACGACCTTTAAACGGTCATTTTCCATTGTGAAATCTTCAATATTCATTGATTCAAAGGTTTGTTTCGGTTTAACTGCTCGTAATTTATACGTGCTATACCCTAACGGTGGGACATCTGCTAAAAACACAACTCGTTTTCGATTAGGGATTTTTGCAACTGGATCGACAACTTGATACGGAACTTCGTTACCATGAACGTCTTCAATGATGAATTCGTCCGGTAACATGTAGTTCACAAATATTCCTTGCTCTATTTCAACAGGTGTTCGAACTGGCCATGAATGCGGGTTAAAGACCACAATCGGTTTCATGTCCTTTTCTTCTTCAATATCAATATTCCAACTAATCGATTGCAACGCATAGTTTAAATTTCTTGCGCTGATGCTGTTTGCTTCACCATATAAATCTCTTGCATCTTGGTAGGCAGCCTCAATACTAGTACCTGCTAAAATGTCATGAAACTGGTTGAACAATACACCCTTCCATGCTTGATTAAAATCAGTAGGATAGCTTTGGTTCGTTAATTGATTCGCAACAGTAGAAAACTTCTCAGCCTCTACGAGTAAATTTTCTGAGAGACGATTAAATTTCTTCACTTCTGAATGAACGGCATAGCATCCACTTGCATGGTGCTGCAAATCATCATGAACAACAGGAAGTTGATCTTCAATTTGAGATACATCTTCAAAAAACTCATTTGGTGAGCTGAAGGTTAATGTTGTATCTTCCATTGTTTGATCTAATTCTCTTATCGTTTCAATGTTTACTTTTGTTGGTCCACCACCATGGTTTCCAACCCCATAAAAGCACATAAGATGGTCAAATGAATTTTTCAACTCTGTTTTACAATGCATAATATGGTTTTCTAAATGGTTAAATGTGGCATATTCAAATGGGATGCGGAACGCTTTAACACGTGAGCCATCATTTGACTCCCATAGGAATAATCGACCTGGCATGCCTTTTTCCTCAGGATTCGGACGCATAAACACGTAAGCATCCATACCTGATTTTTTCAAGAGCTGAGGTAAGTTTCCGTTATGTCCAAAACTATCGACATTGTATCCAACCTTAGCGGTGACACCAAATTTTTCTCTAAAATACCGCTGACCAATCAATCCTTGTCTAGCGAAGGATTCCCCACTTGGTATATTGCAGTCTGGCTGAATCCACCAGCCCCCACAAATTATCCATCGTCCTTCTTGAATCCGTGCTTTGATTTCTTCAAACATGGAAGGTTCATTCTTTTCAATCCACTCATAAAAGGCAGCTGAACTTGAAGTGAAAATAAAGTCATCGTATTCCTTTAATCGGTCCAATGCCGAGCGAAAAGTGGCTTTTGTTTCTTGAAAACCTTCCTGCCATTGCCATAACCAAACTGGATCTACATGAGCATTTCCAATCATATACATTTTTTTCATAGTGGTACCTCCTATTGTTTATCCTTTTGCCGCTCCACCCATATTGAACCCTTTTGACATATGGTTTTGAGCAAAATAGTAAAGAATGAATGTTGGTAGCATATAAAGAATTGAATATGCGGCTAATTGACCATATGCTGCATAACCGTACTGTCCAAAGAATTGGAAGATGGTAACTGATGCTGGCAGTTTTTCAGGTGTTTGTAATAAGATATACGGAACGAAGAAGTTCCCCCAGCTCCCAATGAACGTAAAAATACTAACCGTAAAGATTCCAGGAATCATTAATGGTGCAATGACTTTACGGATACCTGTAAGAAGTCCTGCTCCATCAACCCAAGCTGCCTCTTCAAGCTCAACCGGAACACCATCAATAAAGTTTTTCATTAACCAAATGCCAAACGGTAATTGAGATGCTGTTAAGAACATCAACGTACCAAATAAGGAATCCTGTAAATCCAAAAATAAGAATAGTTGGTATACAGGTACCATTACCGCTGTAATTGGAAGTGATGTCATAAATAAAATCGCCATCATCAATTTTTGCTTATTTTTAAATGGATATCGAGATAGGGGATACGCCGCCAACATTGACAACATAACCACTAAAATTGTTTGCCCTCCAGATAGGAAGATTCCAATTAAGAACGCCTTTTGATTGACGGGATTTGTGATAACCTCTGTATAGTTGCTTAGGGTAAATTGATCAGGCAGCTTTACAACCTGTGTTGCGTTTGCATCAAAAGAAGCAAATATGACCCATAATAGCGGAGTGATAAATAAAATTGCGATTATTGATAAAATAGTATAGGGTATTATTTTTCCGAACTTACTTAAATTCATTTTATTTCCCCCCCATTATTCATCTGTCTTTAAAAGCTTAATGTAAGCTAAGCTTAAAATAATTCCGATTAATAAAATGACTAATGAAATTGCAGTACCGTATCCTAATTGATAGTTAACAAATGCTTGTTCATACATGAATACTGGTAATGTAGATGTGGCTCTTGCTGGTCCTCCACCTGTCATCGTGTAAATGAGGGAGAACACACCTAATGTTCCAAGTGTGATAATAACTAAGTTCGTAAAAACCGTATTCTTAATCATCGGAATCGTAATTTTCCACAACGTTTGCCAACGGTTCGCTCCATCTATTTTCGCCGCTTCATATAAAGAAGTTGGGATGCTATCTAGTGCTGATTGGAACATAAGCATAGATAATGCTGAACCCTGCCAAATATTTGCGATAATGACAGACACCATTGGGAATGTAAACAACCAAGACACAGGTTCAAAACCTAATGCGCCAATAAATTGGTTTAGTGTACCACCATCATGTAAAAAGGCAACAAACATAATACCAACGATGATTTCAGGTGTTACCCAACCAGCCATGACGGTTGCACCTACAAATTTACGAAATGTTTTATTTTTGTTCTTCATTAAAATAGCGAGTAAAAATCCAAGTACTTGTTGACCAATAATCCCTGAAAAGATTAAGAAGATTAAGGTGGCCATAAAGGATGTTTTAAAGTTTGGATCTGCAAACATGTTGACAAAGTTTTTGAATCCGACAAATTCAATATGTTGAGCGGAAGCACCCGTTAAAGACATGTTTGTAAATGCGAAGAAAAAGGTCATGATAATTGGACCAACAAAAAAGATTAACATTAAGATCAGAGATGGTGATAAGAAAAGCGCTGCTCTTTTTAGTTGACTTTTATTCTGGTTATTCTTTTTGGAATTCGCCACCATTGTTCCCCCCAGTTGGAAGATAAAAGACCAAGTCGCATTCGAACTTGGTCTTTAGTTTTTTATTTATTAACGATACTTTCTTCTCCTACGATACGTTTAAGACCAGTTTCATAATTTTTCACTGCCTGCTCTGGGGAAATTGCACCTGTTGCTACACTTTCCACTACTTCCTGGATGTGCGTAGAGATTGCTGGATATTCATCAATCGCTGGACGGAAGTGAGTATATGTCAAGATTTCGCCTGCTTCGCGATAGTTACTTAATGGTTGGTTTAAATACTCATCTTTTTCAGCGACATCTGTACGAACTGTCATATCACCTGTTTTAGTCACATATTCTAATTGATGTTCACCATCAACTGCCATTTTAATAAACTCCGCAGCTAAATCTTTGTTGTTTGCTTTAGCTGGGATCGATAATGCCCATCCACCTGACATGGAAGTGAAACCAGGATCTTGTCCAGTTTGAGTTGGGAATGGAATGAATCCCCACGTGTCTAGAGCTTCTGGCCATGGAGTCGCTCTTCCTTCACGCCATGTACCTGCAACCCAGTTTCCATCCATAACCATTGCTACTTTATCATTCATCATTAAATCTTCAGCAAGTAAGCTTGATACTTGACTGTTAGCCGCAACACTTGGTGCCGCTCCAATTTCTTTTTTACTTACAGTATTAATAAATTCAAAAGTATCAGTTAACGCCTTTTCGTCTACAACCCATTTTTGTTCATCATAGTCATATAGAGAAGAACCAGTCCCACTATATAACACTTGGAATGTTCTCATTGAAGTACCTTCTCCAGTTGCTTTAGAAGTATACATGAACAATGGAATGACATCTTTACTTGCACTTGCTTTTACTGCTTCGGCAGCACTTAAGACTTCTTCCCACGATTTAGGAGCAAAGTCAGAAAGTCCAGCTTCAGCTAGTATGTTTTTGTTATACCAAAGTCCTTGAACATCTGTACTGAATGGAACGCCATAAATCTTGCCGTCTAACCCAGTAACACCTTGGTGTGTAGTCGGTTCAAAGTTTTTCCACTCATCCCAGTTGTTGACGATATCGTCCATTGGGGATAAGTAACCCGCGTTTACATCCGAATTTAAAATGTAGGTGTCTTCTACTGCAACGTCTGGTGCAGTTTCAGCAGATTTCATCATCATGGCTTGTTTTGTTGTGACATCGTCATGAAGAGGAACTAATTGAACGTCAACACCTTCATTTGCTGCTTCAAAGTCAGCTTCAAGGCCTTTAAACCAGTCCTCCCACCAGGATGGGTATGTTACTTTTAAAACATTTTCATTAGAAGCACTAGACGCGCCGTCTTTGGAACCTTCATCATTGCTACATGCTATTAATCCAAGTGGCAAAATAACTGACATACCGGCTAAAACTAATTTTTTCATCATTGTGTGCTCGTCTCCTTTTGTGTTTAGGAATTTAACCGCTTTCAAATCAACGATATTTTTTTGTACTATCTCGAACGACTAGTCGATAGGGAATTAAATTCTCCTTCGATTGAATGTCTATCTTTCTCATTTGATCAATAAGCAAGCGCATCGCTGTTGCCCCAATATCTACTGGGTTTTGTTTAATAGTAGTAAGTTTAGGTCTAAAAATAGATGCTAAATCTACATCATCAAATCCCATGACTGATATATCTTCCGGGACCTTGTATCCATGTTCTTGCAAATAATTAATCGCCCCGAGAGCCTGCAGATCGGAACAAGCAAAGATGGCTGTTGGTTTATCCTTTTGTGACATGATTTGTGAAGTTGCAAGATACCCATCTTCAATCGTATGAAATCTCTTAGACTGCCACAATGGATTCGGAACGAGTCCCGCTTCTTCTAAAGCCTCTGTGTAGCCTTGCAAGCGATACGTTCCCGTCGCCATATCCGACTCAGGACCTGCTAAAATTGCAATTTTTTCATGGTTTTGATTGATTAAATATTTTGTTGCTTCATAAGAAGCTTTTACATTATCGATTGTTACATATGGGTATTTGTTTTGATTATCTAGCTTTTGTCCGATAAAGACGGTTGGGAGAGCTGTGCGTTCAAAAAATGCACGATGTTCTTCCGTGAACTCAGTAACCGAAAAAATAATGCCATCTAGTTGTCTATCCTCAAAGATGTTTAAATACTCAATTTCCCTTTGAATATCGTTATACGAAGTACTAAGCAAAATATTATATCCGTATGTTTGAGCCACTTCTTCAACACCTTCGATTAAAGCTGAAAAGAAGTCGTTCGCAATTCTCGGTATTAATATACCTATTAAATTAGTCTTCTTATTTACTAGACCTTTTGCTAGTAAATTGGGTTTAAACCCTGTTTCTTTAACGATCTCTAGGACCCGTTCTTTCAGTTCCTCACTAACATATTTACTATTGTTCAGAACCCTTGAAACGGTAGAAACGGATACATTTGCTTGTTTCGCAATATCCTTTATAGATGTTTTTATAGCTACCGCCCCTTCCCCCCTCATATATGAAGCCTTGTCGCGGAAAACGTTTTCCTAAATATTTATAAATAAATTACTATTATAGTACATTAGTAACATTTATAGTGTGGAAACATGTGGAAAAGTATCGAAAACAACTGGAAGACTTCTAAGTTGTCACTTTTCAAGAAAACGTTTTCCTGATTAACCCCATTATAAATCCTATGGAAAAAACCGTCAATAAAAATATTAAAAAAATATTAAAAAAATATTTAGAAAACAAAAGATTGTCCCTAATTTGACACCAAATGGGCACAGGTACGGGTTTACTGTTCTCTGCCCCTTGTAGGCTGCTGAACTATTCGGATACTAGCATAACGTGTCAGCTACTATTCCATTTTCTAGTTTTATCCAAGTCCTGCATATTTATTTAAAATAAATCTTCAAAGCTACGAAAACCAAAAAAGCGGAACTTTGCAAGTCATATTGCAAAGTTCCGCTTCCCTTTTTCATACCTCAACCCGTTTCGGCTTTGAGATATACTGTCTTTTGTTGTACTCTGGTCTTTCTTCGGGGTAATCTTCCCGGTAATGGGCCCCTCTACTTTCTTTGCGTTCTTTCATGGCACTTAAGAGTATCGTGGCAAGTTGAAGGTAGTTTTTCGCTTTCAGTGCTCCCTTCCGCTGGGATGGCTCCTTCATGAAGGATACGACCGAATAATTCTCCCTGAGATGGTCAATTTTCTCCAATGCGAGTGTGAGTCCTTCCTCGTTTCGAATGACATTTCCGTAATACCACATGATGTTTTTGATTTCGTCAATCACATGCCGCGGCGTGTATGAGCCGTCGTTCTCTACCCAATCTTTGCGGATTCGTTCAAGCTCACTTTGGATCTCAACTTTGCACAATTCATGACCTTGGACATACTGATAGCAAGCATTAGCTGCCCTTTTTCCAAATACCATGCATGAGCCTGTTGAATTTCCTCCGAGACGATTAGCCCCTTCAACACCTGCTGAAAGTTCACCAATTGCATATAATCCATCAACACCGGTCTGTCCGTATGAATCAATCACAACTCCACCATTACTTGCATGTGCAAATGGCGCAATCTTCACCTCGTCCTTGACCACATCAATTCCTTTTTCTTTTAACCAATTCAGATAAACTGTGAAAAATTGTTCCTGGTTTTCATAAATTTCTTTGCTATAAAGCAATCGATAGCCCTTTTCATTTTTATCCTGGAAAATTCGTTTCATCATTGCAATGTCAAAGTATCTAGACTTCAACGAATGTGTGAAAGGTCCATGGGAGCTTCTATTATCCATCATTTCCCGCTTATCAACCTCAGGTGGCAGATGTTCGTCCAAAATACTTTTCCCTTCACCATCCACAAGATCCATACAATATTTAAGAGTTTGCTCACCAAATAATGTTTTATAGTTTGGGGATGTGATTCCTGGAATGAATTGAATAAATTCCATATTCACAAGACTTGCTCCCGCTTCATAGGCAAGGACATGCCCAGAGCCATCGACATCGTTAGGATTTAAATTATGTTTATAAATGCTTCCAAAGCCTCCACTCGCAAGGATAATCGCTTTGCAGTTTACAAAAATAATTTCTCCATCCTTATTTAGAAGAAACGCACCAGCCACTTTTTCATCCTTTTTTACAATCGAAAAAACATGGCAGTTCTCAATCGTTTGCAGATTACTAAACTCTCTAAAAATACCATTTACATTTTTACGGATTGTCTCCCAATCTTGTAATAAATAGATATCCCGCTCATGATTGGCAAAACAAGCTTTTCTGGCACCTTCAAGTTTGGTAGCCTCAATCCCAATCTCCTGATATTCTTTAACTCTTTCAGGAATTTCCTCTACATATACTCGAGCAAGCTCCTCATCATGCATACCATGACTAACCGCTTCGATATCAGATAAAAAAACAGCCTTGTCCGCTTCTCCCCTTGTTACCTGTGTACCTAATGAAGCCTTTAACGGGAAAAAGCTGGACCCCGATACTACGATTGTTTTGGTGGTTAATAAAACATTTACACCTTTTTTTAACAGTTCATAGCTTGCCTTTATTCCAGCAATTCCAGCTCCAACCACCAATACATCTGTTTGATAGCTTTTGCTTACCTTCAATTTACAGCACTTCCTTTATGGTGTGACAGAGTGACAGACTTCTCGTCACATAAAAAATGATAAACGGCCCCAATTAACCCGGCATGATTGGATAGCTTTGCTAATACGATCTGTGTATTCTCATAAAAGCTCGGCTCTAGGTGTTTTTGAACTTCTTCCTGAACCTCTTGTAAAAACCGGTCTCCCCTTGCCGTAATTCCTCCACCGAGGATTACTTTCTCGGGATTAAAAATGTAAATCAAATTCGAAATCCCAATTCCTAAATAGCGATAAAATTGAGCTACTGCTTTTTTAATCTCGATATCCCCTGCATCATATAGCTCAAAAATTTCCTTACCCGTCCAATTTCGATTTTCTTTATACTGCTGGGCAAAACGAATAAGCCCAGTCACGGATGCATTCTTTTCAAATGGTTTCCCTTCGATTTGCATATAGCCCCATTCGCCTGCACTAAAGCTATGTCCAGAGTACATTTTTCCATCAATGACAATTGCTCCGCCAATTCCGGTACCGACTGTTAAGGCAATAAAGTTTTCCGATTGATGTCCGCCAAGCCACAGCTCCCCAAGACCGGCACAATCAACATCATTTCTTACACTCACCGGCAATCCCAAAGCTTCACTTACTTGGCTTTTTATTTCAACACCTATGTATTGAGGAATTGTGCCGGATGCGGCTATAATTTTTCCAGATTTGATATCAACGACTCCCGCTGTACTAATGGCTACTCCGTCAACTGAATAGCTTTCCAGCAATGATTTTCCTAAACCTATTATTTTTTCAACGATAGCTGGACCGCCAAAATATGCTTCTGTATCTACTAATCCACTAAATAGCAGGATCCCCTCTTCAGTCACAATTCCATACTTAATATGTGTACCTCCGATGTCAAATGCTAAGAATTTTCTCATACTCTAACAATGCCTTCTGCAAAGTTTTTCGTGATAAGCTGAGGCCTTGTAATGGCGCTCCCGACTACAATGGAATATGCGCCAAGCTCTAACATTTTACGGGCTTGTTCTGGAGTATTGATCCTGCCCTCTGCAATAACAGGTACGCTTGCAGTCTTAGATAATTGCTCAACTAGATTAAAGTCAGGGCCTTCAAGCTTTGGACTGTCAGCTGTATATCCAGAAAGTGTAGTCGAAATCATGTCAACACCGCACTGAATTGCATATTCAGCATCCTTAATTGTGGCAATATCCGCCATGACTAATGTTTTACTAACCTTATGAATATAGCTAACTAATTCTTCTAATGTTTCACCATTTGGTCTTCTTCGAATAGTGGCATCTAAAGCGATCACATCTGGCTTAACCGTAAGGAGCTCTTTCACCTCTTTAAGAGTAGCCGTAATGAAAACCTCGCTGTCCGGATAATTCCTTTTCAGCAGTGCAATAACAGGAAGGCCAGTTTGCTTTTGAATGGCTTCACAATCAACCGCTGAATTACAACGAATCGCGACTGCTCCGCCCTCTTTTGCAGCCTGTGCCATTTTCGCCATAATCATGGAACTATGGAGCGGTTCATTATCTAGTGCCTGACAAGAAACAATTAAATTTTTATGTATGATTGAAAAGAACTCTTCCTTCTTCATTACACATCTCTCCATCTGTGTTTTATCGTCTTGGAAAACAACAAATTGCAAAAGCGTATTTACTTTTGCAATTTGTTCATCCTTTGTTTTGGGACACAGCACCTTTCCCATTGGCCCATTACGAGTTGTACTTTCTTTTTAATACGTTGATGAAGCCATCAAGCGCATAAAGTTTTGCTTTTTCAAAGATGAAACGAATTCCAACTGGTCGATTGCCAACCTCTGTTAAGTCTTTTCCTTTAAAGCTCATCGATGTCCATCCCGAACCCGTGATTGGTTCACAGTCTTCCCTAGTAAATCCTTCAATCGCTTCTTGCGTTCCGCGATTGATGAACTCGTATCGTACAGAGCCGCCATCTTCAAGATCTGCTAATAGACTCAAATTGTTTCCAAAAATGCTGAAGCCATCTGTTGTAACCGTTGCCTGTCTGTTCTCTTGGTTCGGTGCATAATACGCAAACTTATCTTTTTCAATATATCCTCGCGCAAAGGAAGTTTCGCGGAAGTTTGTATGTTGGCCGTTGCCACCCATGTAGTAAAAATATAATTTATCATCGATTTCAACTGGTACACTTGCAAAGATGCACCCGCTATCAAATTCACCGGTAGGATATTTTCCTTCGCCCCGAGTAATGAAGCTTTCATCCGGTGATACATATTCCCAATTTCTCATATCGACCGAAAAGGTTAATTTCACATCAACAGTATCAAAGTCATCCTCGGATCGATCACCTTCTTTATACATCGAAGGGATACCAAGATACAGGTTTTCATATTTAAAAACTGGCATTGTATAGACTTGCGATTGGAAACCCATTCCTCGTACAATTTCTGTTGGCTCTGACCAGTGAATAAAATCTTCACTTTCACTTTTAGCAGCAATGCGGAGTCCGTTCTTCCAAATTCTCGTAATCAAAACAAATCTGTTCGTTACAGGATCTCTAAAGAAATAATTGTACGTATCGGCATGTGGGTTAAACCTTGGCCAAGGAACCGGATCGCTGAAATGGATACCGTCACTTGAAAAACATACTCCCATAAAATGATCTTCATGTGAAAAGTCTATTTTTGTTAGAAGCTTATATCTTTTATTTGGATCCTCTTCTTCTTCATCTAAAAGCACACAAGAACCATGAGCATTTCGTAAAATAATATTGTTATCCTTATTTCCGTCAAACTCGACCAAGCCTAAGTTTGGCTTTTCCCAATGGATGCCATCCTTGGATTCTGCATAACAGAATCCTGTTACTCGAGAAGAGTGTGGCTCGTACTGGATGCCTGGTCGTTCCTTCAATGGTGTTTCCGATGAATGATAATCGACTAAAAATGTCGTATAGTAGCAGCGGTAAAGTTCCGCGTATTTATCGTAAAAGACATTTGGGTAGCCGTTGTCATAGCGCGGTTCCCACTTTTTTGGAGGATTTGCGAAAAACTCCTCTTTAAATAAAGGATTATTCACCGTATCCTTTTGGACCGACTGTAGATGCAGCTTCACATTGTCACAATAATGGCCATTGATAATTCCAGAGTCTAAAAACAAATACTTTTGGGTGTTTTGCATTGTTCCTCACTCTTCCTATTTTTATTTACCTGTGGGACACGGTCACACTAGGAATATAAATGACAAGCAACCTGGTGGCGATCATTTCCGTGCGGCAGTAGGGCTGGCTCGACTTGAGTACAAATGTCTATTTTTTTCGGGCATCTGTTGCTGAAAGGGCATCCTTTTGGACGATTAATTGGACTTGGTACATCGCCGGACAAAATAATGCGCTCTTTCTTCTCATCTAATGTCGGTACAGGTACTGCTGATAGTAAGGCTTCTGTATACGGATGCAGCGGATTGATATGTAACTCTGATGAATCCGTAATTTCAACAATTTTACCTAAGTACATCACCACAACACGGTCACTCATGTACTGCACAACACTTAAATCGTGGGCAATAAACACATACGTTAAGTTCAATTCTTGCTGAATTTCCTTCATTAGGTTAAGAACTTGAGCTTGTATTGAAACATCCAAAGCTGAAACGGGTTCATCACAAATGATTAATTCTGGATTAATACAGAGTGCTCTCGCAATACTAATTCGTTGTCTTTGACCGCCAGAAAATTCATGCGGATAGCGATACAAATAATCCTCGTTCAGATTAACCATTTTTAATGAATCGATAATCTTTTGTTTTCTTTCAGCAGGGTCCTTATAACCATGAACCTTCAATGGCTCATCAAATGCCTCAATGATTCTCTTAGATGGATTAAGGGATGAATACGGATCCTGAAAAACCATTGAAACGCGACTTCTAAAATCAAAAACGCCCTTTGCATCCAATTTGGTAATATCCTTTTCCTGGCCATCAAAATTGTAATGCAGCTCACCATCTGTAGGCTTTTCCAATAGCATCATCGTTTTTCCGAGAGTAGACTTACCACAGCCCGACTCTCCAACAATACCTAGGGTTTCACCCCTTTTGATATCAATCGTAATATCGTCTACTGCCTTAACCGTCCCAATTTGCTTTCGAAAAAAACCGCCTAGTACGGGATAATGCTTTTTTAAATTCTTGATGCTGAATATCGTATCCTGGTCTATTTGCTGTTTTTCTTTCGTTTCTATCATTTTGCAATCACCTCTTTGTTCGCAAATAAGAGACAACGTACTTTGTGGCTATCTGAAATGTGAACATCTGAAACATCGGCCGTTCGACAGCTTTCCATTGCAAAATCACAACGGTCTGCAAACTCACACCCGCCACTATAGTATTTTGGATTTGGAGTCGTTCCGCGTATAGTTGCTAGTTTTTGAGATTTATCCAGCCCCATGACAGGAACAGACTTCAGAAGAGATTTGGTATATGGATGACTTGGATTTTTTAAAATCTCTCTCACCGTTCCGTATTCTACGATTCTCCCCATGTACATAACGGCAACATAATCAGCTACCTCTGCTACTAACCCCATATTATGGGTAATAAGAATAATCGATTTATTGTATTTATGTTGGAGCTCCTTCAACAAATCCATGATTTGCGCTTGAATGGTAACATCAAGTGCTGTCGTTGGCTCATCGGCAATCACCAAATCAGGGTTACATATCATCGAAATCGCGATCATCACACGCTGTCTCATACCACCGCTAAATTGGTGGGGGTAATCATTAACCCGCTGCTCTGGATCTGGTATGCCTAAGCGCTTAAATAATTCAATAACCTTTTCCATAGCCTCTTTTTTCGGCATTTTATAATGCTCGATTAAGTTTTCAGCAACTTGTCTGCCGATTCGATGAGTAGGATTTAAGGAAGCCATTGGGTCCTGGAAAACCATACCGATTTTCCCGCCACGAATCGCTCTCATCTCTTTGCTGTATTTTCCAAGCTTCACTAAATCGATTTCCTTTTCACCGTCATTAAAAAGGACCTCACCTTGATCGATTTGACCGTTTTTTGGCAATAGCTGCATGACAGAGTGGACGGTTACACTTTTCCCACATCCTGATTCTCCAACAATCGCCAAAAGCTTTCCACGGTGTACATCAAATGACACATCTTTTACAATTTTGATTGACTCTTTGCCGCTCTTAAACGACGTGGATAAATTTTTCACTCTTAATGTATACTCATTTTTTTTCATCATTTATTACCTCACTGTTTTGGATCTAGTACGTCACGTAGTCCATCCCCTAAGAAATTGATTGCCAAAACAAACAACGAAATCGCCATACCGGGAGCAACCCATAGCCACCAATAATCAGTCACAACATCAATTGATTTTGCAGCGTTCATAATGTTACCCCATGTTGGTGTTGTAATCGGAACACCAAGACCTAAGAAGCTCAAACCAGCCTCTGATAAAATAAACATCGCAACGTTTACTGTAAATGCAACGATGATCGGACTCATCGTATTCGGCAATATATGCTTAAAAATAATCGAAAACTTAGGGATGCCGAACGAATGACAGACACTCACATACATTTCTTCTCTTACAGATAGGAATTCGTTTCTCACAAGACGGAACGTTGTCATCCAACCAGTAATAATAAAAACGATAATTAGATTGTTAATTCCTTGACCAATCAGTGATACAATGACTAATACCAAAATTAACTCCGGGAATGTCATGAAGACTTCAGAAAAGCGAATCATCAATTTATCAAGTTTTCCACCAAAATAGCCTGCAAGACATCCTAAAACGACACCAATAAGGGTTCCGCCTAAGGAGCTTATTACACCGACATAGATCGAAACACGTCCACCATATAGAATTTGTGCGAAAACATCCCTGCCTAATTTATCTGTTCCAAATAAATGTTCCCAGCTTGGCGGCTGTGTGATATTGGTTAAATCCATATAACTCGGATCGTATTTTGTAATAAATGGAGCAAATATGGACATTAATGTCATAAGTAAACATACAATAAGTCCGAAGAAAGCTAGTTTATTTGCCCACATCTTTTTGGCACGTATTTTCCATAGATTTGTTTTATGCGTTTTTACAACTGTATCGTTTGTTACAATTGGAGTTTCCATGTTTGTCCCCCCTTAATCTAGCCGGACTCTTGGGTCTAGTAATGCTGCAAAAATGTCTACTAAAAAACTAGCAATTAAAATAGCCGAAGCCAACATCATCGTTGTGACCATGATAACTGGATAATCACTGGATGAAACGGAGCTTAGGATTGTCGATCCAATTCCCGGCCACAAGAATACGGCTTCAATAATAACGGAACCACCGATTAAGATTGGAAGACGGAATGCCAGAATGACTAAGATTGCCCCCATTGAGTTTCGGAATGCATGAAAGAGGATGACTTTCCATTCTGGAATCCCCTTACTTCTCGCTGTTTTAATATAATCTTTATTCAGTACATCTAGCATCGAATTTCTTGTATATCTCAGTAATACAGCTAACATACCGATTGCTAGGGTAAGGGCTGGAAGAATCAAGTTAGGAAGTCTATCCCAGAACGTAATATCATTCACATCAATTCGTCCCCCAGTTGGAAGCCAGCCTAGTTTAATTGCGAAAAATTGAATCATAATAATCCCGAAGAAAAATTCAGGTATTGAAATCCCAATTACACCAATGTTTCGAGAAAAATAATCAAGAAAACTATTTTGCTTAATCGCGGAAATTAATCCTAATAGCACACCAATAATGGTGGAAAGTACTAAGGCAACAAGTGCAAGCTCAACTGTGGCAGGCAATCGTAACATCAACATCTCTGCAATTGGCTGTCCTGTTAGGATGCTATACCCAAAGTCTCCAGTTAAAATCCCACCAATCCAACGGAAATAACGTATATATACTGGATCATTTAATCCTAACTGCTCTCTAAGTAATTCGAGATTTGCTGCATTTGCCATCATATCGGGAGTGGCAGAATAATAGATTGGATCGACTGGAGATAATTGAATAGAGAAAAAGACAATAATGCTGATGAGAAATAGCATCGGTATCATAATTAAAAATTTTCTAAGTATATAATGTAACAATGACTTCACCACCTAAGTCTATCTATAACAATTCGCAAATCTGTTCTAAGCAGACTTGCGAATTGTTTTTTATTCGTTTCACAAAGAAGTGTTGACGGTTTCTATTTAATAATCTCCCATTGTTCGAAGTCCATGTCGTAGTTATACCATGGGTTTCCGAACTTACTAGCTGTCTTCACTTTATTATCATTAATGTAGAAGTAGTTTTTCGTTGTATACAATGGAAGCTTGTAGAGATGTTCCACTTCTAGCTTTTGTAATTCAGTAAGGATTGCCTGACGCTCATCAAGATCTTCTGTTTCATTTAATTTCTTAACAAGCTCATCGAAATGCCCTTCCTTACCAATAATATTGATAAAGCTTTGGTTTGTTGAAGCATACTCCGCGTAATACTCTTCAAGTCCGAAAGCAGATAAGCCTTTAAGAGCGATATCATAATCTCTTGTTTTATAAAGCTCTGTTGTAGCATCTCCTTGGAACTTCAGGACATCAACCTTCATCCCAATATTGGTTAAATACTGCGCAACCGCTGTCATAAAGTTAACAGATGTTTGATCTCCGTAATAGAAACGAAGCTTAATTGTTTGATTGAAGTCAAAGTTTGCCTCTTCTAATAATTGCTTTGCTTTTTCAGGATTATACTCATACTCAGGTGCATCCCCATAGGACTCATCAAAAGAAGTTGGAACTCCAGTGCTAAGTAATGCGGATAATCCTGGATATAGCTGTTCAGTTAGTGTTTTTCGATCAATTGCATACATTAATGCTTCTCGGACGCGCTTGTCGGCCATTTTTTCGTTGACATTGCCGTCAGCACCTTGAATATTCACAACAAAGTATCGGTAGAATAGGATATCAATTGGATGTGAAGAGAAACCGTCTACTTCCTTCATCCCTTCAATAAACTCGGCAACGTTTGTATTAAAGAAATCTAGTTTACCAGTTTTAGCTGCTGCTGTTGGTTCTGACATAGCTGTAAGAACTAGCTTTTGAATTTTTGGTTTTGTACCTTCATAGGTTTCTGCTGGAACGAATGTAGCATAGTTCCCTGGTTCAATTTTTTCTATTTTATACATACCGCTACCAACTGGGTTTTTCCAGAATTCAGAGTTATGGATTTCAAGCGGATTTTCATTCTCTAGTAAATGCTTTGGTTTAATGGCAAATTGACCTAGCACCGGAATAAAGTTACCCACTGGGCTATCAAGTTTGATTGTTACAGTATTGCCTTCAAAGGAAATTCCTGAAAGGTCATCACTTTTCCCATCTTTCCAATCTGCAGCACCTTCAATTGATGAAAATGCTGTTGTATAAATGGCGTTCACCTGTGACGCTTTTAGAACTGTCTTAATGCTCCACACTACATCCTCAGCTGTTAAATCATCGCCATCGTGCCATTTTAAGCCATCTTTCATCTTAATCGTATATGTCAGTTTATCATCAGATACTTGGTAGCTTTCAGCTAAGTCCGGATTTACATTTTGAAGATCTGGCTCTGGTAAGAATAAGCTTCTAAACATTAAAACCTTGTACAGGTCTCCTCTATTTAGCCAAACATCTCCTGCTATTCGATCTGACATTCCATTCGGGTCAAAGTACGTAATGTTTAATGCGCCATCACTTTCTGCTGCTGGTGCAGACGGTGTTTGTTGATTATTTTCTTCTTTCTCAGCTGGCGTGCTTGCATTATTTTTCGAAGAACAGCCGACAATCAGTAATGCACTTACTAAAATCAAGACAAAAACTTTAAACTTCTTCATCAAAAAACCCTCCCCTTTTCCATTGAATAATCTTTAATTACTTCATTTATCTCATCATTCAATTCGACTAATGATTCATGATTGAATGATGTAACCGGTAACAACGGCAATCTAGGCTGACCCGTTTCAATTCCACGAAGTGATAAAATATATTTAGTTGCCCCCATTAGGGATGGATAGCTTAATAATTTCGTAATAATGGCATTAATTTTAAATTGCAGCTCCTGCGCTTCAATGAGTTTACTTTCTTTAAATAGTCTGTCAAGCGCCACATATAATTCAGGCATCACACCATAGGTTCCACCAATACCTCCATCAGCACCCATTGATCTTCCACCCAAAAATTGCTCATCAGGGCCGTTATACACTAAGAATTCTTTTCCGGCGTTCGCCTTAAATTGCTGAAGTTCGTATGTACTTTCGCCAGACATTTTAATGCCGACTACTTTTTCATAAGTTGCCATTTTCTTAAGTAAACCCTGTGACAGATGGAAGCCTGTTGTCTGCGGAATATTATAAATAATAAAAGGTAGAGATGAACTATTAATAATTTCTTTCCAATGAGCTTCCACTGAATCCTCGGATAATCGATAATAAATGGCAGGCACCGCAGATGTCGCATGAGCCCCACATTTTTCCGCATGGACGGCTAATTCTACACTTTCTTTCGTCGAGTTTGCTCCTACATGAACGATGATGGTTAGCTCTTCGCCGACTTCTTCCATGACAGCTTCAACGACCTGCTTTCGTTCTTCAGCTGTTTGTAAAAGTCCCTCGCCTGAGCTTCCGCCTACATATAAACCTTTGACCCCTGTGTCTGCATAATAGCGTGCAAGCTTTTTCACACGTTCTACAGAAACCTCACCCTGATCATCATAGGCTGAATACATCGCAACAAATACTCCTTTTAGCCTATCTAAATCCCAAACACCCATTTAAGCACACCTTCATTTCTGGTTTATTTATAGGATGGTCTTACCATATTATGAAAAACTCTATCAATCTTTGAAGTTATCCTTTATAATAAAAAGTACGAGAAATCATACTATGGTAATACCACCTGACTACTTGATAAAAGTGTAACCGTTTGCAACATGAGTTGTCAATCTCATTTTATAAATTTTTAGAATAATATTTTTAAAATGAATTTTCTTTGTATGGAAATTCATTCGTAAAAGGAGCCTTTTGGATGATAAAACGTAAACAAACCGTAACCGAAATTGTGATTGACCGCATTCGAACGTACATAACAGAAAATCAATGCCAACCAGGGGATCGGCTCCCTACCGAGAAAGAAATCGTTGACATGCTTGGAGTGAGTAGAACGAGTGTAAGGGAAGCACTGAAATCCCTCCAATCGAATGGCATTATTGAAATGAAACAAGGATCAGGCATTTTTGTAAAAGAGGTAAAACTACAAAATGTTCTTAAAAGCCTATCCCCCTTTTTACATTATGATCAAGCGAAGTTTAAAGAAATTATCGACACTCGAATGATTTTAGAGCTTGGTGCCGTTGAGCTCGCTATTGAGCATGATCAGGTTGAACTTATTCATAAAATGAAGCACTGGAACGAGCTTCTTTTAGAGAAAATAAAACGGGGAGAAAAAGCGAAAACGGAAGATTTTCTTTTTCACAAAGCCCTCTTCCAAGCGACTGGAAATGAAACCTTTATTCAGCTTTCTTCGATGATAAATGATTATTTTAATATGAACCAACTTGAAGAAGTAACGGAAATTGAGGATTATTTAAATTCTTATCAGGAACATAAAATTATTATAGAGGCAATTATTGACAAAAATGTAAATCTGGCAAAGAATACAATGAGAACACATTTAAGTCACTTGTATCATTTTCTAGATTAAGATGTTTAAATGAAGAATAATAGAGAAGGTGTATGGAAACATGAATCCAATTGAGGACAAAGAGAGATATACGCTTAGCAAAATTGTGAGTGATACATTAAAGGATTATATTGTAAAAAATAATTTAACTACGGGTGATAAACTGCCGTCAGAACGAGAGCTTGTCAAAATGTTTGATGTAAGTCGAGTTGTCATTAGAGAGGCCTTACATGCGTTAGAGTCAACAGGAATCATTACCATCAAATATGGGGAAGGGGCTTTCGTAAATACAGACGATTCAAGTGTTGTATTCAATAACCTCCTGCAGTTTTGGCAAATGAACGATAATAACACGGAAGATCTCCTTGAACTAAGACATCTACTTGAAAAGTCAGCCGTTGAGCACCTCATCGAAAAGACAAATATTGGACAATTGGATGAACTGGAAAGTAGTATTGAGAATATGAGCAAGAGCAAAGACTTAGAGGAATTCACCAAATATGATATCGAATTTCACCTTGGCTTAATTTCTGCCACGAATAATGAACTATTCGTACAATTAGGCAGCATTATTGTTCAATATTTTTCTAATTTATCCTCCGAGGAATTATCTAAAGAAGAAAAAGAAAAAGCCATTCAGGAACATCGTCTCATTCTAATGGCTCTGAAAAACAAAGATAAAAAAGAAGCCCTTCAACTCTTATTTGACCATTTCCAAGGTTCAAAGTTAGTTCGCAGTAAAAGGAGCTAAGGGGGACATAATCCGTCCCCCTTATTTACATTTCAAGCTCATCTTCCCGATTTTACAAATTCCACATTAAACTTGATAAAATCCATAACCGTATTAGGTGTCCCTTCATAAAACAGACCGATTTCGCCATGAGACAGATTGGTTAGACTCGAGTATCCATATGTGCCTTCTTTAACCAGTTGCTCATATTTCCAATTGAAAGAATATCTGATGCGGCCATTTTCATGCGTACCCGCTTCTTCAATTAGCCCTATTCTGACAGTCCCATCAATTCGGCTTGTAGAATGATTTGCACTCGAGAAAACAACAGCTTCCTTTCCATCTATTTGGCCATTGTAACGTATTGCGGACATTTGGCTATACGGGGCAACTAAATCCTTTTCCGTCACAATCTCGGAATCCCATGTCTGCCCACCATCAAAGCTTGTAGCCATTTGTGCATAACCCGAGCGATTTCTCATAAACAACTTAAGCTGCCCATCCGGCATTTCCACTACTTGAGACTCCGTAATTTCATAGGCTGAATCCGTGAAATCCTTTTCATGAATCACTTCACCATCCCCGACTACTCTACCTTCATTCGGTGATTCTCCGCGATGCCATGTTATTCCGTTGTCATCGCTGTAAATAACAGCACTAGCTTGCCTATGAATATCGTTTAAGAAATACACAGGAAAAACAAGTCTTCCTTGATAAGGCTCTTTCGTCAGTTGAATCCCATTTCCAGGTCCTGTACCTAAAAAGAGCATCCATTCCTCTTTAACCTGATTATTCAAATCAATTGGACCTTTCCATGTTTCTCCCTCATCATCGCTGAAGTACAATTCCAAATATGACGTTTTGAAAGGTTTTAATGGAGAAGTTTCACTGAAAATATGGTCTATTTTTTTATCGTTTTGATAGATGTTTCTCTTTTCATCCACAGAAAAAGAGGTTAATTCCCCCTCATGATTATAAACCTTACCATCTTCCCTGATCGTATATTCATTTCCAGCCTCGTCATTTAGAAACATATATTTCTTTCCATCAATCGTTTTAAATCCTGTTCCTTTGTATGAGTTTTTGCCGAATCCGCCCATTAGGCCAGCCCCGTGAGGATATCCATCAACGAGAGCGAAAATTCGTCCATTCGATTTATCCTGTAAAAAGGACAAGTCAATATTGGATGCCTGGTCAGGGTAATCATTGATCACAATTCCGTCTTCTTCCCATGTCTTTCCCTGATCAAAGCTCCTGCGAATGACCGCATCTATATTGTTTGGTGAATCTGCCCCATCTTCCACGCGACGGTCAATTCCAGCAATAAGTGTGTTCTTTTGGGTATTAAACAGGGCTGGTATTCTGTAATATTGAGACCCCATAAACCCTGGATAAAACACACCAAAAGGCTCTGAAATAAATGCCTTTTCCGGCTTAGACTTTTTCAATTCGTACATTTTCATCACTCCCTGAATCTTAAATCAGACTTTTTTGAAATATAGTGCAAATCCAACTACTATTCTATCAAGAATAACGGATCGATTACTCGATTTTCAAAAAATAGTTGAAAGCGACTACGACACTTACTACTCTCCCGTTTTTCTAACCAAATGATGCCCCTTTTTCCTCTTTGAATCCTATAACAATAGTAAAAGGGGGTTCAAGTGAGTTGAGAATCAAAATAAGTTCTGATCAGGAGATTCAGGAGTATTCCCAGTTTCATGACTACGAGGAGTTTAAAGTCAATATGGAAATTTGGCTCATTGATCATCAAAAAAGGTTCACACGAGGAGAATTGATCGGATTGAATCAGTTAATTCAATTATCATTAAAAGTCCCAGGGGTATGCCATGAGACGATGAACAAGATAGTCGGTTTCACCTCTGAAGACTTACAAGAACATTCAATATCTCGATCAACATTAAAGCGAATGCTTTGGAAATGTATCAAGTTCAATATGCTAACTGCCTATGAAACAGAAAATGAGAAAGGTGCTCAAAGCGGTAATCTCTATGTGTTTCATCCTTACCCTTCTTTCTGATGATGTCAAAACTATCAATTAATAAAAAGGAGTGACTTACGAAATGAGTTGGATTCAAGATGCTGGACATGGCGGGAGTGACCCGGGTGCAGTAGCGAAAGGGAATACAGAAAAAGCATATACCTTAGAAGCTGCACTCTACGTACAGAGACGATTAAACGAACTAGGAATTGCAAGTGATGTAACAAGAGCAAAAGATGTGACACTCAATCCCGAACCGAGAACCTCGAAGGTGAAGAAGTACAAGAAGTGCATCTCCCATCATTTTAACGCAGGTGGAGGAAATGGGGCTGAAACCATCCATTCCATTTATTCCGACGGCAAGTTTGAGCAATGGCTGATTGAGGAATTTAAAAAAGCTGGTTATCCCGTGAGACCACGGCCTGTATACACCCGCAAGAATGCAGTCGGTGGAGATTATTACTATATGCATCGATTAACAGGAGCTTGTCGGACTACGATACTAGAATATGAATTTGTCGATGGCCCGCAATCGGAAAAGATCAAGAATAAAGCATATCGAGAAGGTATGTACGAATGTGTGGTACGCGCTATTTGTCGGGAGGAAGGTGTAAAATATGGAGATCCTCGGACTCATCAGACATCTTCTCCAAAACCTAAACCAGCAAAAAAAAAACTAATAGTAGACGGTTACTTTAACGCAAAAACAATCGCTGCCCTCCAACTATATCTCGGAACCCCGGTTGATGGCGTCATTAGTAAACCGTCTCTTATGATTAAAGAACTTCAAAGACGGTTGAATCAAGGGGATTTGGGATAAAACCTCATTTGAACAAGACGGAACAGGAAAAAGGCTATTCGTAAGTCCCTGTTCCCCATTCTTCTCAAAAGCTACCTTTCATAAATTTCTAAAGGCAAATCATCAGGGTCTTTAAAAAATGTGAATTTCTTCCCTGTTACCTCATCAATGCGAATCGTTTCAACTGCGATATTCTTTGACCTTAACTCCTCCACCGCTTCTCCTATATCATCTACCTCAAAAGCTAAATGGCGAAGACCCGCTGCCTCCGGATAACTCGGTCTTTTTGGCGAATCAACAAAGGAAAACAATTCGATCTGATAGGTATCCCCAACGGCCAGATCAAGCTTGTATGATCCACGATCTTCCCGAAAAGTTTCATTTAAAATGGAAAAACCCAACTTATTTACGTAAAAATCTTTTGACTTCTCATAGTCCGAGCAAATAATTGCTACGTGGTGAATGCGATTAATTTTCACAGTGCTCATCCCTATCTCAATTTTATCAATCCTTACCTAATTTTAATCGAGCACTGTGAGACTATCAATTGCCATGATTAGTCAAAGTCTTTTGTCAAGGAAGATAAACAAAGGGGGCTGTGAGTCACAGTGGTGGGACAAGGGATAAGTCCCTTCCCACCATAATTGATCCCCTAGCCCCCAGTATGTGTACCAGAATGTCCTTGGTCGTCTTGTTGTTCTTCTTCCATTTCTTCAAACGCGTCAGGGTAAATGACCTCGTTGAAAACTTCTTTTGTAACAGCATCTTGTACGTTGATCTTTACTTGATAGTCTTCTGGGTCAACACCACTGAACAACTGGTAGTACATTCCGGAAAAACCCAGGCCGAAGACAGCCAATGAATCAAAGCTATTTTCGTATTTCTCTTTATCAACAATCAGGGTAAACTCAGAGAATGAGTCGTTATGGGTGATATCTTGAATCGATACATAATCTTCATCGTTTTTCATGTCATCAATGGTAGCAACCATACCTGTCTTTAACTCTTGCATCATTTCCTTATGCTTTTTTTTCGACATTTTGTAGGTAAGCGAACCATCCTCATTTTTGGTTACCTTAATGCCTTCTTTTTCTGCTTCTGCTATAGTAGTGTCAAGGTCTTCCTCACCTTCAAAAAATGTAGGTGGTAATGTAATTTCAACATTTAACAGACCCTTATCTACTTCAATTTGCTCGCTGTTTTCCTCACCATTTTTATTCTCAGCATTATCCTGTTTCGCTTTTTCCTCGTCATTCCCTCCACAAGCTGTCAGGAATACTATAAAAAACAGGAGAAAAAAAAGAAGCTTTTTTAACATAAAAATCTCTCCTCGAAAGCTTTTTAGTTTTTACCAGGTCCAACCATATGCCTTAACTTCGGCAGTCTTAACTTTTCCAGCAATTTCGCCCGGAACTTCAGGGTAGTTTAATTCAAAACCCGCTTCACTACCAGGATTCACTCCTACATCTACTCCACCATTTAAAACACCTAATAATGTCCCATCTTCAGCCAGTAACGCTGCAGAAATTCGAATGTCATCTTGCAATTCATCTGTTGTATTTTTTACAATGCCTGTAACTCGATAGGGAGTTGACCATTCATCGGTAGCCGGAATCACTTTTATACCTGACACTTCAAGTAAATTAGCAGACCCGTCTGTATCATCAAATGAAAAATTATAAGTGGTCTCTGCATATTGACCTGGATCTGTAACACCTTCAAGAATGGTGGTTTCAGAGATATAAGCCTGTTCTCCAGGAGAAACAATACTTGGAACGGCGTAAACCATTTGAGCTGTACCCAAAATGCTTCCATCCTTGCCTTTAAAGTTCATTTGGGTTTCTCCAATTTCTATCGGGACTTCTCCTGTATTTTCAAAAACCGCTGCAGAATGGACCCAAACATTATCGATTGAATCTTTCCACACTCCACCAGTAGATTTTACAATCTCAAGCTTCGGCTCTGTTTGTTCATCTTCCTTTGCTTTTGAATCCTTTTCTGCGGCTCCTTGCTTGGAGGTTTCATTGGGCTTATTCGTATCTCCAGCATGGTTATCTCCACCGCAACCAGCTAAGGAAAAACTTAGACCAAATGCCAGTATGATCAAAAAAAGGTTCTTCACCTAAACCACCTCAATTCCTATAATTTTTATTAAAAATGGCATTCGCTACTTAACATAAACAATTGTGAACGATTCATTCATTAGTTGAACTTTTGCCAATTTACACCACTAAAAGGGATTCCACTTAAACGATTGTTAAAATGAGATTTTTTTAAACAACTCATTACCAAGGGTTCTCAGACCTTATACCGAGATACTAAAATAGGGGTATAACAGTTTAGCTTACAAACACCTTTCCCAACAAAATTCAATTCAAACAAACGATTGATTGAAATGTTAAACATGTGGTATCACTGGGATAGACCGTTAAACAAACGCTTGTTTGAAATTGATGTATTCAAAAAAAGGCCGATTAGTACAGATTGCTACTAATCGGCCCTTTCTTTTTCAATTATAACAAGTTCCTTTTTAAAAGAATGCGCTCTCTAAACCATAAAACTCCGCACAGCTTCTTCCAAGTACATATTCTTTTTCTTCAGCTGTGAATGAACTTATGTAATTTGTAACTATACTCATCACACTTTGATAATCGCTTCTTACAGTACAAACCGGCCAATCCGATCCAATCATCAAGCGGTTGGGACGAAATAATGTAAATAAAATATCTAAATAGGGTGTAAAATCCTCTGCACGCCAATTCTCATATTTTGGTTCCGTTACTAACCCTGAAATTTTGCAGTAAACATTATTAAATCCCGCTAATTCTTCGATATGTTCTTTCCAAAATGCAGATGGTTCTTTAGTATTCATGAGTGGCTTTCCAATATGATCAATCACAAATTTTTGATTAGGGAATTGCTTTACTAATTGAATCGTTTGTGGAAGATGCCTTTCAAATATTAATAAATCATAGGTTAAATCATAATTTTGGAGAATATCCATCCCTCTTAGGAAACGATCGGATAGCATAAAACTATCGTCGGGTTCATCATGAATTACATGGCGTATACCTTTCAATTTTGGAAGGTTGATATACTTCTGAAGTTGATTTTCAAAATCCGGAGAACATATATCTAACCAGCCAACTACGCCTTTTATCCAATCATATTGGTCAGCTAAATCCAATAACCATTCCGTTTCCTCAATGGATTGTCTAGCCTGTACGGCTATGGTTCCATCCATATTTGCATTTTTCATGATTGGATATAAATCGTCAGGCATAAAGACCGATTTTAACATGTGGTTTTCATCTGAAACCCATGGATATTCAGCAGGATTATATTTCATAAAATGTTGATGAGCATCAATACGCAATATTCAACACTCCCTTTAAAGCTCAACAATAGCTTTTATCACTTTATTTTTTGGATCTAAAAGGCTTTCAAAACTTTCGATTAACGAATCAAAATGAATTCGATTTGTAATAAATTGATCTGTATCAACTTCACCATTACGTATAGCTTGAAAAACAAATTCAAAATCTTCTAAGGTTGCATTACGACTACTTAATAATGTCGTTTCTTTTTTATGAAAGTCCGGATCATAAAAAGAAATCGTATCCTCTACTAAACTAACAAAAACCAATTTACCACCATGTGCTAATAGATTAAACGTATTTTCCATTGACTTCGAGTTACCTGTAGCGTCAAAAATTAAAGTTGGCATTGAACCATTTGTTATGTTTAATAAGCTTTCTTGGATATCTGTTGTAGCATTGACGGTTAATTCCGCTGAGCCCCATGTTTTACTAAATGCTAATCTTTCTTCGTTCGTATCCATCGCGATCACACGAGCATCTTTTAAGTGGGCAAACTTCATAATTCCAAGCCCTATTGGACCTGCTCCAATAACTAATGCGAACTCACCTTGCTGTATATTTGCACGATTGACAGCATGTGCTCCAATACTTAAACATTCAATAATGGCTGCTGCATCTAAACTTATTTCATTCGTTTTTACCAAGTTCTTAATCGGTACTGCTATGTACTCTTGCATCCCGCCATCTACATGAACGCCAATTACGTTTAAATGTTGGCAACAATTTGTTCTTCCACTTTTACATGCTATACATTGACCACATTCTAGATAAGGAATGATTGACACATAATCCCCAATTTCAAAAGGTTCATAGGAGTCACTTAAATCAGCTATTTCACCAGATAACTCGTGACCTAAAATACGCGGATAATTAAAATATGGCTGATTACCTGCATACGCGTGCAAGTCCGTACCACATATACCAATTCGTTTAATTTTAATCAATGCTTCCCCCTTCTTTAACTGGGGCTTAGCTACTTCTCTCATGACGAATTTATTTGGTTCCTCACAAACAATGGATTTTATCAATTTTATGTATTCTCCTTTTAATTATTTTCGAGTAACCCACTTTTCCATGTCATATTTTTTATCGGACTTAATATCTCTTGTACGTTAACCAATAAATCCATATCCATTGGTTCATTCACCCAAGATATATTTTCTTCTATGTACTTCGGATTAGCTGTTCCTACTAATGTTGTAGGGATATTGGTGTTTGAGACCGAATATTGGATAGCTAATTTTGAGAGATTTTCTCCCTTTTGGTTGCAGTAGTCTGCAGCCCTTTGGCAAATTTCTTTTATCTCATTTGGTGCTGGATGCCATTTAGGAGGGCCGGCATTTGTTAGTAATCCCATTGATAATGGCGAGGCATTCACGATGCCAATATCTGTAGCTAATAAATCTAACAAACTGTTATTATGTAAAGTGTAATGGCAATAAGAAAGAACCAAGTCTAATTTTTTTGTGCTTTGTATGATCGTATCCAATGCCTTAAGCGGAAATCCAGATATACCTATAAAACGCACCTTGCCTGTTTCTTTTAAATGGTATAGAGCTGGTATCGCCTCATTCAGAATCTTTTCTTTCGACTCAAATTCAATATCGTGTAAAAACAACACATCTAGATAATCTACATTAAGCCTTAACATACTCTCTTCCGCACTTTTTAGTATTCTAGAATAAGAAAAATCAAAATCGTGTTCACCATATCTACCAGCTTTAGATGAAAGAATATAGCTATCCCGTGGGATCGTATGTAAGGCCTTGCCTAGCAAAGTTTCCGCTGTTGTCATTCCATAATATGGAGAAACGTCAATGTAATTAATTCCACCCTCAAGAGCTTTATGTACTGTACGGATACCATCCTCATCACTTATTCTTTTAAACACTGAACCTAGCGAAGAAGCACCATAACTTAATTTAGAAACTTGCAGCCCTGTATTTCCTAATTTTCTATATTCCACAGTTCTCCCCCTAAACATTTAGATTTCTACTAAATCTTTATGACGAATTTTTTCATAAACACATAGAATCTTCCATCTAATCGAAATTATCAGTAATTTAATTATATGTTTAATTTCAGTTCCAGACAACTGTAGGAAATGATTTACGAGCATTTCATATATAAAGATCTACGAAGGGGGGCATTCAACGGAAATTTAGTTCGACAAATTTCTAGGCCGTCCGCTTTTCGGTGTATGCCTTTATTTCGACATTGCTAAGACGCGTACCTCTGCTCCTCTCTCCCACAGAGAAATTGTGCTATTATAGTAAAAAGATTTGATTTCATGAGAACATTGGTCTACTCGCATTCTACCAAGAGGCAAAACGGTATGAAAAAATGGATAGTACTAGTAGTTTTGAGTGTCACAATAGGTGTTGCTGTTGTGAGTTTCAGACCATATATCCAGGATAATGAAGGGTCACAATCTGTAAAAGTTGTTTCTATTATGAATAAAAAAGAGCCTCCAGTTAAGAAAATCAGGACCATAGAAATCAAGGAGAATCAGATTTTCCAGGGGGACTTGCTACTCGTTAACAATACTATCCAACCAACAGATTAGTATAAAAGAAGACATCAAGCCATTATCTGTCATTGAAGATATGGGAATTAAATTCGGGACAAGCATCGATCTAATCTCAGTATCAGAAGAAGCGGGTCTCGCATTTTCAAAAATGATGGAAGCTGCAAAGAAAGATGGGTTGCTCCTCTTTTCTGTGAATAGTGGATATCGCGACTTTGCAGTTTAATGGCAAAGTTCAGCTTCCTTATACATATAATCTCTAACCCCTGTACCATCTACTGTTGAGTAGTGATTCCCAACTCACGTAATTTCTCAAATTATTCATTTTATAAAGGCTAAAAAAGGATATATATAAAGAATTATCTATAAGAGGGGATAAAAAAGAGAATAATTTAAATTCGCAGTTTCAATTTGATAGTGTATATAGTTGTTGTCAAGGAGTAGGAATGGAATATAAAAGGATGCATGTAGAGGATTTCTAAATAAGTAAGATGATCACCTCGTTAATTAAATGATGCAGATCTTCGGTTTCCCCTTTCCTTTATATGATACATAGCTCCGGAAACCAAATTCTTCATTCCCTTCTATACAACCTATTTCCGAATCCAATTTATCGGTTAAAGGAGCATATCAAGGGTATTGTTTGAAAAGTTCCCACAATTACATCAAAAAATACAGCACATGATTTAGTTAGATTAAAAAAACAAATATAGAATTATACTTACTTCGTATTTTTTATCTTTATATAATGATGTTTTTGTATTTTAGAAGAATATCTGATTGATACTTAGGCAAATAAAAAGCCCATCACTTCTTTAAGGTAATAAGCTAAAATAACGCGTTTCTTCTATATATAAAATGTGCACTTTTATCTGGAAGGATAAAAGATTGATATATGATTGGTGAAAAGGTGTACTGGGTTTTGCAAAGGTGAAGGAAAAAAGTGGTATACTGATTTTAAGATAATAAAGAAATGAAAAGGTGTTTCGGTAACTTTATATTTCAGGTATAATTTACAGAAAAAAAGTGGAATTTTCAAACAAAATAATCACGTTCATAAACTGCGAAAATACCCTAGGAGTGAAGTTGAATGAGCAGAAAAGAAATACAGGTTACACGCATGCTGGAGTTTTTCATTGATGCTACTGCACAGATTATAGAAGAAGAAGGAATCGAGAATGTGACTGCACGTAAAGTAGCTGATTTAGCCGGTTATACAAGCTCTACGATTTACAACTATTTTGATGAGTTATCTCATCTAGTATTTTTTGCATCATTAAGGTTCTTAAAAGATTATATAAAAGAATTATCTGTATACATTGATAATGCCCAAGGGCCAATTGATAAATATTTATCAACTTGGGAATGTTTTTGTAAGCATTCTTTTAATAACCCTCAAATTTTCAATGTCATTTTCATTTCAAACCTTGGGACAGAACCTAATGAACTGTTACAGAGGTATTATAAGGTTTATAAAAATGACCTGCTTCAGCTCCCTGAGGAAATTAAAATGCTAGTTCTGGAAAATGACCTATCTAAAAGAAGTAAGGCAATGATTAATGAAGCAATCGAAAACGGTGAGTTATCAAGTACTGATGTTGAAGCGATCACGGGTATAACCATCTTTATTTGGAAAGGGATGTTAACAACTATTCTAAACAATCGGTTGAGCTATTCACCTGAAAAAGCCACCGAAGTAACAATGGGTTATATACGTGATGTTATTGAAAACTATACTAGTAAAAAATAAAGAAATTATTATAATACCATTTCAAATAAAATAATCATCACATTAGAAGCATCTTTATGATGTAACTAATGTGATGATATATTAATATATTTTTTTATTAAGCTTTTACTATTATACTAGCAACATGAAACGAATACATCTGACACAGTGATTTTCTCAGGATTCCCCTTTACCATCAATATAATAAATCCCTCTTCTTCTTTTACTTCAAATGTTTTTATTTTAACTTTTGAAGTAAATAACGAATGACCATTCTTCATATCAAATGCCCAGCCATGTAAAGGACATCTAATCACTTCGTTATGGCAACCGTATTCATATTTATGTGGTTCAGAAGAGTCCATGGCACCAGATATCGATCCAAACTCTAACGGTGCGCCCTGATGTGGGCACGAATTTCTAAACGCGTACAAACGATTATCTGAATTGACAATAGCAATAGACATATTATCAACGGTTACTATTTTTCGTTGCCCATTGGTTAATTCCTCAGTTCTACAGACTTTAACTTCATTCAACGTTTTTGTACTCATTGCCATTCCCTCCTTCAATTTAAAATCTGTATGTTTTTAAAGCGTTCTCATAAAATATTTTCTTTTTAAGATCATCTGGAAAATGAGCGAATATTTTCGTGCTATATTCACCATCCCAATGTGGGTAATCACTAGAAAACATAAGCATATCTTCCGCACGTATCATTTCTATTAGTGTCAGTATGTCTTTTGGATGGAAAGATTCTTCGAATGGTTGTGTGGCCAAGCGAATATTTCTTCTGATATATTCACTCGGAAGCATTTTAAGCCAAGGTATTTCGTCTCGAAGTGATTTCCAATCTTTATCAAGTCTCCACATTAAATGAGGCATCCAAGAAAAACCGTACTCAACAAAAACCACCTTAAGTTTAGGAAATCTCTCAAAAACACCTTCACAGATTAAACTATTAACCTGTCTGATCGCAACAAGTGATAAGGATGTATGCCATTCCATATAAGTGGAGGCAGGTCCGATAAACTGTGATGGAGCATATTCCCCTGATGCTTCAGAATCTGGGTGAAGCACAATTGGAAGACCATATTGTTCTGCTATTTCGTAGATCGGCCAAAAATGGCGTTTTCCAAGTGGATTATTGATGTTTTGTAAATTAATCCCGACTACACCTGGCTTTTTGCCTATGCGTTCTATTTCTTTTACAGTTTCCTGTGCATCAATAGTAGGTACGACCATATCCATTTTAAATCGATCATCTACAGATATCCATTTATCATAGAGATAATCATTAAAAGCGGAACTGTAAGCAATGGTAACATCTACATTATGATAGGAGCTCATGGTCCCATGCCCCGCATTTAGAATGCCATATGTTGTGTTAAAGCGATCAAACAAATCCGTTGTTACGAAATATGGATCGGATCCTGGAACTCCTCCTGTTGGTGTAGTCGCATCTAATCGTAAAACATGATTAGGGTTATGGTATCTAGCTTTAGGAAAGTCAAAAGCTCCAGCAGTTTGATTTTTAAGAAAATCATTATTAAATTTTCCAAAACTCATCATTTTGTGTAACCATTCATCCGAGTATGGAATTAATTCATCTAAAGAAGGAAGGAAACAATGCACATCACAATCAATTAAATTCATCGTTTTTTTGTTTTCTGTTTGTGTCCCCTCAATAGTCGTTTTTAACATATTCAACACCTCTTTTTAATTTGTTAAAGTTTTAGTTCTCTTAGCTATTTTTCGAAGGTCTAATGTTTCATCTGCAAGTTCCTCTGTATCGATTATGGCTTCTTGCTTTATTAGTTTTCGAATCGGCAAAATATTCTTTGGCTCATTCACAATCAATGCACCCACAACTTTTTGATCATTAATGTAAAACATCGTAAATTGATCATTATTCACATTTCCTCTGACTATTGTTTGCTCCCATTTAGTAGGATGTCCAATATATTGAAGGGCTAAGTGATGCTGATTGGACCAAAAATACGGTATGTTATTATAGACTTCTGATTTAGGATGTAGCATATTAAGCGCTGCAGTTCTCCCTTGATTCAAAGCGTGATCCCAATGTTCCACTCTAATGAGTTCCCCATTTACCGAGTAAGGCCATCTTGCACAATCTCCTGCTGCATAGATACCGGATAACGATGTTTCACAATATTCATCTACTAAAATTCCATTATCAAACTCTAACAATCCATCAATTAAAGATGAGTCAGGATAGACACCAATGCCTATCAGGACACCATCACATTCGATTTTTATCCCTTGATTAGTAGTAATCGCCTCTATTTTTGTGTCACCATTAAACTGAATTACATAATCGCTAGTTATGATATCGATGCCTTTTGAACGGTGAACATCTGTAAGGTATGTTCCCATGTCTTCCCCTAATACTCTAGATAACGGGGTTGGAGCAGCCTCTAGCACTGTAATTTTTTTCCCCAATGACCTAAGTGAAGCAGCCACTTCCATTCCGATAAACCCGCCACCGATAATCACTAAATGGTTCAGAGAGGCAATGTTTTCTTTTAATCTCTCAGCATCAGCCAGTGTTTTTAGATAATATATGTTTTCTAAATGATCACCATTCATCTTAGGTAAGCGCTTTAATTTCGTTCCAGTGGTGATTAATAATTTATCCCAAGTAATGGTCTCACCAGTATCGAGTGTAATATGTTTTGTATAGGAATTAATATCTATGACTTTCTTGCCCAGTTTTAGATCAATATCTTTTTCTTTGTAGAATTGCTCTGTATTTAATAAAATATCTTGTTCAGTTGCCTCACTCTTCAAAAAATCCTTAGACAAAGGCGGACGGTCGTATGGCATATTTGGACTGCTATCTACCAATGTAATTTGACCTTTAAATCCTTGCTCACGTAATGTCTTAGCAGCACTTACCCCGGCAATACCAGCCCCTATAATTACTATCTTTATCTCATCTTTCAATACATACCCTCCTTATCCTATATTTTTATATAGATTTGATTTTCATGTACTAGTACATCAAATACTTGTAATGGTTCGGTTGCAGGTGGAGAAAGTGGAGCTCCACTTCTAATATCAAATTGAGCAAAATGAAGCGGGCATGTTAGATGAAAATCTTCTAATTCACCATCATCCAACCCAATGCATTCATGTGTGCAAATACCACTTACAGCATAAAAAGAATTACCAACACGACAAATTAATATTTCCTCTTCTTCTACTTCGAATGGCTTCATCTCACCCTCTTCAATATTGTCGACTAAAGTAACGGGAATAAATTCATCTGTTAAACTATTCATTTCTTAGACTCCCATCGAGATGTTTTTGAACGTATTCATCAAATGAACATGTTCATTTTTATAATTGGATAGTATCACACGTTAAACTTCTGGGCAATAGTTTATTGAAAATTTTTTAAATTAACAATTTACTGTTTACAAGTATTTTTATTTGATATATATTTATCTAAATGAATGCGTTCATAAATAGAACATATTCGTGATTAAAAACAAGTTAGCCATAGTGGTAATAAGAGAATATTTATTTGAAGGGGGTGGAAGTGGGAATCAAGGAAACTTTTTTAGATCACTCATATATCTATGGATTAATTAAATTCGGAGAAGAGGAGCAATTAGATGAAAGAACAAGTAGTGAAACTTGATGATGCTCCGCTAAATAAATTCCACTTCAAAATGACAGCCCTTACATTTGGCGGACACTTTACCGATGGATATGTCTTAGGAATGATTGGTATCGCTCTCACTTTACTTACACCTCAACTGGACCTTACTCCACTGTGGATCGGCTTAATTGGGAGTTCTGCCTTAATTGGACTCTTTTTAGGAAGTTTAATCCTAGGGAGGGTCGCGGATATAGTAGGTAGGCAAAAAATATTTGCCTTAAACTTTATTATTATAGTCCTTGCATCCTTTTTCCAATTTTTTGCTGACAGTGCAGTTGAGTTATTTATTTTGAGGATTATCATCGGTTTTGGCCTTGGAGGAGATTATAGTGTAGGCCATACAATGCTAGCAGAAATATTACCAAGAAAAAATCGTGGAGCCATACTTGGATCATTTAGTGCTATCTGGACAGTTGGCTTTGTTTTAGCAAATGTCGTTGGTTTTTCTTTACTATCTATTGGTCCTGATGCATGGCGCTGGATGCTTGTGTCATCGGTATTACCGGCTACATTAATTTTAATAATGCGTATAGGTACCCCTGAATCACCAAGATGGTTAATCAACCAAGGCCGCGCAGAAGAAGCTAGAGAAATCGTAAAAAAATATGTTGGACAAAACGTCGTTCTTGATGATGAGAAGCCTATACTTGAAACAAAAGGTACCTATGCTGAATTGTTCAGTAAAAAGATGAGAAAGCGCACTGCATTTAATTGTATTTTTTATGTCTGTCTTGTTCTACCTTATTTTGCGATATATACTTTTCTCCCATCCATCTTGGAAACCATGGGGTTAAATGCAGGTTTTGGCACAGATCTGTTATTAAACTCGATGCTAATTGTAGGTGCTTTACTCGGAATCCTTTTTACAATTAAATTCACACGTAGGGGATTTTTAAACGGATCTTTTATTTTTTTAAGCGCGGCTTTACTCTTACTAAGCATTTTACCAAGTCACTTTACTGTCCTTATGATTATAATATTTACTGCCTTCACCTTAATCATGTCAGCAGTTAGCAATCTTACAGCTGCAATACCACCGGAGAGTTTTCCTACATCAGTTCGCTCTTCAGGTGTAGGTTTAGCTACCTCTGTTAGCCGGCTAGGATCAGCAATAGGAACATTTCTTCTTCCTATTAGTGTTGCTGAATTCGGAATTCAGCTTTCAATGCTTGGTCTTACTGGGGTCCTAGTCTTTGGGACCATTGTATCATTAGCATGGGCTCCAGAAACGAAAGAACTTACGCTAAGTGAGGCGAGTGCTACGGATAATGACTGGGAAAGTTTAATAAAAATAAAAACCAGAGAAGAAGAGGTAAAAAGTAGTTAGTTTGTGAATGATCGAAGTAATTTGAACTGGACTGAACCTCTTATGGATAAACAAGTTAAAATGCCGATTTCTTGAATCGGCATTTTTGGTTTAATCATTTTTTTGTAAGTATTTTCAGTAAGATATGGAGTTCAGATCCTTCCAGAGGATCTTTCTAAACCAACCTCAGGAACAAAAACATTATTTATACCACTGCTATCTCATTAAAGTAATGTTACATTTTGCTAGGTTAACTAAAGAGTTGAAGGAGGATTTAAAATTGTTTGAGAATAGCTTTATAATGGTTGCTATTATCTTACTGATAAATATCGTTTATGTTTCCTTTTTTACCATGCGGATGATATTAACACTAAAAGGACAAAGGTACCTAGCTGCTTTTATTAGTATGATTGAAATTGTAATCTATGTAATCGGATTGGGTTTGGTTCTTGATAATCTAAATGAGATACAGAATTTAATTGCATATGCTATTGGATACGGGATTGGTGTAATTGTTGGTATGAAGATTGAAGAGAAGTTAGCTCTTGGATTCATTACTGTGAATGTGATTACAAAAGAATATGATAAAGATGTACCAAAAACATTAAGAGAAAAAGGATATGGGGTTACGAATTGGGCTGTTAATGGATTTGAAGGCGACCGGTTGGCACTTCAGATCTTAACACCTAGAAAATATGAGTTAATGCTTTATAAAACGATTAAAGAGTTAGATCCCAAGGCCTTTATTATTGCGTATGAACCTAAAGCAATTTATGGAGGATTCTGGGTGAAATCTGTAAAGAAAGGAAAACTGTTCAAAGAGCAAGGGAAAGAAGAAATGAGCTGTTTAAATGATGGAGATACTTCTTCTGAGGCACTTTAGGAAATTAGGGAAAACAAGGGGACGGTTCTCCTGTTTCCCCTTTTCCTCCATTTCAAAACACTAAGATGGACATTGGAAATATGGGAGAGATTTCTGCGTTTTTCGTCATAAAAACCTTGCTCACCCACAATGATTCTCAAATCTAGCAAATAATCTTGCCTCAAGTTTTTATTACTGAGCATTGTAACAAAACAAAAAGTACTGTGGGACAAGGGACCTGTCACACCTTCACGCCTTAAATACAAGATTCAAAGATATTTCCAAGATCCGTGCTGCCTGACGCATCGATATTCCTTTTATTCCTTTTAACTTCCTGAGTACTTCTTTTCTTTTTTCCTTGGGCAAGCTCTTTACTTGCGGAATTTCTAGTTCACCTAGGATTTCCATAATTTTTTGTCTTGCTTCTTCATCAGTTAATCTACTATTATTCTCAATCTCTTTCAGACATTGATCATCGTTTTTTCTTTCATTAAATTCTTTAAATAAATCTTGAGCGACTTTCGTGTCAGGAGAAAACATATTTAATAGAAGATAACACTCCAAAAACCCTTGGGGATATAGCTTTTGACCATAGTACCCTCGACAACTACTCCACTTCCATTCATCAGGACGAGTGACCATCCCCGCTTTTACCGGATTTTGATGAATATACCTGACAACCGTTTTTAGATAGGCTTGATCTTCGACATTTTCACTTCTGAACCGATCTTGAAAAAGATGACCCGTTGTTCTGTATTTCCAATTGTAATATCCGGCATAACTCACTCCTATTCGTTTCATCGTTGCGGAAATACTTTCATCCCCTTCCTTTATTAATAAATGGACATGATTACTCATTAGACACCATGCGTAGATTGTCAAATTAAGCTTCAATTTATATTTTTTTAGAATATCCAAAAACCTTATCCAATCCTCATCATCATGGAAAATCTCCTGCCGGTTCGCCCCCCTCCATATCAAATGATAGACGCCTGTTTTACTTTTTTCTCTTGCCTTACGAGGCATTTTGTCCACCTCCACTCATTCTATCGTTTTAAACTCTACTGATTTATTAAGGATGTTCCTCAAAATTAATTGCCTTCCAAATGGGAAATCGTTCTAGATATTGACGTGCACACGATTGCTCAATGCTGTTAAATTTGTCAATGGGCTAGCATTGATAGTTTTCATAGGAAACTATTGTATTTGTCGGTTGTTCTGATACCGTTCGTATTGCCCTACACGTGCGACGGAGCATATTTTGTTTTTTGTTGGTTTACGGATTGGAGCGAAAGCAAAATATCAATTCGACGATAAAAATGGATCGGATTTTCTATTTTGATAGGTTTGAATTTGTTTCGGAGTACATGTGCAATATGGTTTTTGGAGCCTAGAGTTCCACACGGATTGGGCTCTTCTTTGCGATGAGGATAATGGAAGAAAGATAAGGCACTGTGGATGTACTGCTAATGAAATGAATGTTTTTGGTGTCCTTGGATAATTGGATGGTGAAAAATGAAGTAAAAAAGCAGATTTGCAAAAAACGAGGGTACTGGTTCCCTATACTTATTCTATGTTCTCTTCTATATTCCTTCTATTCTTGAAAAACTTTTCATAGGTAGGTAGCAAAGGGAAAAGATTTGGTTTCTGATAAAAAAAATAGGGGAACACTAGAATCGTCCCTTTGTTTTTTGCTTTTCGGAAAAAAACGAGAGAACAGCGGAACCGTCCCCCTGTTTACCCAACGGGGGTCAGGCCCCCGAATTTGTTTTAATAATCAATCACCCGTCCCCGCCCCACAACATTGGAGCGCAAGGGTTGTAAAGTAGTGGTTTTACGAAGCCTCTCGAATTGGTGGGGCTGGAGGTTCATCACTTCTCTGACTTCATGAAAATGAGTAAACCCGTTTCTTTTAGTTCTTTCTTCGATAAACTTCTCAGCTACCTCCAAGTCAATACCTTGCAGAGATAGTAAATCCTCAACAGTAGCAGTGTTTAGCTCTACCGCTCCCTCCTGTGGACGGGCATCTTTTTCCACTTCAGTTGTTTCGAGCGGTGCCATTCCAGGAAGTGGAGGAGGGGTTATCGGCGTAGAAGTAGGCTGCCCGAAATCAGGTATACGATGTAAAAACTGCCATTGTTCCATCCCTTGTTTCCACCCATACGTAACTTCCGCATTTACCTGACCACTGCGAATCATTTCTTTTACCATACCAGTGGAATAAGGTCCATATTGCGCTCCTTCTATGGCTAGCATCCATTGTTCACTACTCGACTCATCCACAGGTAAGAAAGGGGGATTCACCTCGAGCGCTTCACCTGATTGAGTTAAACTCTCAGCAAAGTAAGACTGAAAATGTTTCAGCAGGGTAATTAATTCATCCTGTTTGATGTCACTTGCAGCAAAATTCACGACGAAGGAAGAGCTCACATCTACCTCCCATTTCCCGTGTGCCACAATTTGCGCATGAACCAACTCATCCCATGAAAGAAACCCTTTTCGTACGGTAGCTGACCAATCATGGTTCACATAAAGTCCATACTTGCATACCGCGAGTCCATACTTACAAGAGCCAAAGACCGTACAATCCAAAACCGCAATTACTTCGTCCTCAGGTGGGATCGGAAAATCGGAAATCACCCGATTTAATTTTTTCTCTGGAATCGCCTCACCGACATGCCAGGCCCTATAAACATAGGCATCACATATACTCAATAAGTCCTCAACTAAGCTCACTCAATGATCACCTCTGAATATTTAACGTAACGACAATAGAGTGGTCTTCTAGCACCTGCTCCTGCTCAATCTTCAAGCCTTTCTCTTCCACTTTCTGAAGTAAATGCTGATACACCTCATTTTGAACATATCTTTTATATTCATCATCTACTACCGAAAGGTGACGGAAGACGGTCTGCATATTCACCTCTGATGAAAGCTCCACGACAATCAAACTGTCTGGACTTCCCTGCTTAAAGGTCATGTTCGCCCCCGCCAAGTCACACCTTATTTGTCCATTCTCTAACTCAACCGGCTGCATGCCATTATCGAGTAGCACTTGTTTTAATAACGACTTGTCGCGAAAATTGGTTGGAAACGTTTGAGTTAGTGGCTTTTGAATCAAGGAAGTTTCATCTGCTGTTCCAAAAATAGTTCTTCCTGAACGCACGTTCATATTGTTCATAAATTCCTTGATCCTGCTTGGCGTATCATAGGTCGACAAAATCGCATACCATGCACCATCTCTGAACTCCCAAAAGAAAAATTCTTTTTCGCCGCGAAGATGGGTTTTAATCATCCCGCCCCATTTTTCCGCATCGTAGCCACATTTCTTGACGGTCACAATTAAATCGCGCTCACTCGTAAAATTTGCTTTTTTTAAAACTTCATTTGATTTTACAAACTCATTAAAACCTTCTTTTCCCATCACTACCCGCATCGCGAGGGCGACAGGAATCAACGTTAAGGAAACCGACATCGGAACATTCCTCCTCTTAAAAAATCATGGAGCCATCCATATCCTCGCTCTCTTTGACAGCCCCTTGATTTCTTTTATCCCTTATTTTTCAAGTGATTGTGCTGCGTTTGCCCAATACGAACTTGTTCTGTATCGTAAAACTCCTCGGTATAAGCAGATTCCACTGTTTCAGCACGAAGAAGTTCTTCAATCAATTGAATATAATTCGTACATTGTTCACCCTTAATCCCTTTTGTTTCCGCTTCAATTCGGCCATCAGGGAAAATCCGCACTTGAATTTTCTTTTCCAAATTGGTACCTCCCTAAAAGTCAATTGTTCTTCCGCCCCGGTTAAACCTAACGTCATCTTGAGATTCGTCCCCACCGTCCGTTGCAACTGACACAGGAACACCGATATAGTTTTCTCGGTCCTCTTTAGGAGTTGCGGCTACCGCGCGAACATTTGCCCAATCGCGAATCGCTCGAATATGTTCTGCCTGGGTCACGGACAATGGAACCGTGTTTTCAATCGCTCTCTCAAAATCCGTTAGTGTAATCGAGCGATCATCTGCAAATGCTTCGAATAGGGCATCAATGACAAGCTGTTCAATTTCTGCTCCCACGAAACCTTCACATTTTATCGCCAAACTCTCTAACACGTCATCATTTAATTGGAAATCTCCAATGACCTCAGGGTTTACTAAGCGTTTCTTCATGTGGACCTTTAAAATTTCCTTCCGTTCTCGCATTGTCGGAAGATCTGCGAAAAAGATTTCATCAAATCGGCCTTTTCGCATTAATTCTGGAGGAAGGCTTGAAATATTATTGGCGGTCGCAATTACAAAGACCGGACTAGTTTTTTCTTGCATCCAGGTTAAAAATTGCCCAAAAATGCGTGAGGATGTCCCACTATCCCCTGCGCTCGTGACGCCGCTAAATCCTTTTTCAATCTCATCAATCCATAGAATCGACGGTGAAATCGCTTCTGCCGTTTTAATGGCCTTTCGCATATTTTCTTCACTGCTGCCAACAATCCCACTAAAAATACTTCCCATATCTAAACGTAACAACGGAAGCTGCCACATCGAACTAATGGATTTGCTAATTAAACTTTTACCACAACCCGGGACACCCGTAATAAGGACCCCTTTTGGTGCAGGAAGACCATACTTTCTTGCGGAATCCAACCAGGATTTATTTCGTTTGGATAGCCATCGTTTCAGATTTTCCAAGCCACCAACATCTTCCATCCTTACTTCACTTGTGATAAATTCCAAGATTCCTGACTTTTTAATGATTTGTTCTTTTTCTTCTAAAATAACCTCTACATCATCAATCGCCAGATTTCCATCCTCAACCATGGCACGCGCAAACGCATTTTCCGCTTCAGAAAGTGTTAAGCCTAGTGCCGCTTTTGCTAAGCGTTCCTTTTCCTCATCCGTTAAGGATATTTGAATTCTGCCGCTTTGTTGATTGACATCAATCATCTCTTCCAGAACCTTCATAATCTCCTCAAACGTCGGCAGCTCAAAGTCAACGATGGTGATATCTTTTTGTAAATCATCGGGTAGTATTAAAAATGGAGACGTAAAAATGACATTGATGGGGTGAGCGCTACGCTTGATATGAATTAGCATATCTCTTAATTTTCGAATCACTTGAAAATCCGCAAGCTTGCCTTGACCGCCAAAGTAGACATGAAAATCCTGTAAAACAACAATGCATGGCTGATCATATTTTTCAATAAATTCCAATGCTTTTAATGGCGTCTTTGTATCACTTTTGGCTTGACCATTCCCATCAACGACACCGGTTGTCACTCGCCAGGTTAATACTTCTCTTGGCGTTTTGATCAACTCTACATCATGGGCGATAGAGCGAATGAGGGATAAAATCCGATCCTCTTCCCACGTTTGGATATATAAATAAGGAAAACGTGCTTTTAATAGATTGGTTAATAATTCTTTTGTTTTTGATTGATTTCCAGTTTTCACTACAGTGACCTGCCTTTATTTTTTGTTAATAATCCACGAGCCTTCCCGATTGATTTGGAAGTGCGGGCTTTTCCATTTGGGAAAATTCCACACGGTGTTTGATCTTCTCAGCCGTATGCTGCTTGATGCCTATTGTAGTTTCAAACTGCTCAAACGATTTGAATCCCCCGATTTCTTGACGCACGGAGACGATTCGTTTCGCTAAGATAAGGCCAATTGCCGGGATTGAGGCAATTTCTGCTTCAGTTGCTGTATTAAGATCAATCTTTTCAACTGCAGGGATTGGCGGTGGCGTTCTTTTTACTTCAGACTCGGTCTTTGAAGCCGTTTGTGGAGCTGCCTTTTTAGCTGTATTCTTTTTTATTCGCCGACGGGATTCAGCTTCGTCCCACTTAGCAAATCTTTCTTTTGCCTCCTCGCGAATCTTTGCTTTCTTATCAACTTCCATCTCTTTTAAGAGATCTAATTCAATTAAAAAGACTTTACGTATGATGATGACATGAATAATTGCGACCATCCATGAGAAAAGGGCAATCAAAGCGCCTAAACCACTATCCGGAGTTTGCAATGCTAAAGCAAAAGCCCCGGGATAAAGAACCGAGTATAGGACCCACTTTTTATTACGTACCGTAATTCCCGCATATAAAAAGGAAATGCCACTCAAAATTCCAAAAGGTGCAATTGTAAAAAGCATCCACCAGCTTTGGAGCCACTCCCACTTTCTACCTCGATTTGTGTAACTTTTAAACACGTTTCCCTCCTCCTTATTTTTTCTAGTGTTCTACCTTTGTATCTATAAATCCAAGTTGATAAAGCATCTCTAGATCGAGAGGCTCTGCCATTCCATTTGCTGAAATCGTTCCATTCGGATGGATTCGTATTTCCAGCTTATTGCTTATCGTTAATAAATATGGTTCAAGATGTTGATAGACATCACTTAAAAACCGATATTGCTGGTTTTTGGATCCAATCCAAGGCCGGCTGAGGTCATGCTGACTTTGAATATACGGACCATCAATTAATAAATCCGTTTGTTTTAATAAAGCATTCCAAACTGGATTATTAGCGTTCTTTATTTTTTCATACTCATAACCTGTAAATGTCACAATGGATAGATCCAATTCTTTCACGCGACTCGCAAGAATGCTTAGAGGCTGGGCTTGGCTAAATGGCTCTCCCCCTAAAAAAGTAACCCCCTCAAGTTCAGGGTTTCGCTTTAAAACGTCTTCGATATCATGGAAGATTTCCTCAATCGTCATGACCGTTCCGCCATCAAAGGACCAGGTGTTTGGATTAAAACAACCTTCGCAGTGAATCGGGCACCCTTGTACCCAGATACAGTAACGAAGCCCGGGACCTTCCACCTTCGTTTCCTTCACAATTCTCGAAATACGAATGGAGGACACAATATCACCACATTTCTATACATTCTCATACTCTTCTATTCTTAATTTTAATCTATTTTACATATGTTTGACAGTCATTCCAGGCTTAATAGGATAATAGACCTAAGTCTGAAGTGGGTCGTGTGGAAAAGCCTTTAGAAGACGTACCCGAAGAACTATTGTTTGAATTTCAGGGGCCAACCGCCCCTCTACACCACTGTCTTTGTTCACGATTTTGCAATACATTCACGCATCAATCCGTCTATTTTTATTCTATAATGAAAGTATATAGAAAGCGTATACATTTTAGACAACTCGTTACTTAATACATTTAGAAGAGAGGATGTTGAAAATGAAATACAAAGAAGTTAAAGAAATACTGTATGATACGAAACAAGACCTGGTTATCAAGATGAAAGACCCTGATTTAACCGGAGAGGAAATTGAAAAAATTCAAAAGTTCATTACCAATTATGACTACATTATCGAATTAACGGATATGAACTACTTTGAACGCGGAACTATAAATAAATAGTACAGATAAAAAAAGGAACGGTTTTTAAGAAGTTTAGATCCCCAAATTGTTTTAAAATGGCCCATCAACTTTTAGGTGATGGGCTTTGTTTTGCTTGTTGTTCCTAAGTTGCAGCTGGGACGAGCGACCTGCCCCTCTGTCACAAAGAAAATCGTTGTACATGCGTTGGGAATTTGAAATAATTGTTAAGTAGGAGAATTTGAATGTAATGGTACCCTACAGTGATAAGGAGGTCTCACTTATTATGCAGTCAATCGAGATACATATGTTGCCTTATAGCGAGAGTACAAATATATCGGAGATGGAGCACATTGCGAACATCGTTAATCGTGTATATGAGGCATCTGAGAGAAGTCTTTGGAAGCCTGGGGCAAGCCGTACGACAGCAGCGGAAATAGCAGAGTTAGCGAAAAGCGGTGAGATTGCCGTAGCTCAATCAATGGGGCAAATTGTTGGATGTGTCCGTGTTCGACAGATTGATCAAGAAACGGGAGAATTCGGAATGCTAGCTGTGGATGAAAAATACCAGGGGACTGGCATTGGACGAGAGCTAATCCGCTTTGCTGAACAAAAATGCCAAAACGAACAACTTCGTAAGATGCAACTTGAATTGTTAGTACCTCAGGAAGGTACTCACCCAGACAAAGTAATCTTGGAAAAATGGTATACTCGTCTCGGCTATCAACCGATTCATACAGAAACCACAGATGCTTCATTCCCAAGGTTGGCGGAGATGCTGGCTATTCCCTGTAAGTTTATCGTTTTCCAGAAAAATTTAAGATAGTAGCAAGATACCATGGGAACGGTGGAACCGTCCCATGTTTCCTCAAAGCAAATACAGCACAAATGGAATGGTAATCAAGCTAATTAAGGTTGTGACCAAAGTTGTGAATGAAATTAGTTCTGGTTTGCAGTCGAATTGAACAGCGAGTATGGTGGTGTTGGCTGCAACAGGCATTGCGGCTAAGAGAATAAATACATGTTGGATGGTCTCGCTTACTGGCATGAATTGAATTAACGCTACAGCAAGTAACGGGGAGACGACCATACGCAAAATGGTAATGGTGCTAACATATTTCAAATTAAATTTTTGCGGTTTTATTTCAGCCAACTGCATCCCCAGTATTAACATGACGACTGGAATAGACGCTACCCCGACCATGCTTATTCCTTCAATGATTGTGGATGGCATGGAGATATTAAGTAGTTGGAAGAGTGTCCCCAACAGCGCCCCATAAAGGACTGGCATCCGTATTAATTGTCGAAATGCCTCTTTTGGACCGGTTGGAGTTGCACTGCCAAGAGATGCAATAAAAATACCCACTGAATTAATGATAAAGGCATGGATAACCATAATAATGACTGCGTAGTCAAAACCCATACTGCCAAATGCAAATAGGGCAACCGGCGCTCCGTAATTTCCGCTATTTGGAAAAACACTTCCAAGCTGCAAAGCAGACATATGCGGACGGTCTGCCTTTATCACCTTTCCAACCAAAAAGGTAATGCCAATTATGAGAATTGCAAGGAGGAAGGTAAAAACAAACATATACAAATAATCCGCATTTAATTGATTGGTATAGAAGGTATCAAAAGCTAAAAAAGGTAATAACAAATACAAAGAAAACGTTGAGATAGGTTTAATATCCATTTTGAGGAGCCTTTGACCAATAAATCCGGCAGCGAAAATAAGAAATGCTGGTAAGACGATTAATATTAACTCCATTTGAAATTTCCTTTCGTGTTTCTACTATTATCTTATTCTATCATAATGGTCCAAGGTCAGATGTCCATGAAAAAATCGCTATGGACGTCTTTCCAGCTTTCAATAGAAAAAAGAGACACCTTCTATCTTCAAGTAGTGGAGATGAATAGCCACACTAAAAATAGAAGAAGGTACCTCCTCTTTAAGTTTACTTAATGAAAAAAACAGGGGAACAGAAGATCACCGCCCCCGTGTTCCCCCATCCACCTCTAGCAACCTTTTACAAAGACCGTTTTAATGGCTGTGTAGAATTCCTTTGCAGCTTCGCCCTGCTCACGGGATCCGGAGCTAGACGATTTCATACCACCGAATGGCGCTTGCAGTTCAACACCAGCACTTTCTGCGTTGATTCTTACAAGTCCCGCTTCGATTTCTTCAATAAATTCGAGAATACTACTAATATTCGAAGTGAAGATCGATGCACTCAGACCGAATTTAGTATGATTCGCGACATTAATGGCTTCCTCGATATCATCCACTTTGATGAGGGCAACAACTGGTCCAAAGATTTCTTCTTGGGCAATTGCCATTTCTGGAGTCACATCATCAAAGATTGCAGGAGTAATGTAGAACCCATTTTCAAACTCTTCACCTTCAGGAACATTCCCTCCAAATATGAGGGATGCACCTTCCTCCTGGCCTTTCTCAATATAATGTTTCACCGTATTTAATTGACTTTCACTCGCAGATGGCCCCATCCAAACGCCATCTTGCAAGCCATTGCCCACTTTTAGCTTTGCTGTTTCCTGGACAAGTTTTTCTTTAAATGCACCATATACTGGCGCTTCCACAATTACTCGGCTGGAAGCTGTACACTTTTGACCTGAGGAACGGAAACCACCACTAATAACAGCTTCCACCGCCTGATCAAGGTTTGCATCCTTCGTCACAATAACAGGGTTCTTGCCGCCCATCTCAGTCTGGAACTTAATGCCTCTTGCGGCTGCCGACTTAGCGACGCCTCTACCAATTGTTTCTGAACCAGTAAATGTAATTCCATTTAGCAACGGATGATCAATCAATGATTGGCCAACTACCGAACCAGAACCTGTTACAAAGTTCAGAACGCCTTCAGGAAGTCCAGCTTCCGCAAAGCACTCTACCACTTTCGCAGCGGTCACTGCTGCCTCTGATGCTGGCTTGAATACGACAGTGTTCCCATATACGAGAGCAGGTGCAATTTTCCAGATTGGGATGGCAACTGGGAAGTTCCAAGGAGTGATGACCCCTACAGCACCAAGTGGTGTTCTCTTTGTTAACATAAGTGCTTCACTATCTGATGAAGGAATAACATCTCCTTCTTTGCGCATGCCTTCACCCGCATAATAGCGTAGAATGGCAACCCCTCGAGCTGTTTCGCCCTTTGCCTCAGGAAGTGTTTTACCCATTTCCCGTGTCATCGTTTCGGCAATTTCAGCTGTTCGTTCTTCTAGAATATTTGCAACTTTATAGAGGAATTGACCCCGTGCCGCCTGACCTTTCCGACGCCATGCCTTCTTTGCTTCATGCGCCGCTTGGACCGCTTTATCAAGGTCCGCAACCGTAGACTTTTGAAGATATCCTACTGTTTCATACTTGTTTGCTGGATTAATGCTTTTGATCAATTCATTCGAATCCGATTTGACCCATTCATTGTTAATGAAATTGCTGTATGTAATTGCTTCTGTTTCAACTTTCACTTTCATTACCTCCTGATCAATTCGTAAATTTATTCAGCCACGAGAACCTTGCTTGTCTCCTGACTCTTAACTGGGTTTCTCAATACTCCAATTTGAGGGATCTCGATTTCCACCTGATCTCCGTCGTTCAGAGTAAACTCATTCGGCGGAACGATACATGTGCCAGTCAACAGAACCGTGCCATCAAAAATGACATTATCTTTGATTAGATATGAAACCAACTCATCATACTTTCGTTTTAACTGACGGGTATTAGCAGTTCCTTCGAATTCCAACTGATTATCTCGATAGATTCTGCACACAATATCCAGTTGATAGGCATCCTCAACAGACTCAGCTAATAACAACGCTGGTCCAATTGAGCAGGATTGCTTCCAAATTTTCGCTTGTGGCAGATACAACGGATTTTCGCCCTCAATATCACGGCAACTCATATCATTTCCAATCGTGTAAGCGAGAATTTCCCCATCTCCACTGACAACGAGGCCTAGTTCAGGCTCAGGAATCTGCCAGTTTGAATCACTTCTTATGTAAACATCCTGATTTGGGCCAACCGTACGATGAACAGTTGACTTCATGAAGATTTCAGGTCGCTCGGCATCATATACTTTATCGTAAAATGTTTGCGAGTCTAGCTTTCCGTTTGTCGCTTCATAGTTTCTCGCTTCCTTACTCTTTTCATATGTCACCCCTGCTGCCCATACTTCCGGCGCCTCAATTGGCACTAGCAGTTCTACTTCTTCCAATCCGTATTCTGCACGTTGAAGGGTTGTAATTTTTTCTTCCACAAAGGCAAGGACAGATGATTGGTTGTCTTTTGCATCACGAACAAGATCCATAAACCCTTTATAAGGAAGTGGATAGATCACTCCACCTGGAGTAACCGCCGCAGTAATCTGCTCTTCTTCTTTTCGATAACGAATAATTTTCATGAACAATTCCCCTTTCGGACTGTTTTTTATCAGAAAAATGTTGTCTACTCTTTTTATAAAAGAAGGGGGCGATTCCACCCCCTCACCCTCACAGGTCACTTTTGTTTATTTTTTAATGTAGTGTGATAGAATAATAAGTATGCGTTGGCTATCAATAGATGTCATTCAATTTATCGTTTTGCCCCACAAAACGATTTCACAAGCGATGACTTCTGTTGATGGCTTTTTTTGTTTTGTCTATTTTTAAAAATAAAAACTTTTAACATTTTTCACACTGCCTTTTTTGATATATCATCTACTCGTTTATTAAGAATCGGATTCCGATTAGCGAACTTGTAATACAAACCTGTCACGATTGGAACTACGATTGATGTTACAATTAGCGCAGTTGCGACCAATGCTGTTGCAGCAGGCGCTACCGGCGCAAGCTCAGGAACCATTTCAGCTACCAATAGTGGTGTTGCAACGGCTGCTCCTGCAGTACTCGATGCTGCAACTCCTGCCGTACCGTTTCCCTTACCTACGAAGATATCTGCTAGGATCAGTGGTATACCAGTTAGGACAATCACCCCGAGACCAAGAATAATTCCAAAGAGACCTGTTTCCGCAATTACCGTCAACTTAATACCATTACCGAGCGAGAATGCAAAGAATGGTATCAGTACTGGAATTGCACGGCTGAGGAATTCACGTAAGTCCTCATCTAGATTCCCTAGGATATAACCTACGATGAACGGCAAGATTAAACCGACAAGTACGATTGGGTTGAATGATGCAACCCCTGCAGTACCGAGAATGAGCATCGTCATCAGTGGACCTGATTCAATGTTCATGAGTACGAATGCACCTGCTTCTTCTTTTGATCCATATTGATCCATCAACGAAGCGTATAGACCAGTATTCGTCATGTCCATTGCTGCCACTAGAGCTAGTGCAGAAACTCCTGCGAAGAATCCAGTTTCAATCATCCCGTTACCGAGATAATGAGAAGCTACAAAGCCGACAACCCATGCAACAGCCAATTTTGTCACCAAGAGTGTTCCGGATTTTCGGAGAACTATGCCAGTTGACTTCAAGCGGATTGATGCTCCTAGACAGACGAACCAGACAGCCAGTATTGTAACCGTTCCTGATGTCAGACCAAATGTAAAGGACCCTAAAGATTTACTTAATTCAGGGAATAATGTATTCAACATTGCTCCTAAAAAGAGCGGAACAACCATCAGGCCTCCAGGTATTCTGTCAATCGTTTTTTTGATTTTCATAATTTGACCTCCTTTTTTAAACAGCGCTTCATTTTTTATTGTTTTTGTTTCAGGCATATCCTTTTTTACGATAGGCACGTAAGCCTTCTTGCTGTTTTACTCTAGTTGGTCTTTACAAAGTTGTTCTTCCTGCAGATTCGTGCCCTCCGTTTGCTAAACTACTTTTCTACTTCCTTATAAGTAAGGGTTTTCAATTAAACGAGAACTTTTTCTTCGACAAACTTATTGGTAAGCTTACCGAGTTTCTCGATTTCAACTGTGACTATGTCTCCAGGCTGGATGTATACTCTCTCTTCTTGTGGCAGTCCGAGAACGACGCCTTCTGGTGTTCCTGTTAAAATTAAATCTCCTGGTACTAGAGTCATATGTTTAGAGATATAGCTCACAATTTCTGCACATGAGAAAATCATGTCCGATGTGTTTGAATTTTGTCTGAGTTCACCATTCACATACGTCTTAAGTGAAAGATCGTTTGGATTTCCAACTTCATCCGATGTGACTAGGTAAGGACCTGCTGGGCTAAAGCCATCACACGATTTTCCGAGCAGCCACTGTGGCGTTCTCATTTGTAAATCGCGAGCCGATAAGTCATTGACCGCGCAATATCCGAATACATGAGAAAGAGCTTCCTCTTCTGATACATTTTTCGATTCCTTACCAATTACAATGCCAAGCTCTACTTCATAATCCAATTCATTGGTGACACCAGGTATTTCGATTTCAGTATTATGACCAGTCAGTGTGTTATCGAATTTGTTAAAAAGAATGGGAACTTCAGGATAAGGCGCATTAGTCTCATCCGCATGCTTCTTGTAATTTAAGCCAACACAGATAATTTTTCGTGGTCGAGTGACACATGGTGCCCACGTTACTTCATCCTCATTGACGATTGTAGCTTGTCCATTCTTTGCAGCATCCTCGATCTTTTCTTCCAACATTTTGATTTCATCCGCTGGCATACCAATAACGGTCATGATATCATCAGGAACTTCATTCCAGTTATTCTGTTCTGCTGTCTTTGCGACATCAATCAAAGAATCATTCCATTTAACTGCCAATCTTTCTTGCTGGTTGTCTAGATAAGTTGCTAATTTCATTTTAAATCCTCCAGTTAAGCATTTTTTCCAAATACGACTCCACCATCGATATAAAGCGGTGCGCCCATCATAAACGATGATTCATCAGAAGCGAGAAACAGTGCTGCTTTTGCAACATCTTCCGGACGACCCAGATTACCGCTTAGCTGTCTCTTTTTAATCCCTTCAATCGCCTCTTCAGGATCATCATAAGAGTTTTTAAGGTAGTTCTCCACAAACGGTGTTAGGATTGTACCTGGTAGTAGAGCATTTACACGAATATTGTAGGGAGCGTAGTCGACCTGCATAGATTTTGTCAATGACAGGACAGCTCCTTTCGTTGTTGCATAAACAGCTCTAAGCTTCAATCCTATTTCAGCGATACAAGATGACATATTGATAACAGTGCCTTCTTTTCTCCCCATCATATGTGGAATAACATATTTACTCGTCATGTAGACTCCCTTGATGTTAACGTTTACAACTCTGTCCCAAAGATCTTCGCTTGTTTCATGTAACATGCCAACTCCCGAGATTCCAGCGTTATTGAAGAGAACGTCAATCTGCCCTGTTTGGCTAATGATTTCATCCACCATCCGCTGAACCTCATCCGCTTTTGTCACGTCGGCTTGAATGAAGATTGCTTCCCCACCATTGTTCTTGATAAGCTCTAGTGTCTCCAAACCGCCTTCTTCGGAATAATCATTAACAACTACCAATGCTCCTTCTTTCGCAAATAGTTGAGCTGTTTCTCTTCCAATACCTGAACCTGCTCCAGTAATGAGTGCTACTTTTCCTTGAAGTCTCATCTTAATCCACTCCTTTTTTATATATTTTGGATTGTATTGTATCCTGCCTTTAGTGAAATCCTGCGGGCAAGATCCAAAATCTCTTTCTTCACCTGCTTTTGCTTCCTTTCCAAGTTCACCGGGAGCATCGTGACGCTTATTGCTGCGATAATTTCACCCTTATTGTTTCTGATTGGAACACCGATACAAACGAAACCCTCAACAGCCTCTTGAATTTCCATAATATAACCGTTTTCCTTGAGGGACTCAATCTGACTCCAGAGCTCGTCCAAGGTTTGAATGGTATATGGCGTTTTAGCTTCCATCTTCTTCCCAGCATATAACTCTTCAAGTTCATGATACTCATACTGGGATAGCAGTACCTTCCCCATGGCGGTAGCATGTGCAGGAAATCTCATCCCAGGACCTGACACTACCTGAATCCGAGAGGACCCTTCCTTCTTGGCGACGTAGAGAATATCTGTTCCATCGAGAACGGATAGCTGCACCGTTTCGCCGAGGTTTGATACTGTAATCTCTGACTCTATCAAAAATGTATCAACAAAATCGAACTGACTTACATACAACGTACTAAATAAGCCGAATCTCATACCCAACGAATAGGTGTCATCCTTATCTTTTTTGACCCACTCTAGGCTCTCCAAGGTGTTCAGCAAAGAAAAGAGTGAACTCTTGTTAATCTCTAACTTCTTGGACAGATCAATCAACCTATACTTGTTTGGACGATACGCAATCAGGTCTAGAACTTTATCTGCTCGCTCTATAGCTGGAACCCAATATTTCTTATCCAATCTTGTCCCTCCTTTCGGTTTTATGGTTTACTATAATAAACCTGATTTTGTATTCAAAACCAATTTACCATTTAAATTTAAAATAGTCAAACTATTTATTTAATTTTCGACAATTTATTTAAAATGTGCGGAAACGGGGGGACGGTTCTCCCGTTCTCCCAATTTCTCCCATCCAGAACTAGGTTGGTCATAGAAATCATGATTGACAGTCAATCTGCTTATTTGGATAACCAAAAATAAAGAGATGCCTGTGAAATCACAAGCATCTCATAAAAACAGTTTTCTATCATTTTAACACTACAGTGCTTCATCTTGCCAAATACCGAGCCCCAAAATTAGCCTCCTGTGAGTTATTGCGACCAGAAGGTGGGACAAGGCATCGGTTTTCCATCATCAGGGGTTATGCCCCTAACTTATTGTCTCCCCTCAGTCAATGGAATTGATTCGTATTTGTTAGGATCGATATCGTACACAGTTCCATCGGCAACGCCATTGATGATACCGTATAGACCTCTTTCAACTGCTTTTACTAATTCACCTTTTTTCTTTTGACCCATGCTTTGTGTTTGGCCTCTTACTTCAAACAACACGGAGCCACTTCCATTTAGCGAAAATGTTCCCAACGCTGTACCAGGTAAGTCAAGATCTTGTGGATATAGGGTAATGTTTGAATTACCTTTTTCCTGTAGTGCATCAAATACCGCAACATTCAGCTGGCGCGCAAAGTCATAGTCATACGTGTCAGCATATTCCGCATATTTTTGCCCTTCAGGTGTTGATGGATGTGGAACGAATTTTCCACTGATTGAGAACGTTACGAGATCATCCGTGCCATCCACCTCATAATATGGGGCTTGATGGTGTAAGTCTACAAATACATCCACCTTTCCGAACTCAGCTTGAAGGTCCTTATACACGTCACGCACGACCTGGGATTCAGGTGTAATGAACCATCCCGGCTTAGATGAATTCCCTGGAAAGTCCTCAGGCTGTGGTACATAATCAAGGTTTGGATTAAAGTCACGGTTTACATCAAAACCTGGTTGTGATGCATAATCAAAATATCGATTCTGGTATGTATAGTAGTTCCATGTTGGTGATACACCTGCTAATTGCGGGAAATCCTCTACTACCTCTGCCCATGTTAAATCATTTCCACGACGATTTAACTCAGACGAGTCTGGATTCATTTTCGGTAACGCTACTAACGTTATCTCTTCACGAATCTTTTGTGCTTCAGGAGAATTTGTGCCTAAGAATTGTAAAATGTTTAATAGCGCCTCCGTTCCAGTCGGTTCATTTCCATGAATTTCACTTTCCATTAAAATGACCTTGTCTCCATGGCCAACAGTCGCCTTGTAGATTTCTCTACCACGGTTTGAGTAACCCGCTACCTCAACCTGCACCTTCCCTTGGCTACTGTTTGCAATTTGCTGCAATCTTTTCCCTAGCTGCTCATGATTCGTGAACCCCTCTACAGATAAAACTTGTTGCTCAGGTGTCCCAGGCGATGTCTCCTGTTGTTGTGCAAACACGGGTGTGACCAAACTTGCCGATAATGCAAGAACCCCTAACGTCGAAATAACCTTTTTCTTCTTCACTACCACCACTCCCGTTCTTTACTATTTTTTCTATTAAATACAACTAGATTGTATGAGTTTACTAGATTTAAATTTGTAGATTTTCCCCGTCGAAACTTTACGAGTTTTGGCCCTTCCTATCAAATTCCTTCGAAAACCGAAGTTTCTATTAAAAATGAACAGTAGGTCCTATCTATTAAATCAGAGGAAATACCTATGTTTTCAGGTGGGATTATACCTTTTGGAGTATGGAATTTTGGGGACTGCGATCAAACCATTCAATACTTGGTTTATATTGTCCCTATCGAAAAGATAAATGGTATAATTTGTATAATTAAAATAAAGAATATTCTTAAAAAGGAGGGTCGGTATGTATATCCAAAAGGAGGTTTTTATGAAATATAGTATGCTTCTTATTTTTTTGTTAAATATAATGGTTGGCTGTTCCTTTAATACCTCGTCAGAAATTATTACAGACGATAAAACAATGTCAGATGTCACAACCATTCAAAATGTAGGTTCAGAAATGATAACATATCACCATATGTACGATAATATGGACAGAGGAAATCACGATTACTTTGATAAAACTCTAGCTATTGACCCAAGTTTCAATGTGTCTGAGATTTCTAGAGGAGATGTCGTGTTTTTCGATAGTGAGGATGGAGAAAAAGACATATCTAGAGTGGTTGCCATTCCTGGTGAAAAAATTAAGATAACTAAAGGTCAGATTTATATTAACGGCAAGAAATTAGATGCTTTTTACGGAAAAGCACACAGAGTAGGTTTAGATAAAAATAGTTATTTTAAAAAGATGGATAACGAGGGAAAAGAATACGATAAAAACGGAATGCTAGAAATATTCGAATTGAATAAGAAAGAAATTATACTTTCAGATGATGAATACTATTTAATCGGTGACGATTGGTTGCGAGGCAAAATGATGGTTTTAAAAGAAGATAAACTAATCGGTAAAGTAGTTGGATACTCCAAATAAATATGTTTAAAAGGCATCGAAATCGATGCCTTTTTTATGGCTATCAAACCCTTAACGAAATGTCTACTAAAACATATGCTATGTGTATTGTTAAATTACATATTCTACTTCAAAACCGAACCCGTTAACCTCTTCTTTGGTTTACTAAATGGATAAAAATAGGGGAACGTTCGAACCGTCCCCGGTTTAACAGAAAAAAAAGCGGCTCGACCCTAAGGCCGAACCGTTTTTTTGCTATTCGATGATATAGATTTCATAGACCTTGGTATTGCCTTTCGTGTTGACGAATACATCGTAACGTCCCACACGGTAGGTTCCCTCAGCATTTTTTTCAATGAGAATGGTCTCAGTCAACGTCCAGCTTCCGGTACCGTCTGCATAGACTTCATCGATGGTAATGACCAATTCATTCTGATTTCCTTTCAACTCGTTGACCACTGCAGAAGCTACCACCGTTTCTAACGTTTTAAGATCCTCAATGGCTTCTTCCAAATTAGCAAGTGCTTCTTCCAGTTCTGCTTGAGTTGTAGCCTTTTCTAATACTTCTTCTGCTGCTCTAATTGCTTCATTTAAAGTATTAATTGAGTCTTCTGAGTAATCCTTTGGATTAAGCTGCTTCGCTTCCGTGATCAAGGATTCTAGTTCAGATTTGTCTAGGATCATAAACATTTCTTCTAAGGTACCTTCGTATTTTACAATACCCTTAATTACAATTTTAGCTTCACCGGCTTCAACGTTATTTTCATATGTTACGCGATAGTCGATGCCCTCTTCAAGCACGATTGAATCTAATGTTACAGTTGCTTTAGGAGTCTTTGCTTTTCCATCATATAAGAATACATCTTGATCAAGTGTTACTTCTGCACTTTCTAATGATTCTCTTGCAGCAGCTGCTTTACGAAGTCTAATTTCTTTTGCTGACATAAATCGATTAGCCTGAGCTCCATCACCGTAGGTTGACAGGGCTGTGAGTCGTACGAATTTAGCATCTTTTGGTTCGTCGAATTTCGCAATCGACCATGTATCATTTTTACTTGTCCAATTTCCAACCGATACCTCTTCCCATGATTCATTATCTAAGGAAATTTCAACTTTATACTCATTTACAATACCGTTACTATTCCCACTGCGTGATAAATAACGGAGGGCATCAATTTCTGTTACTTCTTCCATTTCCAACGTAATCCAGAAGTTTGATTTATCTGTCCCACCCCATGGAGTATGGAATATTGTAGATGGGTTGTTATCCACAACAAACTTAGGATCACCTTCTGATGCGTGATTTTTGTGGTAATCTCCTGCAGTTGCCGCAGTTTTTCCATACGGATAGTCTCGGGAATCATCATCTGCTGGTAAATCCATCCCTGGTGCAGGTTGGTCTAAGTTAATCGTATAAATATCTCTCGTTAAGTGATCTTCCGATTCTGTAATAATGCGAATCACATTTTTGTATGGTTTCAGTACTGTTACTGCAACGTTTTTATCACTTTCTGCTTCAACAACTGCTTTTTGGTATTCAGTGTTAATCACTTTATCTTTTAGTTCTTTAGGTGAGACACTGGTACCATTGAGGAGTATATTATCAAGTGTTGCTTCGGCATTTACTTTAAGCGAACTATGCTCAACACGTAATTCTACCTCTGAAAGTCCGACCGCTAATTTCTTACCAGCACTATTGGTTCCAGGATCACTTGTTAAAACGATCTTAAATGCAACAGCTGGAACACCATTGAAACGATAATTCACTTTCGTAATATTTGGGGTACCTTCTGTTGTTTCTCCACGTGTTTCTTTTACATTCTCTAATTTTGTCCAGTTTGCGTCCTCTGTACCTTCATTGGACCAATATAGTTCAACATTTTCAGGTAAACGCGCGGCCCAAGCATCTTGATAAAAGTATAAGTCTGCAGATCCTAAGAATTGAGCCGTTGCATATGTGAAAGTAATCTCTGCTTTGTTATGTCCTGTTTGAGCCATATCATAGTTTGTCCAAACAGAAGGGTTCGGTCCTGATTGAACCGTTTTGAATCCTGTATCACCATCGATAATTGCTTCCAAACTATCAGATTGCAATTCTGTTGGTATATCTTGTGTTAATGTCAAATTATTACCTGCTATGTTATCACCCAACGTCACCTCTGCATCATTAACGCGAACGGATGCAGTTACAGGAATTGTTTCACCAAACACTGCAGAAGTTCCTTTAATGGTTACAAGTCCTGGTTTTTCATAGTTTTTAGCATCTTGAGTTTCCCATTCTACCGGGAATTCAGTTTGTAAAACATCACCGTTCTCTAAAACAAGCGGCCTGCTTGAAGGTAAGTTAACATTGTCAACTCCTGTCGCAGTAGCTAGTGAATAGTTTAGAAGGGCACCCACTGATTCAATAACTGTAACATTCGTTAAGACACGAAGATTATGCTGATCGACATGCCCTACAACGTTAACAGTTCCAGGTTCATCAAACATGCTTTCTTCGATATCCCATGTAATTGGATGAGTTTCTTCAGTTCCATCACTAAAAAGCAACTTTGTTTCTGATACAAGTTTTGGTTGGTATCCTAATTTCACATAGTAATTTTTAGGCATTGTATACCCTATGACACGTTTTTCAGTTGATACTTCAGGATCGGGTGTGGTTGTAATGGTTATACTTTGCCCTTTGATTCCCTCAGATTCTACTTGAAGTGTTATTGTTCCTGCATCAGTTGTTGATTTTACAATAGCAACCAGTTTTCCGTTAAATGCTTTACGTTTGCCACTGTCATATGGTTCATGATCCACTTGGTCACCATTATCAAGTGCCATCAGTTTCCCATCACCACTTACACTTACATTAATTAAGTTTGAAGCATCCTCAACGATATCACCATTTTCATCGATAACATCAATTGTAATATAGGACAAGTCACGTCCATTAGCCACAATAGATTCGCGATCTGCTTTAAGTTTTAGTTCAGATGCCTCTTTAAATGTAGTAACACTGTCACGGCCTTGTGTATCCGTAATCACATTGTCATTTTCATCATAGGCCTTAGCATAGACCGTTCCATCTGCATAAGGAACATTCCATGTTAGATAGAGATTTCTGAAGTTTTGACTTTTTTTATCACTACCCTCATATACCTGATACGTATGCCCTGCATCTGTTGTGTATTGTGTGAATGTTTTCTTGCCAAGTGATTTTTCTACACCGTTTGTATCTTTAAAAAACAATTCAACACTTCTTGCATCACTATATACATCTACACGAACATTCCCTTTATCATCGATAGCAACCATATCTTCTTTCCAAGCTGGAAGAACATGCAGGGTATTTACTTCATCATTCCACTGTGATTGATAGAAGTAGAATCGATCCTTTGGAAGACCTGCTGTATCAACAATTCCAAAATAACTTGATTTTGGTGAAGGCCAACCGCCTGTGGCACCTGAACCTACGTTATTCCAAGGTGTTGGTTCTCCAAGATAGTCAAAACCAGTCCAAACAAATTCTCCGGCCATAAAGTCACGGGTAATAATGGAATACCATGAATCTGCTGAAAGTTTACCCCATCCTACAGCTGACTCATCATATGATGTTAAGTGTTTATCATAATTGGAAGGTTTGTAAACCCCACGACTGTTGATGGATGATGCTGTTTCAGCACCATACATTTTCCACTCTGGGTGATTTTGATGATATTGGTCAAAATGACTTCCATCTGCATAGTTAAAACCAACAACACCATCAAGTTCTGTCAATTTGTTGCCAAAGCTTATTGCCTCATTCCAATTTGCTTTAAGTTTGTTGTCACCAATCGTAGCTGGACGAGTTTGATCCACTTCTGCAACCCATGTTGCTAATTGTTCTAATATATTTGGATATCCACTATATGGACCACTGTTACCTTCCATAACTTCATTACCTGTTGACCAGCTAATGATCGATGGTGCATTTATTCCACGACGAACCATTGTCTTAATGTCTAATTCTGCCCATGTCATATTAGCAGTTGCACCCAATAATGGATTATCACCAACCGGTTTATTAAACCACGCAGCATAATCATTGTAGTTGCCATTTTTGCTGGCTACCCATGTATCAAACGCTTCATCTATGATGAGCATCCCTTTTCTATTTGCAATTTCAATGAGTTCATCAGCTGCAGGGTTATGCGTAACACGAATCGCATTGACACCCATCTCTAACAAGATTTCGATTTGGCGTTCCATCGCACGATAATGCGCTGCCGCACCTAACGCTCCTTGATCAGAGTGCATACTGACACCTTTTAATTTAACGGCTTCTCCATTTAAATAAAACCCTGTATCTGCCTTAAATTCAAACGTTCTAAAACCATAGTCCGTTACATATTCATCAATAACTTTATCATCTACTAAAACTTCTGTAACAATTTCATATAAGTGTGGGTTAGACAAAGACCAAAGTGTTGGATTATTTATTTTCAAAGAAACACTAGATGGCACTGAGTTATTAGCATCTATTTTTAATAAGTCACTTTGGCCACTAACGATATTATCTTCTGAACCTTTTTTACGAATGCTTTGTCTTACAACTGCATTAACATCTTCAGATGATTGATTCATAATTTTAGCATTCACTTCTACATCAACATCTTTGCCCACTTGATTCGCAAGATTTGGAGTTAACACTTGAACACCATAATGATCAACATGAACATCGTCTGTTATTGTTAGATGCACGTTACGGTAAATACCACTTCCTGAATACCAACGGCTTGATGGAAACTCATGATTAACACGAACCGCAAGCACGTTTTCCCCATTGTAATTGATATAGTCTGTTAAATCATAGGCAAATGGCGTGTATCCATTTGGGTGATCACCCAATTTATGTCCATTAATATACACACTCGCATTCATGTAAACGCCACCAAATTCAACCACAACACGCTTGTCTTTAATGGCTTCACCCAGTGTAAATGACTTGCGGTACCATCCAATACCACCTAGCTTATAACCACTCTCCGCTTCACCTAATTGGCTATATGGCAGACTCAAACTGTAATCATGTGGCAATTGCACATCATCCCATTTTGAATCATCGTATGCATTTAACTGAGCATTACTTTGTTCACCATAAAAAAACTTCCAATTATCATTGAATAATTGACGACGTTTACTATCATTTAGTTCTGTATTATAGATAAAAGTTTCAGGCGAACTAATTGAATAGTCTTCTTCCGCTGCGCTAGCTGTACTTTGATTCCCATTACCTGCCACTAAAAAAGCAATTAATAACCATATAACTATTTTTTTAACTTTCCCCAACATTCCATACCTTCTCCCTGTGTTAAAATATCTGCAATTCATAAAACCCTACTCTGGACAAGCGATTTTATGCAGCACTGCTTGCTTTAAACTTTTTTTCATTTTTACCTGTTATAATTCTCCTAGTAGTTCTATTAATCTTTTTGTCTATTAACGTGTAACCTGTCCAATCCTTCATCAAGTCGAATACACAGATGATAATAAATTAAATTGAAAAAGATGATGCTGAACACCATCTTCGGTTTCCCCTTGCAGGGATATGATACATAGCATCTGGAAATCAAATTCTATGCTTTCTTGTCACTCAATACCTCCTTCTACTTCCGTGTATAAGTTAGCAAATAGTGGGAAAATTGTCAATTTAGCAACAAAAATGTCTTCAGTAAGTATAACGGCTCATTCACATTACTTTTTCCCCATAAAATAAAGTCAAATAAACGATTGATTGAATCATTAGTATCATGAAATTACTAGGCTAGCCCCTTTAAAAAACGTTCGTTTGAAATTACCATTATTAAAAAATAGCAAATTAGTACCATATTTCCGACAAAAAACGCAACTTAAATATTTATGAGATTACCTATGCATCCCATAATCTTTAGCACGCTAAAATCTAGTACAGTCCCATCCCTTATTCAAAATTTTTTGTTAAAAATTTAACTATCAGTTCAAATAAAACAAAACTTGAACTTACAGTTTCTTCATGTTTTCTTTGTTCTGGGCTTTACTAAGGGTAGAGGTGATTTTGTGCTAGAAAAGGTAATTGGTCATAATATCAAGCGGATTCGAAGAAAGAAAAAAGTAAACCAGGAAGACTTAGCGTTAGATTTAGACATATCTTCTACCCACTTAAGTAACCTTGAAAATGGCAGAGCAATTCCTTCCATTCCTTTGCTTGAAAGGGTCTCTGAAGAACTTGATATTTCAACTAATGAACTCATGGTAAATGGTGAAATCATTAAAAGTGATAAAAATATAGGGTTAAAACTATCTCTTGCTGAAATTTATGAGGACATCCCTGAAAAATATCACGAAGAAATTATTAAAGTGAACATGAATCTAGCAAACATTATTAGCATAAGAGAATCCGAAACAAAGCGAGATTGAAATATAAGTTTTACACATCAAGAACATATTCTCCAACATCCCTCTCCACTTTCACCTGATACCGACCAATTATTAAATCTATGAATGAAAATCCCCCGCTACACCACCACAAAAAGGAGCAAACCACATGAAAACAATTCAACCGTTTTACGAAGTGAATCCCCAAACCATGGCAATCCTTCCAGCACGAGAAATTGAATACTCCGCGATTGTCAAAGAAGTCCACAACATCATCTATGTCCGGCAAACACCATTACAAATCATCAAAGCAGCATGCCTCGAAGGCGGCTCCACCTATGAGGGCAGACGAAAAGCCGTCACCTACTTAACCGGTGCGGTGCAAAAGGTCCCCATTCCGATCAACCCTCGAAGAAATCTCTTCGCCTTTCCCACTCACTCACCAACCGCGTTTGAGTGCACCTGGATTTTCCACCATCATGTAAAAACAATCAGACCTTCCGGAAATAACAATCCTACAACCCAATCAATTATCCATTTTAAAAATTATGACGAGCTGCCGATGAATGAATCACCCTACATTCTGCAGAAGCAATTCACACGAACAGGGATGTGCATTCTCCATTACTCAACACCGGAATATTTGCAACCGCATTCACCACTAAGCATTTAAAAATAGGGGGGCAAGTATCTGTCCCTCCAACCCCAAAATAACTCAAAAAGGATGAACTGACATGAATGGAAATTTATTATTTGAGGAAAGACCTCTACTTATTATCCCCACACTAGCAAAGCTGATCGGCTTAAATGAAAGCATTATTTTACAGCAAATTCACTATTGGTTAATGCGCACGAATCATATTCAATTAGACCGGAAATGGGTGTATTTTACCTATGATGACTTTACCGTGCAATTTCCTTTCTTCTCTAAAAGCACGATTCGTAGACTAATTTCAAATTTGGAAAACAAAGGCCTTCTCTCTTCGAATCACTTCAACCGGTTAAAAATCGATCACACGAAATGGTACACCATCAATTACGATACTCTCGAGAACTTGAAAACAATTGACGAACCACAAGCGGACAGTGCAATCTCACCATCTGTTCAAAATGAACAGACGATGTGTTCAAATCGGACAGACGAACTGCTCAATCTGGACAGCCCATATGTTCAAAATGAGCAGACGAGCTGCTCAAATTGGACAGAGGATGTGCCCAACTTGAACACACCATTACTAGAGAGTACTTCAGAGAGTACTACAAAGAGTACTACAAAGAATACTTCAGAGACTTCTTCTTCTTCAAAAAAGACGCACGAAAAAGAAGACCCGTTCCGATTGTTCGAGCAAAATGGATTCGGAACCATCGGAAGTTTTATCGCTGACAAAATCAATGCTTGGTGTACAGATTTATCAGACGAGCTCGTGATTGAGGCTATGAAGTTAGCGGTAGAAAATTCATCAAAGCGGTGGAGCTATGTCGAGGCGATCTTACGAGATTGGGTAGATAAGGGCTATCAGACAATTGAGGATGTACAGGCTGCACGTCTTGCGTATAAAAATAAAATGAACCACCCTTCTATGAAAAAGCCAACAAGACAGGAATTCATACCGGATTGGTTTCATAAGTGTGATCATGACTATGAATCCGAAGACGACACTGCCTATAAAAAGGATAAAAGAGTGATTACCACTGCTCCACAGGAACCTGCCCAAGCATCCAGCTTTGAAGAGAAAAAAAGATTGTTTGAGGA
>NZ_JBALOV010000016.1:0-53214 GCF_036965045.1 Bacillus sp. JJ1533 | reverse complement strand
ATAATACAGGACTTGACACGTTTCTCTGGAGTGAACCTGTCCAAATCAAGCATTCATTTGGACTCAACACCGGATTTTAGCCCTCTTTTTGTCAAAATCACGCTTTCTTTCTGACACTATCAATCTTGGTTTCTCGGTTTCTGTCAGAATACACTAGTGATTTGGACTCATTTTTGCAACTTTTCCTATTCTGTGTCCGATTGGCACCTCTATTCTGACTCTTTTATGCGGCTTTGCCTTTGTGGTGTCCAAATGGTGGATGCTTTTTGACTCCTTTTCACGTTTTTGGAGTGAACATGTCCAAATCAAGTATTCATTTGGACTTACCACCGGATTTTAGCCCTCTTTTTGTCAAAATCACGCTTTCTTTCTGACACTATCACTCTTTGTGTCTCGGATTCTGTCAGAATGTACCGGTGATTTGGACTCACCGTCACATCTATTCCTTCTTTCTGTCCAAATACCAAGCAATTTTCTTTTGTTACTAAAACTAGGATAAAAATTATAAAAGGACAGTGTACACTGTCCCTAACTAAACTTACTTTTTCGATATTGGCTCGGGGTTATGCCATTTTGTTTTTTAAACGAATTGCTGAAATAGGCTAGATCAGAGTATCCTAGTCTATTCGCAATTTCTGATATTTTTAAAGAGGTATGTTCAAGTAAGCGTGCTGCCTCCTGTAAACGAACATTCACAATATAATCGTTAAAATTTGTACCGGTTTCCTTCTTAAACAACTTGCAAAAATAACTCGTACTTAAGTGTGCTTTTTCTGCTGCTTCCGCTAAGGATACATCTTTTGATAAAGAATGATCGATATGTAAGAGCACCCGCTCGATTGGGGACAATTCATTTAGATCACTTGATGTCCGGTCTTCGCGGACCACTGGATGATTTTTCGGTTCGATTTCCTGTAACCATTTCGTTAATGTTTCGTTCATTCCTTCTTTTTCAACAGGCTTTAATAAATAATCGAAGGCGCCATGTCTAATGGCTTGCTGGGTATAGGCAAAATCGTCATGCCCGCTAATAATAATGATATCTATCTCCATCTCCCGCCGCCGGACTTCCTTGATTAGCTCAATTCCATCCATTGCGGGCATCCGAATATCCGTTAACACAAGATCAACCTTGTTCTGAGTGAGCCAATCATAGGCCTCGAGGCCGTTCGTAGCTTCATGGACAACTTGAAAAGGCAGCCCTGTTTTTTCAACGGTCTTCCGTATGCCAGTACGAATCCATCTTTCATCTTCAACCAACAAGATTTGATGCATAACGTTCCCCCCTTCTAACAAACTAAAGTGGTAATTTAATGCGAACTGTGGTTCCTGATGTAAGACTACTAGTCAGAAAAATGCCAAATTCATTGCCGAATAAATGTTTTATGCGTTTATGTACATTCAAGATACCAATATGCGTTACGGACTCATTTGTATGCTTACTGTCTAATAGACTCCTGATTTTCTCTACTTTCTCCTCATCGATACCTGGTCCTGTATCTGTAATTCTTATCTCAAAGACGTCTGTATTTAGAAATTCTGCACGTATCGTAATCTTGGTTTGTCCGTTCTGAGGCTCTAATCCGTGAACAATGCAATTCTCCAAAAGCGGTTGAAGTGTAAACTTCGCAATCTTTTTTTCCAGCAACTCCACAGGAATATCAAAATCATAGGAAAGTTTCTCTTCAAACCGGTATTTTTGAATTTTTAAATACTTTTCGCCGATTAGCAGTTCTTGTTGGATTGTCACGGTTGCTGCTTCTTCTTTAATATTGTAGCGTAACAGCTGGGCAAGGGATTCCACCATAATTGAGATATCATCCATATCTCGCTCCAGTGCCATTCCTCTTATAGTGTCGAGCGAATTATATAAAAAGTGCGGGTTGATTTGTGCCTGAAGCATCTTTAACTCTGTTTCTTTCTGTCTAAGATTCATTTCTACTTCTTTTAATTTTGATGTGTATACCTCATCCATTAACGTATCCAATTTCTCTACCATGTGATTAAAACCATGTGTCAGCATACCAATCTCATCTTTTGAAACAACAGGTACTTTTCCTGTAAAATCGCCTACTTCCACTTTGCTGATGAAACGCTGCAGTCGCTTAAGTGGATTAACTAAGCTAGTGGCCAGTCCCAAACTCATCAAATAAGCAAGGATGATAAAGACAATTGATGTGAAGAAGATGGTACTTCTGATGTAATTCGCACCCTTCATTAATTCCAAATAAGGGATATATGTAACAAAATTCCAATCTAGTACCTCACTTTTACTCCAGGTTAAAAAAAGATTATTCTCTTTATTCAGAAAATAACTTGCAGAAGAATTTATATTTCGATCGGTAAGACTTGCGATTCCCCCAATTTTTTCGTTATTTGGATGGTACACATATCGGCCACCATCATCTAAAATATAAAAATATCCAGAGTGTCCTGGTTTTACCCGATTTACGATGTCATGCATTCTCCGATAATTCACATCTACTATCAACATGCCAAATGGTTGTAAGTTTCTAGGGTTTACGAGACGTTTGGCGATGGTAATCACTGGTTCGTCTATCTTGTTTAAAGTCCCATGAAGACTGGTGGTATCAGGGATACGACGAACTAGGATTCGAGTTTGCCCTTTATTTGGAACAAGATTGTACCAATATTCGTTCTGTAATTCTAGGATTGATTGCTTTTGCTCTGAAGCTGCTATGTCGATGATTTGTACTTGGTCGAGGATGATTGTATAGTTCACAATGTCTGCTCTTGAGTATGCAGCATTCTCCAATACTTTCCGTACTGCAGGAACTGTATCGTCATTCAAGTGTTGAAAGGTTTCAGCTTTTAAAAGGCGGGTAGTATCTGGGTGATTGATAATCTTTAAGGCTTCTATCTCAAAATCTCGTAAATAGTCCTCCACATAGAATTGGATCTGTTCATTGATTTGACGGTTATATTCATGGGCTTCTTCTTGAAGCACCTCTGAAAATCTCGTATAAGATATAACTGTAAAAATGATCATTGGGAACACAATTAAAATTGCAGAAAATACGGATAATCTCACCGTTAGTGAATGATTTCTTAGAAAAACGATCCGATTGAGTCGCTCTCTTATTCTCCTCCATACTGATTTCAAGTAACCAGCCCCACTTTATTTTAAAATGAAGGAAAAGAAGAGGCCCAAATATGAGTCTCTTCTCATTCTTGACATAATCGTACCATAATTCTTACTTTCTGGCAGCATCAATTGCGTCAAGCACTTCTTTATATTCATCACGATAGTTATCAATAACAGGTTTTACTTTTTCCTGCCATGGTGTTAAATCGTCAACCTCGACAACTGTCGCTCCATCTTTCTTAACCGCTTCTAATGATTCTTTTTCATATTTATCCCATTCTGCTCGTTGAAATTCGACAGAATCAAGTGCAGCCTGTTTAATAAGCTCCTGATCCTCCGCGGATAATTCATCCCACACCTTTTTAGAAATCAACAGCACTTCAGGAACACGTTGATGCCCATCAAGAATATAGTTTGGTGCCACTTCATAGTGCTTGGCAGAGAAGTAGCTTGGGTGGTTATTTTCAGCCGCATCAATTACGCCTGTTTGTAAACCACTATACACTTCTCCATATGGCATTGGCGTTGCATTAGCTCCGAGCGCATCGATGATTTCCATATTAATTTTATTTTGTTGCACGCGAATCTTTAATCCATCAATGTCTTCAATACTCTTAAGCGGTTTTGACGAATAGAAATTTCGAGAGCCCGAGCTATAATAAGCAAGACCCATAAATTTTGAATCAGCTAGACTTTCTAGCATCTTCGTACCCATATCACCATTTAAGAAATTCCATGTGTGTTCGTCATTATCAAAAATATAAGGAAGACTGAACACTCCGAAATCCTTATTAAATTCAGCTAGAGGACCACTACTAACCCTTGTGAATTCGATTGCTCCCAATTGTACCTGCTCAATGACTGACTTTTCTTCGCCAAGCTGTGAAGAAGGAAAGACATCAATTTTAATACGGCCATTACTTCGTTCTTCCACTAATTCAGCAAATTTAATATCACCCTTTGTTGTTGGGTAATCAATTGGGTGTGTTTCAGCTAGACGAAATTGATAGGTTTTTCCTTCAGACTTGTCTCCATCGTCTCCTTTCGTATTGGAATCCGTCTTGTTTGACCCACCACCTGAACATGCTGCCAGAACCAACATCGAAGCGAATAACAACGTTAAAAATCCGATAATCCTTTTGTTTTTCATGAACCTTTAAACCCCCTTATTTTTTAATGGTTTTGTAGAATTGATTTTCCTCCGAAAATCTATGGAACGCATTAAAGTTGAAATGCGATTCTACCAAATTAGGTGACCATTCTCTTTGTTTAAGTTGTAAGCGATTACAATGTCGGCGTTAGATGAAAACCTGAAATCTCAAGTACGATGATTCCAGGTATTTTTAAGAGGTTTTGGGTTAATTCTTAACCAATTCACTGATCGATTCGACTGCCACACTTGCCATCATAAAAGTCCCTTGCCCTTTGAAATCATTTGAAGCAATTGGTTCGCTAACATAATACTCAAATGAACCATCACGGTTGTCCGTTATACCAAGTCCTGCTGTTTTACAGGTTTGGTGAAGACTGATTTTTCCATCATCCTCCACCTCGATAAATTGATTCAAAACCCCTTGATAACCAAATTTTAACGCAGGTAAGAAACGCTCAGAAAGATACCCTTTTCGAATCCCTTTCGCCAAGGCATATATGTACATATTCGAAGAGGAGGATTCAAGGTAGTTACCTGTTCGGTCACCCTGGTCAACAACTTGGTACCATACACCCGTTTCCTGATCCTGATATTCTACAATTGAGGAAAGCAGACCATTTAAGATTTCAATTAATCGCTCTCTGTCTGGATTATCTTCAGGCAGATAATCTAAAACATCTACAATTCCCACACAATACCAGCCTTGGGCACGTCCCCAAAAGCTTGGTGAATGGCCGTTTTGTGGATCCGCCCAGATTTGTATCTTTTTCTCATCCCACCCATGGTATAAGAGTCCGGTGTTTGTATCACGTGAATGCTTTGCCAATAACGTAATTTGATTGGTTATATCTTTAAAAATCTCCGGTTCATCGAAGGTTTTTGCATATTGTGCGTAGAAAGGTGACGCCATATAAATCCCATCTAAAAAACTTTGGTACGGAAATATTTTTTTATGCCATAACAGCCCTTCACTTGTACGTGGGTGTGTTTTAAATTGATTCCGTAAAATAGTGGCAGCTTTCCGATAGCGTTCATCCTGGGTCCTATCATATAAGGTAAATAAAATCCTCCCAGTATTGATATGGTCAACACTATAATCTTCAAGTTCGTATCCGGCAATTTCTCCGTTTTCAGCAATACGTGGCTTAATGTTTGATTCTAGATAGTCAAAATACTTTTGATCCTTTGTTTTATGCCAGATATCTTCAATCCCTTTAAAAACCACACCATATTCATGATCCCACTTATCCGACAAATCCGGATAGGATTGAAGAACCGAATCCGCCATTCTGACAGACCATGCTCTATTTTCAGACATGCTATTTGTTCCTCCTCCAAAAGTAGTAAAACCTCATGTTTCAATAATACATATAATTCTGATTATTTAAAATATGAGTAATTTGACATAAATTTGTGATTTATTGTCCTGAACTAATAGAAATGGAATCTATTAAAATATAATTCTGGCTTGGAAGGAACCACAGCTTTGTTCTTTCGAAAAGCTATCACACACTTTTCATGAGGAGAATACGATAAGGCAAAAAGGAATGTGACGTATGCCTATTTCTTTTCCAGTTAGTGTAGGAACGCAAGCTTACAGATTCGGCCCCAAGAAAAGGGTCTATTATCCCCAAGTCAGTCAGATGCGAAATCAGCAGCTTCAGCATTTGATTAACCAATCCATTATCCACCAAACCCAAGGATTGATTTCACTACAGGTCGGAAATATGCCATCAACAGTGGTAGAAATGCTGGGGTTTTATGAAATCAAAAACAATCAACGGCAGGTGCTAAGTCTTACTCAATCAAACTACACCTATCATGATAAAGCTGCACACGGCATGACGTATATCCGTTCGTTAACATTTGACCTTAAGCAAGGACGACGATGTGACCTAAAGGACCTCTTTAAGCCTGGCAGTGATTATGTAACAAGATTATCCGAACTCATTCTCGCCCAAATCAAAGAACGGAAAATAGACTTGCTCTCTGAATTCACGACAATCAGCCCAAATCAGGAATTCTATGTCGCTGACAAAACACTTGTCATCTATTTTCAGCTTTATGACCTGACACCTTACGTATTTGGTTTTCCGATGTTCCCGATCTCTGTCTATGACATTCAAGATATCATTAATGAAGATGGACCGCTCGGTAGAATGGCAACGAATGATTGAGGAGGGGCACCAGGCCTCCCTCTCACCTTGCTCTTCTTGACACACTCCCAATCCATATCCTATTATTAGCAAATAACATGTGCTGATTTTACATAAAGCAAAATTATTCCGAGGTGAGCCTTTGTGACAGAACCTAAAAAGAATCGTAAGGTTGATGGATTCATCAAAAAAGCCAAGCAATGGAAAGAAGAGTTTGAGAAGTTGCGAGAAATTATTCTCGAATTTGAACTAACTGAGGATATTAAGTGGATGCATCCTTGTTACATGTATGAGGGTAAAAATGTCGTGTTAATGCACGGATTTAAAGAATACTGTGCACTCCTGTTCCATAAAGGTGCCTTATTAAAGGATCCACACGGCATATTAATCCAGCAAACTAAGAATGTACAAGCCGCAAGACAGATCCGTTTTACCACTCTTCAAGAAATCATTGATCAAGAATCTATGATAAAAGAATATATTCAGGAAGCCATCGAGGTTGAAAAAGCAGGGTTGAAGGTGGAGTTAAAAAAGACTACAGATTACGAAATTCCAGAAGAACTACAAGCGAAATTTGATGAAATTCCTGCATTAAAAACGGCGTTTGAAGGGTTAACACCAGGGCGCCAGAACGCTTATCTTTTTTATTTTTCAGGTGCCAAGCAATCAAAAACCCGGGTGGCTAGAATTGAAAAATACACCCAACAAATTCTTGATGGTAAAGGTATGAATGATTAGAAAAAATCAAGCTACTCCAATTAGAGCAGCTTGATTTTATTCTTTAGATTTTATTTAGCTTAACAGGTTTCTCACAGGTACTCTCCATCAAATAATGCCTTCCACTATCCGAAGAATCATGGAAGCCATGCATGGCTTCTAGCACATGATAGGCAAGTTCACCGTTTGCACGGAAGGATTCACCATATAGAATGGCTTTGGCCATATCAGCCACACCTATGCCACGGTTATTCTTTGGAGCCTCAAAAATAAGCGGAACTTCTGCAAACTCCTTTTCGTCTTTTCTTCTTATTTTAACAGGTCCCCCAAATTGATTTGGATCAGGGACTAGAAGCGTTCCTTCACTTCCATACACTTCAATTGGTGGCAAGGATGTCCCGCCAAATGCATCAAAGCTAGTAGTAATGGTTGCAATTGCCCCTGATGTAAAATCAATGGCTCCAGCAATATGCGTCGGAGTGGCAACCTTAATCTTCGTTCCCTTTTTCGGTTCACTTAGAATTGTTCGCTCTGGAAAGCTAATCCTTGTTGTGCCAGAAATTCGCTTCATCGGACCTAATAGTGCCACCAATGCCGTTAAATAATACGGACCCATATCAAACATCGGTCCCCCACCTTGATCATAATAAAAGGCAGGGTCTGGATGCCAATGTTCATGGCCACGATTAATCATAAAAGCAGATGCACCAATTGGAACCCCGATTTCACCATTTTCAATCAAATGAATCGCCGTTTGAATCCCAGCACCTAAAAATGTATCTGGAGCCCCACCGACAAGTAGATTGTATTTCTTGGCTGTTTCTAAGATTTGTTTACCTTCTTCCCGTGTGACCGTTAATGGTTTTTCCGTAAACACATGCTTCCCGGCTTCTAATGCTTGAAGGCTAACTGACGCATGTGCACGCGGAATCGTTAAATTAATCACCAACTGAATCTCCGAATCGGCCAATAACTCTTCAACAGAACATGCTTTAGGCACACTGTATTTTTCTGCCTGTAGCTTTGCCCGCTCCACATCTAGGTCCGCACAAGCAAGAAGCTCAAGATGATTATATTTTTGTAAATTTTCCATATAGATTGAACTGATTGTTCCACATCCGATGATACCAACGTTAAGTTTGCTCATTATGTTCCCCCAAATTATAGGCTTAAAAAATTTTTACTGGCTATCTCCCATTCCTGTGTATGCTCGTACATTTTCAGCTTTCAGCATGTTTTCTGTCTTCTGCTTCCCTTCTGCAGCCCATAGAAATCCACGGCGCATAATTAGTGAAACCTCAGGCATTTCAATAATAGACGCGCGATGACCTAGGGAGCTATAAAAGACCCGCCCTTGTCCCCAACGTTTCGTCCATACAACCGGCATATCAACCGCTTTGTTGGTCGCGTGAGGTCCATCTACAACTGGGAATCTAGTTGTAGCAAGTACTTCCACGGCTGGGTCGACATGAAGATAATACTGTTCACTAACAACTTTAAAATCGGTTAATCCCTCTAATAACGGACTTGAGCTATGTTTCATGTTCACCATATACTCCACACCATCATTTCCGGGATGAGCCACCCAATTTCCACCCGTAATGAATTGCCAATCAACATTATTGCGGAACGAGTCACACATTCCCCCATGACAACCTGCAAGGCCAACTCCACTCGCGACAGCTTGTGAAATCGATAGAACATAATTCTTTTCAATCTCCCCCATTGTCCAATGAGGAACAAGTAAATCTAGTGATTGTAGCTTTTCAGAATCAGCATACGTATCAAGTGAATTTGAAACCACTACATCAAAATTCTCATCTTCCAGGATATTTTTAAAAATGTGGGCAACCTGTTCAGGCTCATGACCATCCCATCCACCCCAAACAATTAACGCCTTCTTTTGCATAACTGGACACTCCTTAGTAGTTTACAAGTCTGATATTTTGATCCACTGACGTTTTTCAATCGAATGTTCGACGGCTTCTAATACTGCCTGGCATTTAACACCATCATTAAAATTAGGTACGGGCTGACGATCTTCCTGAATTGCATCCATAAATTCCACTATTTCATGGATAAACGTATGTTCATACCCAATGGTGTGTCCTGCTGGCCAATAGCGATCAATATACTGATGGACTGGCTCTGTTGCAAGAACACGACGGAATCCTTGTGCATCTTCCCTGTCATCTGTAAAATACACCTGAAGTTCATTCAAACGCTCGAAATCAAAAATAACACTGCCCTTACTTCCATTAATCTCAAACGAATTGGTACTTCTATGACCTGTTGCAAATCGTGTTGCTTCAAAGCTTCCCAGCGCACCATTGGCAAATCGCGCCATAAATAAAGTGGCATCATCAACAGTTACTAGCCCTTTTTCAGCTTGTTTGTTCCCGGTAGCCGATAAGCCTGTCATATTTTCAGGTAGTGGTCTCTCTTTTACAAAAGTGTCACTCATCCCAATGACTTCAGTCATATCACCGATTAAGTAATGAGCCATATCTATCAGATGTGCTCCCAAATCACCGAGTGAACCAGAACCCGCAATCTCTTTTTGAAGTCTCCATGCTAGAGGAAAATTCGGATCCACTAACCAATCCTGAAGGAACCAAGCACGGAAATGATAAATCTCCCCCAATGCTCCTTCATCAATCAGTTTTTTCGCAAGTCTCACAGCTGGGGTAAAACGATAATTAAAGCCAATCATATGCTTTACACCAGCCGCTTCCGCTACTTCCAGCATGTCGCGGGAATCCTGTAAAGAAAGGGCTAACGGCTTTTCACAAAAAATATGTTTCCCCGCTTTTGCAGCCGCAATTGCGACTTCCTTATGTACATCACTTGGCGCATTGATATCAATCAAATCAATATCATCGCGGTCTATAAGCGCCCGCCAATCACTTACATGCTCCTCCCACCCAAATTGTCTGGCCGCCTCTGCAACCGCTTCCTTGTTTCGGCCACAAATCACTTTCATTTCAGGGCGTATCTTGTCTGGAAAGAACAAAGATAGATCACGATATGCATGAGAATGCGCTTTCCCCATAAACTTGTAACCTATCATACCGATATTAATTTGCTTATCCATTGTTACCTCCTCATTTCATACCTGTAATGATGTTTATGTATCACCTCCATTTAATCATATTTTGCGTATAACGTTAATGATCATTTTGTAAGATTCTACCTTTTTGTAAAAATTCTGCTATTATCAATTAACTAATTTTAGAGGTCAAATCTAAATGCAAACTCGCCCTCCACTCAAAATTAACTTTTAATCTCATCCTCTCGTTATGCATAATTTGGAAACTCTATCAAATCCTAGGAGTAGTGGAACTTATTTGGTGGTGGTGGAATGCATTTCTCTCGTACTCAATTAATTTTTGTGCTCATTCTTTTTATCGGAATTTCCAATCATGTGCTCATCATGCCTCATTTGCTTTCATCCGGAAAACGTGATGCATGGATCTCTGTATTTTTCGCCTATGCTATTCTCCTGTTTTGGGGATACATTCTTTCTTTAATCTTAAAGAAAAATCACCAGCGACTCTGTCTTTATGACTGGATCAAATCACGTGTGGGGGGTGCGATTTCTCGCGTCATCATCGCCATCCTTGCACTATATGTCTTCTCGATCAGTGCTATTTCCTTTTATGATTTAATTCAATCTGTAAATATATATTTTCTGCCAAGAACCCCATCCATGGTTGTGATGCTCCCTTTTCTTTTGATTTGTATTTGGTCCGCTTATAGTGGCTTAAAATCAATTGTCAGTGTTTCTGCTGTGTTATTGCCGATTGTTTGGATACTTGGGATATTTGTAGCTTGGTTTACGCTTAATGAAAAAGACTATTCCTATCTATTTCCTGTTCTTGTGGATGGTTATCAACCCCTTATTAAAGGGTCAATTATCATTCTTGGAGGAAGTGCAGATTTGTTAGTTCTATTACTTCTTCAGCACCACTTAAAAAAGTCATTTACGTTTCTTAATCTTTTCATTCTGATTACGATTTTAGTTGGTCTGATACTTGGTCCAACCACGGGTTCCCTGGCTTCATTTGGTCCATCAGTTGCATCTGATATGAGATTTCCAGCCTTTGAGCAATGGAGACTTATTACGCTAGGGAATTATATTTCGCATGTTGACTTCTTGACCGTGTTTCAATTATTGAGCGGCGAGCTTATCCGGGTATCATTAGGACTTTATCTCTTGTCAGATATGGTTAAAGGGGATAAACATCCTGTTAAAAAAAAGCAAATCTTCTTCGTTACCTCCATTCTTTTAGGATTATTGACGTTAATCCCCCTAAGTGACTTGTGGGTGCAAACATTAATTCGAAAATACTTTTATCCTGCTGCATTTATATGTGCGATAGTCATTTCGTTTTCTTTATTGATTATTAGCTACTTGCCAATGAAGAAAGGAACCCAAAGCCTATGAACATGGATGAATTTGATGATTTGTTAGCAAACGGATGCTTGACTTGTGATGAAGTAAAACATTTTTTTCGTCACTATGCCGATATTGAATTTATTCCGATTGAACATGACGAGTCTCTTCAAGCTTTTTATTGCAAAGGAATGCTAGATACAACCCAGTTAAACGAGTATTTTAATCGGATCCTCCTGAGTATTGGCAAACAGGTACCACGGCGCTATTTCGAAGAACTCCCGCCTGTCCGGCATGTGAAAAGCATGAAAGAGATGATGAATCTTGTCTTTTCTGGTTCACTCATTATCTTTCGAGAAGGAACTCCTTTTTTTCATGGGGTTGATATTAGCAAAGTACCACAACGTAAACCTCAAGAATCAACGACTGAGGTTTCAATTAAAGGACCAAAAGATAGTTTTACTGAAGAGATGAATGTAAACATTGCCTTAATCCGAAAAAGAATGAAGTCAGAGCAACTCTATAGTGAGTCCTTTACCTTAGGTTCGCTAAGTAAGACCGAGGTTTCACTGCTTTATTTAGATGATAAAGCCAATAAGAAAATCATAGAGGAAGTCAGGAAAAGACTTACGGAGTTTCAAGGCGATAGCGTTGTTAGCAGTGGGCAATTAGAACAATGGATTTCTGACCGCACGTTTTCTTTGTTTCCCTTATTTGATTATGTGACACGCCCGGATTATGTCATCGAATGCATGTTGCGCGGACGATTTATCTTAATTATAAATGGGTCACCCTCTGTGTTAATTGGACCTATCAATGTTTTTGAGCTCATTAAATCGCCGGAGGATGTTCATTTCCCTTACTATTTTGTGCTATTTGGACGATTTATTCGGATTGTTGGGTTATTAGTGGCGATATTCCTACCGGGTTTTTGGGTTTCACTTGCATCTGTCAATATTGACCAGCTGCCGTTTGCCTTATTAGCCACTGTCGTTGTCTCACGTGAAGGATTACCATTACCTATTGGGCTCGAAGCACTCTTTATTCTTGGTTTATTTGAACTATTAAGAGAAGCTGGAGTCCGAATGCCAACCATTCTTGGACAAACCGTATCAATTGTTGGGGGAATCATTATCGGAGATGCAGCCATTCGAGCAGGTCTAGCATCTCCAACAATGATTGTTGTCATTGCGTTAACAGCGGTCGCAAGCTATACACTTGTGAATCAATCATTGGTTGGAACCGTCAGTATCCTCAGAGTTTATACGTTATTACTATCGATTTTTTTAGGAGTGTACGGACTTTTTGTTGGATTCTTTAGCATTCTTATTTATCTGTCTAAATTGGAATCCTTTGAGGTAGCATATCTTGAACCAGTTGCTTCATTAACATTTAAAGAATACCTAGCAGCCTTGTTTGTGGACCCATTTAAACGGAAAAAATTTGGTATATCCTTTATTCAGAAGCGGAGAAAGTAGGATGAAACGAATAACTTGTTGTATCAATCTTTTTCTATGTCTAGTCCTAGTTACAGCTTGCAACAATGACATCGGTGAGATTGAAAATCAAAACTTTGCAACCGCCATTGGTGTCGATTACCGGAATGGTGAATATTATGTCTCGATTCAAATGATTGGATTATCCTCTGTTGCAAAAAGAGAAGGTGGTGAAAAAGGTCCACCAGAAGTGTATGTTTCCGAAACAAGCGGAAAAACCTTTATCGATGCATTTTTTAAGGCTTATCATACGTCCCAAGAAAAGTTTCTTTGGGCCCATGTCACGGCAATTGTTTTGAGCGAAAGTGCATTGGAGAAAGGAATGGATAGTATTTTTGATGGCTTGACACGCTACTATGAATTCCGTCCTACTCCATGGATATTTGGGACAAAGAGCTCCTTACTCGATGTGTTATCTACAACTGGATTCTTCAATCAAAATTCATTAAATACGATTCTACATAGTCCGAAAAGTTCATATGAACAAAGCTCGACGATCCGGCCGGTAAAATTAAATCAATTCGCACGCGAGTTTTTTGACCCCGGTCGGACTACGTATATTCCTTCACTCGCGATTGACGACAAGCAATGGAAGAAAAATAAAAAGAACGAGGCGAAACTAACGATTGATGGAGCGTTTTTTCTAGATAGCAAAACATACAAAGGACATTTTCCGTATGAGAAAATAAAAGGCTTGCGCTGGCTGGCTCCGGAAACCGTACGTGCTTCTTTACTTGTACCAAATGAAACAAAACCAGAATTTATTACAGTCGTTGAAGACCAAGTGGTAAAAGTTCAGCCCGTCAAACAAGACGGAAGGTTCCGTTTTACCATTCTTTATCTAGCTAATGGTAATGTAAGCAACCGCATTACGAACAATACAATCAATGTAAATGCGATGGAGGAGTTTGTTAGAAAAGGGATTATTTCTGAAATACGACAATTATATCAATTTGGCCTAGTACATAATGTCGATTTCTTAAACTTGGAGCACCAGGTATACAGAAAACATCCTCATGAATGGAAAAAGCTAAAAAATCAGGATGCCTTGCTTCGAGAGGACAGCATAGAATCCATTGAAGCACATATTACACTCGAACATTCAGGCTCATTTAAAAATCGGAAAATCAAAATTAAAGAATGATTGCATCGAAAAAACACCTGACGCTACCCGCCAGGTGTCTTTGTCATTACGATTTATGTTTTTCAACTACATCTAACCCAGCAAGGTATTGTATTTTCTTTAAATTGAAATACTAATAAGCAAAATCCCTTTATCCGGAGTGAAACCATTGAAGAGAGATAAAAAAAGTACAAGGATACATATTTTCCTTCTATTCATTGTCATGTCTGTACTGGTTTGGTCAGCAATAAAACCTGACACCTATGGTGATTGGGCTTTAGAAGTATTTCCGGCAGTTATTGTGCTAGTTGTTTTAATATCGACATACCATAAATTCCGTTTTACAACCCTGGCATATGTGATTATTGCAATTCTTTGCATTCTTACGTTTGTTGGCGGTCATTATACCTATTCTAAAGTTCCTCTTTTTAATTGGATCAAAGACGAATTCCATTTAAACCGGAATCACTATGATCGGTTTGGGCATTTTCTTAAGGGTCTACTTGCCATTGTAATTAGAGAAATCATCATCAGGAAAACCGAGTTGAAAAAAGGGTTCTGGGTAAATACTTTTGTTTTAAGTGCTGCCTTAGCGATTGCAGCCCTATATGAAATTATTGAGTGGTTGGTTTCTAAAATAGCACATGGTGGAAAGGCTGCGAAGGACTTCTTAGGTACTCAAGGGGATATCTGGGATACTCAATGGGATATGTCTTTGAACCTGTTAGGAACCATTCTTGCATTACTTATTTTCAGCAAATATCATAACCGATTAATGAATAAATTAACAAGATAACCTAACAAACACCTGACGTGAGTTGTCAGGTGTTCTCGTTATTACGATATACTTTTCTTCGTTTCGATTCGGTGCAATAGATAAAATGTCACAACTACAGGAAAGCCAACCTCTTGAATAAAAGGCAAAAACTGCTCCACCAAAACTACCCCCTTTCTTTACATAAGTAGAGCCAACTCCCTAATAGAGAGCTGGCCCCATTCGAATTATAGTTCAACAGTTTGAACATTACGTTCAACAATACGTGCACCTTTTTTCTCGACAATCGAACCACCCGCTGTAAAAAATGCATCGGTTGATACGATCAGATCCATTGCAGCAGAAAGCGCTGCTGTATCAACAGGTTCTATTGGATTCTCAATGGAGACTGTTGCCGTTTTTCCATCTTCATTGATAAATTGCATTTCTAGTGTTTTTGCCACTGTTGACTCCACCTTTCTTTAAAATTGGTTTGAAGCTTACTGTCCGTCACCAGCTAACGAGTAGCTATTATTACGTTCTAAGCTTACAAGCTGTAAACTTTGAAGTTTTTTAATTGCAATAGCTACTGAATATAAGTCATCAGCTGATACAAATGGGTTGATGTTGTTGTAGTTTTTGGTTTTTAAGATCATTTTCCCTTTGCCATCAGTCCCATTTTCAAATACAAAGCGTAACTGTGAACGTTGAATATCTTGCATTGCTGCCATGTCCCTCACCTCCTTTACACCTATGTTATAGAGAGGTAAGGGGCAAAAAGGGGCATTTAATTTAAATTTTTTAAAAAGAACTTGACCTAATCAATTATTCTGGGGATTAACCCCTTTTAGATCATTCTCTATGCTTGGATAAAGATCTTGTTGTTTTTTATTTTTTTCTTTTTGTACACGTGTCGTAAGACGAGTCGTGTACGTATCGTTTAGCTATCAAAAATGTGTCTAAAAATGGAACCTTTTGTGACTTATTTCCAAAACAACCTATTTATACAATTAATTATGAATTGTTGGATGAATTAAAACGCGAAGAAACAAAATTACAAAGTAGCGAAGATTCTAACGAAGATGAAGAAAAACCCGTGACTTTTCACGAAGAAGAAATGATTTGTTCAACTTTGACAGATCGATGTGTTCAATTTGAGCAGACCATTACCATAGATTACACAGAGAGTACTACAGAGAATACATCATAGACTACTTCTTCATCTAAGCAAGCAATCGATGATGAAGAAGGGCTATTTCATATTTTTCGAAAAAATGGATTTAGAAAAATTGAAGAATATGATGCAAAAAAATAAAAGCATGCCTTGCCCTTAAAATGCAAAAGCACCAGCAAACCTTTTCAAATCCACTCCAAAAAAAGAGCACTCCAGATTGGCTGAAAAATGACCTACAAGTAGACAAGATCGTTTATTTATATTGGATTTTGAAGCGAAGAAACGCTTGTGTAGGAATGGCTTATGGCTAGCAATTAGAGATTGATATCCCTGCAAGTAATACTTTGAAAAAATCAAGCTGTATAAGCAAAACAAATGCATTAAAATCAATTGCTATAATTTACATGTTTGCCTTTTTATTATTCACAATAAACCTACACTTTGGATAATTACTGCACCCTGTAAATATACCGTACTTACCTTTTCGCTCAACAAGATCGGAACCACATTTGGGACACATATTCGCATTAATTTTATATTGATAAAAGCGTTGTGAATCTTTGATGTTCTTAACATGCTTCTTTTTCTTGTCTCCATCTGCATTCAAGGTCTTCTCTAGTTTTACAGCTATTTGTTGGACTTCAGCAGCAGTTAATTTAACACGTTTATATGCATGAATGGTCCTTACAAGACCTGACGAATACACAACATTTGTATTTGTATCACTCGTTTCTATCTTTTTAAGAGTAGCACGATTACTGAAGGAAACGATAGAATGGTAGATTTCTTCGTTCTCGCTCTCTAAATATTCCTGTAGGGCTTTTATGTGGCCGTAGTTTTGCCAAATTGGGTTATAAAGCTTTTCCTTGCGTTGATAAATTACCTGTGTCCAATATTTACTTTTAGAATCACCATAAATCCAACCTTTGTAATTCTTCGTTTCTATTACAAAAATTCCAAATGGGGACACTACAACATGATCAATTTGTGATGCTTTTCCGTTTTTTAATGGAATAAGAACATCATTAAACACCTTGTATTTCTCTTTATCAAGCTTGTTTAAATAGAGTCGTACGGATGCTTCACCTAGGAAGCCTTTAATCTTGGGCATACCTAGTATAAATAGAATTAAAGCTATAAATATTATTAAAAGTTCCATCTATTTCACCTCTAGAATGGTTTGTAGAATATGCCGCAAACAGAATTTCTACATTTTTCTAGATTATACCACAATATTTTACAAATTTTTACTATAAATAGGAAAATATAACCACAAATAAAAAGAGTCTAATCGACTCCTTTTTAAATATAATTATCACAACACATTCTTATTAGCCCTCGACACCAAATACGAAGGCATTTCCTCTCTCAACCTCCACACAAAGCTCATTGGTTTGTTTCCTTCATGTTTCACATAGTCTGCTGTTCCGAGAAAGACAAATGGGGCGGTGTGGCCGTTTTCTTGTTTGTATTCTCTGACAAAGAGCGCAATTTGATGATTGTTTTCTCTGTGATGAATGTAGCGTTGTGCCGTTGGGCTGTGTTCGGCTACTCTACTTTGTGTTTGCCAGTGGAATAGCTTTTCGTTAATCGCATAGTCTTCATATAATGTGGACGGCGAGAAATCTTTTTCTGACTTATTTAATGTGATGAAGAAAATGTCTAAATTTTTATCTTGGAAGTACTTTACCCCTTCCCGGAATGCTGGTGTTTTTTCTTCATTATAATAATCGAGTGCAGCCATTACTTGAGCTGTTGAATAGCTACAATGTACGCGTAATGGCGTAATGAATGAGAAGTCATTCTCGATCTCCATTGTTTCGATTGAGTTGAATTGATACTGTAAGATCTCACGTATTTCTTCACGGAAATCGTGATTCGATACTATTTTTGTAATTCCTTCCTCAATTGATGATAATCCTTCTTTCTCTGGATAAGCTTTGTAGAAGGAATAATAAAACATGTTTAACATGATGCGTTCTTCTGCATTTCGAACAGTACCTTCTTCAATAAAACGAAGCAAGAATTTTAACAACGTACTTGAATTTAAGAAAAATAAATTTTGTAAACGGCTCGTTACGAAGTTTTCATGCTCCCATTGAAAATCATCCTTCAGTCCTGCTTCTACCATCATTCTTGTAAAGCTGCGATTTCGGTTTTTTCCATAAAAATCATAGATCGACATATGATGATGCTTTAGAAAATTTCTTAAGGTGAGTTTTTCACCTGAGTCCTGCTCAAAATACTTCATTTTCGAAACAAGATTCACCTTCGTATTACTACTTGCTTTTATATTTCGTAGGATGTATTCCTTTGCTTGTTTTTCAAGCTGAATGAAGCTTCCTTTTGGAACATTCAAAAAGCCATTTTCAACATAATAGGATACAGAATGCTTTGTTTTTCCGATTAATGATCGGAATTTTTCTTCAAAGTTATAGTTTTGATGGGCTTGTCCCACAAAATCAAGGACAGTTAGGCATTCCTTTCCGTCTGCAAGCCTCAACCCACGGCCCAATTGCTGGAGAAAAACTGTTAAGGACTCAGTTGGACGTAAAAATAAGATCGTGTTGACCTCTGGTATATCGATTCCTTCATTATATAAATCCACAACAAAGATAAATTTAATCTCTCCATTTACTAACTGATTCTGAGCATCTCTTCTTACCGTTGAATCAACATTTCCATATAATGCAACTGATGGTATTCCGGCCTTGTTAAAAAATTCAGCCATGTATTTTGCATGTTCAATCGACACACAGAATCCAAGCCCTTTGACCTCATCGATGTCGGTTACATATTTATATAGGCTTTTTACGATTTGATTACTGCGAATTGTGTTAGAGGTGTAAACATTCTCTAGTTCCTTTATTTCATAACCTTTACGACTCCACTTTAGCTTGGAAATATCAACGGTATCTGTTACACAAAAATATTGAAACGGGCTTAGAAGCTTTCGATTAATTGCCTCCGTCAATCTCATTTCTACTGAAATGGTATCCTCAAAATACGTTAAAATATCTTTTCCGTCCATTCTTTCCGGCGTCGCCGTGAGTCCCAGTAAAATTGTCGGTTGATAATGATTTAATAGCTTTTGATAAGATTCTGCTGCAGCATGGTGGAATTCATCTACAATAATAAAATCGTAATAATCACTTGTCGTGTGCTTATGTAGTTCTCTACTATTAATGCTTTGGATGCTGACAAATAGATGATCCAACGAGCTTGGTTCGTTATTTCCAACTAAAAGGTCCCCGAAATTAGGATCCTTTAAGATCACTCGAAATGTATCTAAGCTTTGTTTTAATATTTCCTCACGATGTGCTACAAATAATAACTTCGCGGATTGTTTATTTTTGACCTTGAAACGCTTATAGTCGAATGCTGAAATGACAGTTTTCCCCACACCCGTTGCTGCAACAAGTAGGTTTCGAAATCGACCGAACACTTCTCTTTCAACCTGAAGCTTTTCAAGAATTTCCTTTTGATACAAATAGGGTTGGATATCAAAAAGAATGGGTAGATTACTTTGGTTTTGCATTTTCGATTTTGAAAGTGCTGCTTTAAGTCGGTCTTGATCCTCCTGTTTATCTGCATAAAACGGCACAAACTCGTGATCATTCCAATAGCTTTCAAAGGTGGCCTCAAACTTTTTCACAATATCAAAGGAATCCTTTTCCGTTACTTTAATATTCCATTCCAAGCCTGATGTGAGGGCTGGATTTGAGATATTTGAAGAACCAATATATGCCGTGCTAAAACCAGTTTCCCTTTTAAACAGATATGCTTTTGCATGTAACCTAGTTCGATCGACATCATAGGAAATTTTGACTTCGGTATTAGGCAATTGACTCAGCTCATAGATTGTCTTGTAATCACTCGCTTCCATGTATGATGTCGTTATGACACGAAGCTTTTTACCCTTTTGTTCTGTGAATTCCTTTAATTCATTGATTAGGATTCTGAGCCCGCTCCATTTTATAAATGAAACAAGCATATCAATCGAATCTGCAGTCAAAATCTCCTTTTTCAATTCACCAAGCATGTTTGGCTCGTAGTTTGATCCAGTAAATAGTGAACTTTGCGAAATGGGGGTAACTGGTCGAATGACCTCTCCTATACGAATGCTTCGAATTGAATTCATCTTTGAATAGATGGAAGTTAGGACTTCACCCTCTTCCTCGATTTTCAGACTTCGAAACTCGTCTTCGTCAAGACTTTCACTTAAAACAGTTATGATTTCATTACAGGTTCGAATTTGTTCAAGTAAAGCCTGTTGATCATCACTTTGACTATCCCTCACAAACTTTAGAGCTCGTCTTGTAACGGTTGAAATGTATGAGGAAAGGAGCTTTCTCGCTTCTTCTGTATCAATTGGCTCCTTGCCAATGTCGTATTTTTCAATATCGAGATTAGCTAGATCCTTCTTTAATTTTTGTGAAATAATTTCTTCGTATATCCCCTGCTTAAGCATGGAGTCACCTCGTAAATTTTTATCTTTTGTTAAATAGTTTCCATTTCCGTGTCGAAAAATCCTTCTTTTCGCCTTAGAAAGTAATATGTAGGTAGTGATTTGAAATAAAAAAACTAGTTCAGAAGTTGCGAACTAGTTTTTGGGGATTATTTTATGGATTCGTTTATAGCTTTACTCATATCATAATCAAAAAAAAGTTGGTATAATTCGATAATTTCTTCTTCAGTCGGAATTCGTGGATTGTTTGCAGGGCTTCCACTTGCAACCGCATCTTTCGCCATTTTTACTACTACTTTGTCTAATTCTTGTTTTTGTATCCCCCACTCCTTCATGTTTGGGATATTCAAATTCAAACAAAGTTTTTTTATTTCTTGTACCACACTATTGGCTATTTCCTTTTGAGGATACCCACTTAACTCTGGTTTAATGAACAGTCCAATACTTGCTAACCGATCAACGCAAGCTGATTGACTATATTCCAAGATTGCCGGTAGCAACATGGCATTGGAAACTCCATGCGGGACATGAAATAAAGCCCCTATTGGTCTGGACATGCCATGAACCAAACAAACAGAAGCATTTGAAAAAGAGATACCAGCCTTTAAAGCTCCTAATGACATTTTTTCTCTTGCTTCTAGATTTTGACCATTCTTATATACCTCTTCTGTTATCGCCATCCCATAATGCTGAAAGTTAACGGTTTTGCTTGTCCAGAATTTGACGAGTATAATGTCTATTTACATAACTCGAAATATTACGACACTTAAATTCTGGAAAAAGGAAGAGACGCCTCCCAAAAACCTAAATGATACTACATTGTTTAAAAGTAATTTTATCTGGATAATCCTTTATTTAATACTCAGATAATAGCAAGGATAATTAAGTACCTAATTCAATATAACATTGCACTAGTTTTCCTTCTACACTTGTTTGATTTCTTCATCGCAAAAATCTCCCAGAATAAACTTCTAAGGAGATTATGCTATGGGTTAAAAAAATGGAAGCTGAGCATGATTATTTAACCTTAAAAGGCTTTTTCATCTTCAAGCTCCTATTTTAGATGCACATCCAGATATTTTTCACTAATATCCTCGATATTAACATTTTGCACGGAGTCGCTGAATACTAATTCACCATTCTGCAGTACACTAACTCTGTCTGCAATTCTTAATGCGTATCCTATCTCCTGATCACAAATTAATATGGACATCTTCTTTTGATTATCCTCTAAAAGCTTTTTAATTCTTTCATATACCTCTATTCTCAGTTTTGGAGCAAGTCCCATACCTGGCTCATCCAATAATAGTAAAGTTGGCTTACTAATCATAGCTCTAGCAATTGCTAACATCTGTTGTTCTCCACCGCTTAAAGTTCCTGCAAGCTTAGATATTCTTTCCTTAAGAACTGGAAAAAACATTATTACCTCATCTATATCACTAGTCTCAGCATTTTTGGCTAAACCAAGCTTTCCTAAAAGTAGATTTTCCCTAACCGTAAGATCCCCAAAAATACCTCTTCCTTGCGGTACATGAGCAATACCCTCCTGTAAACGATTAGTCTTTCGGTGAAGGGACATACCCATGTAATTAATATTTCCACTTACATAAGCCGTACCACTTAAACCCATCATTATTGATGTTTTTCCTGCACCATTAGGCCCAACTATTGCAAGAACTTCATTGTTCTTTAGGTTAAAGGAAACATTGTTTGTTGCTTTTAATTTCCCATGAAACACAGACATATCTTGAACGTCTAAAACGCTTGAATCGGAATATGTTTTTTCTTTATACATCGCTCTCACCTATCCATGCTTTAATTACCTCTTTATCTTTAAAAACTGCCTCTGGTTTACCTTGTATTAAAAACTCACCACTTCGAAGTACTATGACACTTTCGCATAATTGGGAGACAAAATTTGCATCATGTTCAATTACTAGCAAACTAAATCCAAGTTCTTTTTGTTTTATTTGAATCATTTTTATCATCCTATCTTTTTCCTTTGCACTTAAGCCTGCTGCTGGTTCGTCAAGAACTAAAACCTTCGGCCGTTGAATCAAGGCACATAAAAATTCCACAATTTTTTGTTGCCCGTATGACAAATCCTGAACCAATCTTTCAGGAGATATTGATTCTTGATTTAATAACTCTATTATCTCTTTTTCTACGATTTTTTCATTATGAAACATTCTCAAAATATTTGATTCAAACTTGATATGAGACGCGATTAAAAGATTATCCTTAACACTTAATTCTGTAAACAAACCTAGGTTTTGAAAGGTTCTTACAATACCATATTTCGGTAAAATATTAGGAGGAATTCCCTTAATGCTTTCCCCATTATAATAAATATCACCTTGAAAACGATTTTCAAAACAAGTTACACAATTTATTAAAGTGGTTTTACCAGCTCCATTTGGTCCAACTAAACCAATAATATTCCCTTGTCCCATTGAGAAGGAGATATCTTTTAATATTTTAATTCCACCTATGTTTAAGGATAAGTTTGTAACTTTCAATTGACTTTTGTTTATCATTTTAGTTTTAACCTCTCCTTCTAATCTAAAATAAAGTTGATTAACACCATAGCTCTTAGTCCTTGAGCATTAATCATACCTAGACGAAAACAAAGACTGATAGAATAGTTTGTTTATTCACTCTTTTACCTATTCATATTTTCCCTTTTATCACTTACAATGAGCTATACGTAATAGGCTCACCATCCTAATGGATCAATATTAAGTCAAAACGGATGTTTTCAAACTAAGCAAATTTGGCTGCCAAAGGTTCAAGTGTGTTAAAACCGTTATTGTGTAAATGTACAAATAATATAATATTATTCTGTTGAATACCCCAAAATTAAGTTCACAAAACTAAAAGATATTTTAAAATTATCACTTTCAGGATTTTTTGAAACCTTACTTGAGATTAACCACAGTCTCATTAAAAGTCACTTCAGTTTAACCTTAGTTTTTCTCAGTTTTAAATATACTAATTGCAGATAGCCTATTTAAAATAGCAACTAATATACCATAGAGACCAGAAGGATAAGACAATAGAATGACTGCTAAACCAATTCCCAGTCCAATTTGTTGCCATTGACCAAATCCAATAATGTTAGAAACGGCAGGAATAATAACAATGAAAGCCGCACCTAAAACTGATCCTGCTATCGACCCACGCCCTCCCACAATAGCCATAATTATAAAGTTAACACTAATCTGAACTTCAAAAAGTCCCGGATTAATATACCCTACAATTGCAGCATAAAAACTACCTCCAATTGAGGTTAAAAAAGCACTTAACATAAAAGCAGAAATCTTGTACTTGACAATATTAATTCCTCTCGCTTTTGCACCATGTTCAGATAAACGAGTAGCATGATAAGCTCTACCTACAAAAGATTTAGCTATTAAGGAAGATATAAAACCCAATAAGGCAACTATACTAACAATTAATACAATTTCTACAGGCTCAGCATTTGTTTTACCTATTAATGGACTTACGGACAAGCCGCCTGTTCCCCCCGTAATATCCAACTCTTTTGTAAGCTGTAAAAATAAAAAAGGTAGTGCCAATGTACCGACGGCTAAGTAAATATCTAGAATTCTAATTGTAACAAGTCCAATTAGAAAAGCTAAAGCAGAGGCTATTAGTGCGCCTAGTAATATTCCAAAAACATTACTATAACCAAAACTTTGACATACTGCGAAAGCATATGCACCAATGCCAAAAAAAGCTGCATTCCCTAATGATATTTGTTCCGTAAAACCTATTAAAAAGTTCATTCCTATAGAAGCTAAGATGTAGACCGCAAATAAAACAAACAAAAATTGAAAATATGAACCAAAGATAGAAACCCATAAAACTCCAATTATAAACAAACTTAACCAAGATAAAGTACTTGATTTGAGTGACATTAATCCGCCTCCTATCTTTTACACGCGTGTTTCGGACTTCTTCGAAAATAAACCTTCTGGCTTCAAGATTAGTACAAGTAGAATGAGTAAAATAGGAATGACCTCGTGAGCAATATTACCAAAATAACCACCAGCTAAACTTTGAAATATTCCCATTAATAAACATCCTACATATACACCCATTGGATTCCTCAATCCACCCAAAACTGCTCCCGCTATGGCAGCAATAAAAGGAGGGAACATAAAATTGGGTGCTAATAATAATTTAGGTGCAGCTAATAAACCAACAATTCCGGCGACAAGTCCCGAAATACCAACGGTGATGAAAAAAATTTTATTTACTGGTAGACCAATGGATATAGCAGAGTCTTGATTGCTTTTAATTGCACGTATGCCTATTCCCCAATTCGATCTCATCACAAATAAATATAAACCCATTGCGATTATTGCTGAAACAATAATAATAGTTAAATCCCAAGAGCTAACAAATGAATTCTTAAGAAAATCCATTGATGGATTTGGGAATTTACGACTTTGTGTATCCAAATTTATAGTTAATATAGGTAGAATAATAAACATTGAAGCAGTTCCAATGGTTGCAATTAGATGACCGTATGGCAATAATGGTTGAATAATAAACCTGGATATTAAATAAGTAATAACCATTGTTAATAACAAAACCTCTAGTATGATTACAGGATAGGGAATACTGAAGTAAACTATGGTAAGGTAGGTTACATACATTGAAAAAGTTATGCTTTCCCCAATTGCAAAGTTTACTACTCCAGTAGTCATAAAGACTGCACTAATTGCAAAACCCAAAAGCGCAAAAATAGAGCCATACACTATTCCGTCTATTATTAATTGAATCATTATTTTAACACCTCTACACCTCTTCGATTTATTTTCCTTTTTCTATTGGTTCTAGTTTTATAGGGAAAATCTTTTCTCTAGAGAGAATTAAAATTAAATTTTCTCTACCTTCTTTGTTACAAGATGAAACTCAGCAGATAACCTCGATTTAGGGTTGGTTTTTAGTTTAAGACTTCAACCTCAATCCCGGCTCGATGATACCTTTTTTCTAGTCTCTGAATTCACTCTCCGAGTCACACCTTTATTAATCCTTACGGTACCTTACATAGAGCCCAGTGCCCATAAATGAATATAATCCCTTCATCAATTACAGAAAATATGGAACTTATTTAATGAAGGGACTTATATTTGGGATCCACATAAATTCAAATAGACATAACTTTGGTAGATTTAGCGTACGTTTATCAAAATATAGCGCTTTCATAAATTCGATTTTTTATTTTGTTATGGTTTCAAAACGTCCATTTTGTACTTGAACAATTACTAAATCAGTTTGACCCCTTCTACTATCAGGTCCTTCTTCTAGTTTCCCAAATGAGATTTCGGGTCCGATATTATTTTGATCAAAATTTTTGATGTTTTCCATTGCTTCTAACAGTGCTTCTGATGTTATTTCACCCTTTATCATTTTCGCAGCCTCAACAAATACTAAAGCTGCAGAGGTACCCATTAGGGAATTTGGAGTTGGGGTCGGATAACCATATTTTTCATGCAAACCTTTAACCCATTCCATTTCAGGAGAGTCTAAAGTATGATAATTTGATAGACTTATAACCCCCTCGCCATTTTCCCCTACCAATTCGACCCAGTCGGGACTATTTATACCGTCTGCACCTAAAATATCCCAGTCGAGCCCTGAATTCCCAACTTCATTTACAAATTGTGCAGCTTGACTACCCATTGCGTATAAGATAACTGCATCCGGATCAGCTTTTTGAATTTGATGGAATTGCGTAGACATATTACCTGCATCAGGTTCAAAGTTTACAACAGCTACAAACTCTTGACCAAGTGAATTCAATTTTTTCTTCGCAAATTCGTAAGCAGGTTTCCCCCAACTATCGTTTTGATAAACCATTGCAATCCTTTTTGCACCCAGGTCCTTCACAGCGTATTCCACCAAAGCAGGACCCCCTGTTGATTGTGGAGAAGGAAGAGCAAACAAGGAATTTTGAGCTGGATTGTTTACGCTGTCAGCGATGCTAAGTGCACCGATTACAGGGATATTCTTGGGATTCAGGTACTTAGCAGCGGCAAGTAAGCTCTCCGTTCCGAGACTTCCTACTAGGGCTACAACATTTTCTTGTTCCACCAAAAACCTCGTATTGGACAGATGTACAGATGGATCATAGCTATCATCAACACCAGCATACTCGATGAGTTGTCCGTTTATCCCTCCGTTGTCATTTGTCATTTCAATAACTGCTTTAATTCCCTGATCAACTTCTTTTCCCATGTAACCTATAGTTCCTGACAATGGAAGAGATGCCCCTATTTTGATGGTATCTTTATCTCCTTTGGAAACCGACGAGCTTTCATTATTGCCACATCCTGAAAGAGACAATAATCCCACAAGGGAAATGAATACTATGAAACAAACCTTCATCAAAGTTAAATTTTTAGTCATCTTTAATCTCCTTTTTTAATTATAATTTTCATTACCCCTTTTTTAAGTAACCAATCCCGCTATACCAGCTAGTTTTTTTCTCTGTGAATTTTCTGAATCAACCCCTTCCTCCTAACCCACATAATTAGCGTATATGCTTATTTTTTAAAATCCTTTATTTACTAGGTAGATGATTATGATAACGTATACTGAAAACGACGACGAAATACTATACGCGTAGTATTTAACATTGAGTAATTATTGTTTTACCAAGTTGTGTAGATTTGAATTACGTAATTTGTCCCTTAAAACTTTTGTTGCTTCGTAATCTATTTGATACTCTTCTGCATCTTTAGTTATTACAACCCCAAAAACATCCTTTGCAGCATTCTTTGATATCCATTCTTCTTTTAGATCCCACAGCACTTTTTCTGGATCTCGATCTAATGGATCACCAAATCCTCCTCCGCCGTTACCTTTTGATACAAGAACCTGTATTTCAGGCTCTAGAATAAGTTGACCAAATTGAGGTATTTCCAACTGAGTACCTAACCCCCACATTTCACTGATGTTTTTTATTTCATTTATATACATATGTGATTTTCCAGATGAACCACCTCCATGTACTCCCTTTGGTGGATTAACTTGACCATCTCCCCGTGCATACCAAGAACCTTTTTCAAAGCGTTGAATTAATTCGATTTTCTTCCCAGGTGCTCCACACCAACGTCCAAAACCTTGACTATCTTTTAAAATTGACCGGGATTTAATCAAAATAGGATATTTCTGTTCATTTATTTCTACACTGTCCAAAGTCAAAACTCCTCCAGAACAAGGGCTGCCAAAAGTTAACCATCCATCATATCCGTAAACAGCGCCACCACCGGGAGAATCAAGAATCATTTGATTTACATATGCTTCTCCACCTCTTCTCGGATCAATTCCGGATATAACAGATTTAGCATAGGTAGCAGCATAACCATGCTCGGCGATACCCTTATCTGGCCCCAAATTAGACAAAATTGCACCCGACATACTTGCTACACGGTCAGCAATATTAGTCGTTGAACTTGACATAGAAATGGGATGTTCCGATTCCCCAACCACAAGATTTTTCCCCATTTTGATTTTCAATCTCTTAAATGTTCCATCATTATGCGGTATATTAGGGTCAACCATGCTTAAGATACCTTGCATAGTATTTGCCCTTGTGGTTGCTTTACTCATATTCAGACCGCCCTTGACACTGGGTCTGTTGTCGGTAACATCGATGTATACATATCCTTCATCGGGATCAATATTCATTTTCATCCTTACAGGGATGCCTTTTTCAGCTGCCTCTTTATCCTCAATATATGGGGTGGGGTCATGGGTTGTTTCATATTCTAGGTGTGCTTTAGGCAATTTTTTAATTTCAGAAAGTATACTTGCTTCACCATAATTCATATATTCTTCGATAAACATTTTTATATAATCTTTACCGTAAATATCGCAAAATTCATGAAGTCTTTGTTCCGCAACTCGACATGCCCCCATCTGAGCTAAGTAATCACCATACCACTGATTTGGCACCCTAATTCTCATTTTTGCCATACGGATAAGATCTTCAATCTCTTTGTAATTCTTTTGGATTCTTACATTAGGCCAATTTATAGCACCTTCTTCATATAAATCCTTTGGTTCTAAATAATATGTTGTTGGAATATGATTTCCAACGTCTGCTTGATGTCCCCTGTTAACAACAAAAAACATTAATTCTTCATCATAAAAAACAGGTGTAATATATGTGTAATCTGCTTGATGTGTATTCCCATGGTATGGACTGTTATTGAGAAAAGCATCACCTTCATGTATATCGTCACCAAAAAGTTCTAATAGTGATTGAACAGAATAGTCCATGTTCGCCATATGGGCGGGAAGTCCATCCGAAATAAATAGTATCCTGCCATCTGCTGTCAGAATAGAACATGAAAAGTCTCTTGCCGTAGTCATTATCCCAGATCGGGCAGATTTTAATGTTATATTCGTCATTTCCTTTGCTATAGTTTCTAACCTTTTTAACAATAGATTCATCATGTATGGTTTTATTGTAATTTCATCCACGGAATTTTCCAAAAATATAACCCCCAATTTTTTATAATGTCTAGTAATTTTATTATCTTTTCCTAATTTCTTATCGTTCCAAAACTATATATAGTTTCCAATATTTCTTTCTTACTTATTAATTCTTTTTACTTTAATACTTAAAAACAATAAATATATAACATTATAATCTGTTCAAACCCATTTCCTTTAAATATCTCACTATAATTTTATACGGATGGCATTCTAAAACAGTTAATAATTAGGTGTTTTTAAACAAAGAATTTTATAATCTACTATTATTAATTTTTAAATTCCAAATTATAATTACCATATGATGAAACTGTTACTTGACAATTAGGTAAACATAGTAAAGTCGTCGTATCTTCTTCAATAATTGCCACTTGTTCAAAAGATATCACAGCACCCCTAGGAAGTTTATCACCCCTATAAACTGTTGCTTGCTTCTCACCAATTTCCGGACCAAGATATACAGCCCTTTTACCTTCGACGGCAGTCGATATGTCTAAGTGATTGTCGATAAATGAATTCAACACTGGCTTATCAACATGTCCAACTGCCTTAACTCTCCAATTAATACATTCAATACCTGTATCTTCTTTTATTCCCATTACTTGTTCATGAACTTGATGGAAATCTTGGATAAGTGAGTCTAAATCATTTTGATCATGAAACCTACTTACTCGTAAAGGAACAGACAACTCTGATACCTGATATGGATATCTCGCTTCACAAAAAAATTCGATAGTTCTTCTATTTTCAGGAGTATCAGAACGATCCAAAAAACTTTGTGCCCATTTTTCTAATTCTTCTAAGGTATTATTAATCCCTTTATAGTCAAACATTGCAGTATGTGCAAATTTCCCTAAAGAATAATCACCTACCACATCCGCAAATACGCCTCCGGCAGCACTTAAAGTTCCTGCTACTTTGGGTAAAATCGCCTGCTCTACACCCAATTGGTTACAAATTTGAGCTACATGTAAACCTGCTGCACCTCCACCTGCTAAAAGTGTATATTTTCTGGGATCAATTCCTTCCCCTATTGTTGCTTCTTCAATTGATGCAACCATGTTCGTATTGGAAATATGCCATATATTATAAGCTGCTTCTTGTAGCGACATCCCAAGTGGTTTCGCAATATGATCAACAATTGCCTTCTCGGCTAAATCTCGATACAGTTTAATAGACCCGCCCGCAAAATAGTTTTCATTAAGATAACCTAGAACTAAATTTGCGTCTGTTAATGTTGGTTTAGTACCTCCTATTCCATAGCATGCCGGTCCTGGATTTGCTCCAGCACTTTTTGGTCCTACATGTAACATTCCGCCTCCATCTACCCACGCTATGCTACCTCCACCTGAACCTATTGTCTTGATATTGCATTTAGGTATACCTAAACTATATTGATTAATTTTTGCATCCCTAGTTTGAGGAATCTCTCCATTTCTAATTAGGCTAACATCGAAACTAGTCCCCCCCATATCAACAACGATTAGATTGTCTGTACCTTTTTCTAATCTTGCTATTTCCAATCCTGCAACTGGAGCCATTGTCGGTCCGCTATCGATACTATAAATGGGTTTCTTAATCATCTCCTCTATACCCATAATCCCTCCAGCCGAGTTTATAAGGGAGAGTTCCCCATTATAACCTGCTGAATCCAATTGATTCTTTAATTCTGAAAAATATCCACCTATAACTGGTATTAATGAGGCATTTATAACAACAGATGATGTTCTTTTTAATTCTCGAATACACGGATTGAATTCGTGTGCAAAAACAGTAGGTATTTCCGGCCATTCTTCACTAATAATTTTTTTTATTAGCTGAGCGTGTGTTGGATTGACTATATCCCATAACAAAGCTATAGCAATAGCTTCTACTTTCTGTTTTTTAAAAGTTTTGATAGCTTCGTATACATCTTCTTCTTCTAAAGGTACAACAATATCACCCTCGGAATTAACTCTTTCAGTTACTTCCATAGTTAAATGGCGAGGCACAAATGGTTTCTTGTAATGTTCTCTCAGATTATAAGGGTTATGTTTCTCTCCTCCTTCTCTAAGAGTTAATATATCTTTGTGACCTCTAGTACAAATCAATCCAATTTTTGCTGTTTTACCTTCAATAATAGCGTTAGTTGAAATTGTTGAACCATGAACAAATCTACTAGTCTGTTCCAAAAGCCTGTTTGTACTTTTATTTTGCAAATTAGCAGCTTTTTCCACAGCATTCATGACGCCTTGTTGATAGCTTTCTGGGACAGTAGGTGTTTTGGTAATAAACAAATCACCATTTTCACACAATACTGCAATATCTGTAAAAGTACCTCCTATATCCGTGCTTACTTTAAAAACCATAAAATAACCTCCTGTATAAATATTATCTACTATAAGGGTAACTAGTCGCATACGCGTACTAATAATTTAACAACGCAAAATTTAGACTTAAGTCAATGGTTTAGGTTAATGACTTTAGTCAATTATATTACATGTGCAAAAAAATATTCGATTTAATATTATTAATTTTAAAAAAACAACTAGTTTTATGGAATTTACAATACCGTAATTTAATTTATATTTTCGAAACTTTGTTTATCAATTTGCCAATACCTTCAATTTCAATTTCGATTAAATCATCAATCTTTATTTCAACCACACCATGCAGTTTTCCTATGTAAATAATATCTCCGGGAAGTAAAGTGACTACTTTCAATATATTGCTTATTAAGCCTTAAACACCCAAAATCAACAAACTTGCGTTAAGCCACTTCTTTTTTTACTATTAAAGGATAATTTTACATCATTGTTTGGGTCTACATCGGTTTCAATCCAAGGACCTAATCGTTTGAATGAATTAAAAGATTTCGCTTTCTTCCTTAGAATTAACCTATTGTTTTAATATTGTTCGAAAGGATTTTTCACGATAGTTTTGCACATGTTACTTTTCCTCCCTTATTTTAATTAAAAATTTAGTAAGTAACTTTTTAGAACTTCTCAAATTGAGTTAATTTCATTTAACATCACCGAATAATTAACCTTCATCAAAGTTTTAATGTGTAATTCTTCACCCCCTCAATTTGGAAATAAACTTCCGAGCTCCTATTTATTCTCTGAACTTGATAAAATTCTTGCGATTGATCAACTCTAATAATAAATGATTAATATTTCTTTATAAAAAATTGGTAGTTCATTCCAACTATTGAATATTGGACCATCTTCACGAATAATCGGGATAGAAATAATTTGTAATTGTAAAAATATTTTGAATACATTATAATTGACTTAGGTCAATAAATCAAGTCAGTTACATTATTCGTTAAAAATTAATAATAGAGTCTTTGAAAGGAGCATTTATATTGGGAAAAGTTGTAATCATATCAAACCTTAGCAGAGAACTTCCCGGTTGGGATGAGGCAATTAACATGATTAAACAAAGTGGGCATGATGTTATCGATATTGGTTCCAGCTATGATGGAACAACAATTATACTAAAAGATGCAGATGCTCTTATTGTTGGTTTGAATCAAATAGAAAGGGACATTATTGAAAATGCTCCAAAACTTAAGATTATTGCTAAACCGGGTATCGGGGTAGATAATATTGACTTAGAAACAGCAACACGAAATGGTATAATCGTTAGTAATACTCCAGGTTCAAATTCAGACTCTGTTGCTGATCACCTTTTTGTATTAATGCTAAGTGTAACCCGAAAAATTGTCTTCTTAGATACACAAACAAAAAACGGTAAAGGGTGGATAAATTATCCTGTTATTGGAAATGAAATATCAAACAAAACTCTAGGTGTTATTGGTACAGGAGCAATTGGAAAAGAGGTTGTTAATCGAGCACTTGGTTTTAAAATGCAAATCTATGCGTATGACCCATTTCCTGATTACAATTGGGCCATTAATACTAGTGTGGAATATGTAGATATAAATCGATTACTACAAAAATCTGATGTTATTACACTACATCTTCCTTTAACTGAACAAACTAAGTATCTCATTGACTATGAACAGTTCGAACAAATGAAACAAACAGCCTATATTTTTAATACATCTAGAGGTGGTGTAATTAACGAAAGTGCTTTATTCGATGCTCTAAAGTCGAATAAAATCGCTGGTGCTGGAATTGATGTCTTTGAAGAAGAACCCCTTCAAAGTAATGAATTATTTAAATTTGACAATGTAGTAGTCACACCTCATATAGGTGGTTTTTCAAAAGAGGCTAGTTATCGTTCAAGAATTATGACAGCAGAAAATATTATTTCCGTCTTTAATAATCAATTGCCTTACATTGCAAATCATGAAGTTTTAGAAAAAAGTAATCTTAGAGTTAATTTATAGCTCACTTATAAAATATATTTTTTAATTTTCTCTGTTATTTTCAGTATAAGAAATATAGGTGAGTTTATTTGTTATAAGAAAGTTTTTAGATTTTACTTTAACTAAATAGATATCTACTTGCAAAAAAGCTATCAAGAAAGGTTTTAAAATATAATATTATTTGATACTCGGTGGCGTTTTTAAAAAAATTAATAACAATATTTAGAATTGATCTGAACCCAAAAAGTTAGACACAGAAATTTAAGCAGCTACATTGGCATGATTTCGGTATTGAACCGGAGTCATGCCTTTTAGTTTTGCCTTAATCCGTTTGTGATTATAGTAGTAAATATATTTCTCTAATTCTACTTTAAATTGCTCCATACTCTCAAATTCTCTTAAATAGAGTAATTCAGACTTTAATAAGCCAAAAAAATTCTCCATAACTGCGTTATCTAAACAATTCCCTTTGCGAGACATACTCTGAGTAATCCCATGCTCCTTTAAAGCATATCGGTACTGTTTCATTTGATATTGCCATCCTTGGTCAGAATGGAGGATGGGGGTATCTCCCTTTTTTAAACTCTTAAAAGCTTTGTCCAACATTTTTGAAACAAGTTGATAAACAGGGCGTTTTTCTATGTTATAAGCAATTATTTCTCCATTGTATAAATCTAGTACAGGAGACAAATACAGCTTCTCTCCATGTAGGTGGAATTCTGTTACATCCGTTACCCACTTCTCATTCGGTTTTGATGCTTTAAAATCACGCTCCAAAATATTAGGAGCAGTTTTCCCAACCTTTCCACGGTAAGAACGATATTTTTTCATGCGTACGAGGCATTTTAATCCCATTTCTTTCATTAAGCGACGGACTGTTTTATGATTTATTTTAAAGCCCTGATTGCGCAATTCCAAAGTAATCCGACGATATCCATATCGTCCTTGATGTTCATCAAAAATCTCCTGAATTAACTCTTTTACTTCCTTATACTTATCTGGACGACGGTCGAAGGAGCTGGAATCTTAAAAATCGCAGCTGTCTCATAAATAGACGTCTTATTTTCACTCATGTAATTTAATACGTCTAGTTTAAACTGTCCAGTATCTTTGTATAGGAATTTGTCAGACCCTCCAATCCATGCTTTCTATATTGAAACACCCATTTTTGTATTGTTGAGTAAGCGGTATTCATTGTTTTAGCTACATATTTATACCCACCTTCACCATTTAGATATCTTTGTACCGCATTTAATTTTTCTTCTAATGTGAATTTAGCCATAGAAAAAACTGCACCTCCAATTGTTGGTTTTAGTGTCTAACATTTGGGTGCAGTTCAAATCAGGAAAAGCACTCTTTTTTTACTGGATGTAGATTTAAAAGAGTGCATCCTTCCGTATCATTTCTTTAAAATAGCTAAGAAATTAAAGGTGGATTTTTGCGATATCTTCAATTATCGTTTCTTTCTTTTGCAAATCTAAACTAGCAAAACGAATTTCCTTATACCATCTTTCCATCGGAAAATCCCCCGCAAAGCCAGCACCTCCGTAAATCTGCAATGTATCATCAATTATTTTAGAGGCTGTGTCTATTGAAATTAATTTTGCCATTTTTGCTTTACTCTCGGCATCCATATCGCCTTGATCAATTTTTTTGGCTGCATGATAAACCATAAGTCTTGCTGCTTCTAATTTAACAATTCCACTTGCAATCATAGTACGAATAGTTGGAAACTCTGCTAAAGGTTTTCCTCTTGTTATTCGTATTTTCGCATAGTCTTTTGCATATTGTAACGCCCGGGCTGAAACACCTAAACATCTGGCACTCAAAAGGATTTGCGATTCAGTTAACCACTGCTTCATCAATTCCTTTCCTTCTCCTATAGCACCGATTCTTCTACTGTCATCAACTAGAACATCTTTAAAAACTAAATCGTAGCTTTTCTGGACATTTAATAAAACAGTTTCTTTGACTACTGTAGCTTCATTTACTTCTATGATAAATAAAGTTGGCTGTTTTTCCCCATTAATATCAAGACAGTTTACGAGAATAATCCCGAAGTTTGATTGATCAAGTTTTTGAATATAGGATTTAGAACCGTTGATGAGCCAGCCCTTATTATTTTTAATAGCCAGACAGTTTATATTCTCAATGTGGTTGTCATCTTCTTCTTCCCAAAGGGCAATAAAGCAGCCCTTGCCTTGTTTAATAGCTGGCTTTACATATTTTTCAATCTGATTCTGCTTGCATTTTTCCAGAATGTTGGGTAATTCTTCACCAAAAGAATCACCAGCCGGATGGTAGATACCTAATCGATGCTGAGAAGCCTCTTCATAGATTACACTCCTTTCATACAAGGATAAGCCTTTTCCTCCCCACTCTTTTTTTGCACCTAAAGCTTTAAATCCTGCTGACCATGCCTTCTCCTGTAAAGAAGCAATTTTTTCCTTTGAAAACTCCTGCACATATTCCTTTTCTAACCGTTCCAATGGGGCTACTTGATTTGTTACGAATAGTCGTACTGTCTTCTTCAGGTTTTCTAAAGCTTTTTCTGGTAATAGGTCTTCCATTTTATTTCCCCCAATCGATTATTCATAGATTTTTTATAAAACCTGTTTATTTCTAGCTAGTTTTGATAATTCCATCATGTTTACAACACCTTCACCTAATTTACCAAAGCGTTCATCCTTTGCCTCACCAATTTTCCAACGATAGTATATTTGCTGAAGGATACTTGCTACTTTGTAAAATGCAAATGCCAAATAATAATCTATATTACTTATATCTCTGCCGCTTTTTCTGGCATACATTTCGAGCATTTCCCTTCTAGTTGCAAAACCATATTCAGCTTCTCTTGAAACAGATGTGATTCCTGTATATGGGTCTCCTGGTTGTTCCCAGTAGGCAAGCATTACCGCTACGTCCGTTAATGGATCACCAATTGTACTCATTTCCCAATCAAATAATCCAATTATTTTACCGGGATTATCCTTTGCAAACATCATGTTATTTAACTTATAATCACAATGGACAATCGTTGGTACAGATGAGGCAGGTATATTTTCTATTAACCATTTTTCAAGTTCTTCAATACCTGTAATTTTTTCTGTTTTGGAATTGTTATACCTTTTTATCCAACCATGAACCTGCCTTCTTAAATACCCTTCAGGATAGCCCAACATCTCAAGCCCGACTTCTTTATAGTCAATTTGGTGTAACTTTGTTAGTGTATCTATAACAGATTCTGAAATAAGATGACCAGATTCAGGGATATCTTTAAATTCATCAGGCATAGCATTATCAATAACGATTCCATCTATCTTTTCCATGATATAAAAATGACGATCCATAATGCTTGTATCTTCGCAATATAGATAAGGCTTTGGGATAAGCGGAAACACCGACCTCAATTTACTTAATATTTCGAATTCCCTTTTCATATCATGTGCTTTTGGTGGGAGGGGACCAAATGGTGGTCGTCTTAATACTGCTTTCCATTCTCCTATTTTAATTTGATAGGTCAAATTAGAATATCCTGTTGAAAATTGTTCTACCTCCAAGGTTGCACTATTACTTACAATATTATGGCTTCGTAGATATTTCTCTATCGTTTTCCAATCTATTTCAGTACTTGGACTATTATTTTTGAATTGCGATTGCCTCATTGGATTTCTCCTTTTCTTTATACTCCTTCAATACTTGTCGGGCAACAACCATGCGATGAACTTCATCAGCTCCATCATAAATCCGAGCTGCTCTTGCTTCACGATATAGCCCTTCTAATTGTAAATTTGGTTTTAAACCATGCTTTCCAAGTGTTTGGATGGCTCGGTCGAGAACATTATTTAAGACTTTGGCACCATAAAACTTAATTATTGATATCTCTTTTCTCACTTCTTCTCCCAGATCCATTTTCCAAGCTGTTTGTAACGTAAGTAATCTAAAGGCCTGAATCTCGGCCTCTGAGTCTGCAATAAAATTTTGGATTATTTGAGAGTCTGCTAGAGATTGATCTCCATCCTTTTTATTTACAGAATAAGTAATCAATTCATCCAATGCCCTTCGAGCAACTCCCAACCAACGCATTGCATGCGTAATTCTTCCAGGTCCAAGTCGTAGTTGAGCTAATTTGAAACCGTCTCCACGTTTACCAAGCATATTTTCTTCTGGTACAATGCAATTATTGAATAATACCTCACAGTGCCCACCCGGATAGTGGTCACCTAATACCGGGACTTCCCGAACAATTTCAAAACCTGGATTTTCTGTATCTACTATAAATAGACTTGTTCGTTTGTGCTTTTCAGCATCAGGGTCGGTAACAACCATTACGATGCAGAAGGATGAACCAACAGCTCCTGTTGTGTACCATTTATGAGCATTAATTACCCATTTATTTCCTTCTTTAACTGCCCTTCCTTGTAGCATAGTTGGATCCGAACCAGAAACTTCAGGTTCAGTCATTCCAAAACAAGAGCGAATCTCTCCATCAGCAAGTGGCTTTAGATATTTTTCTTTTTGTTTATCAGTAGCAGCGTGTAATAAAATCTCACCATTTCCAGCATCCGGTGCCATCGAACCAAATACATAAGGTCCAATTGGACTTTGACCAATTACCTCTGATAGAAGCCCCAAGGAAACAAAGCCTTGACCCATTCCCCCAAATTCTTTAGGTAGATGGGCTGCCCATAACCCCCTTTCTTTTACAATTTGCTGTAAAGGTTTTAAGATTTCCTCTGGAAGTCCCCTATGGGGAATCATATATTTTTCATTTTTGTATACATATTTTTCCATAATTTCCGTTGCTTCTGCTATCATAATTTTTTGTTCGTTACTTTCAGTAAAATTTAACATTATGTTGTCACTCCCCCTCTTTTATTAAGCACTTTACAAGTGTTACTAAATAGCGACAAAGAAGTGCCGTCTATTTACAATTTTTAAGATTTATGAACAAAGTAATCTCCTTGAAATATAGGTACAGTAATCATTTTTTCAAAATTATTAATCACCCATTGTATTGTATGTTCATAACCTTTAAATTTTAGAAATTCGGCAGTTTCACAGCTGAATAAGTTATTAAAATTATTTAATTTGGAATGGATGAAGGACTCTCTAGCTAACATCGCTGAATCTGATAATGTGTACTCTCCTTTATATACAAGATAATCAATGATATGACCGGCTCCTATAAAATCTTCCAAGGAAAAACGTCCTGCATTTCCAGAACAGATAATTACGATTGAAGAGTCATCCTCTTGTTGACTAATTTTATTTGCTACGTGATGACCGTTTAGCAGTGAAGAAGCGTATAGCACCTTAGCATGCTTAGCTTTATGAACTGCAATGGTCCCATTTGTAGAACAAATTACAGCTGTTTTTTTATAAGCTGTTTTTTTCAAAAAAGTCGGATCTGGGTAATCAAAATTTTCAATCTCTTTACCGTTCGCTTCTCCCATTAACAGGAAAGGGGTAACTTGCAGCTTTGCTATCTCTAATGCAGTTTTATAATCCTTTACAGGATATATCGGTTCATATTGCTGTTCCAGTAAAGTAATTATTGTTGATGTAGCAAGAAAAACATCTACAACAACTGCTGTACAATTCCGTATCAAATCTGGATTAATTAATTCTTTTTGGGTTATCACATTAATTTTTCTCATATTCATACCTTATATTTTTATAGTTTTAGATGGGCTTTCCTAAAGTGATAAAAAGTCACTTCAAATTTAAAGGCGGACTTTAAAAGTCGAAATATAACGACTACTCAAGTCAGCCTTTTAGTATTACTCCTCTCTTTCAATCAAAGCAGCAATACCTTGACCACCACCAATGCATGCAGAAATGATTGCTGTTAACTTTTTCGTTCTGTGTAATTCATAGATAGCTTTAGTTGTTAAGATTGCTCCAGTTGCACCTAATGGATGTCCATGAGCAATTGCTCCGCCATTAACATTTAGTTTTTCTGAATCAAATTCTAGCTCTCGGTCACAAGCAATGACTTGTGCCGCAAATGCTTCATTTAATTCGATTAAATCAATATTATTTATATTCATATTTGATTTTTTCAATAATTTTCTTATAGCAGGAACAGGTCCAATTCCCATTATATTAGGGTCTACAGCACTTATAGAGTAGTCTCTTATTACAGCCAATGGTTTTATTCCTAATTCCATTGCTTTTCCTCGAGACATTACAACCAATGCACTTGCTGCATCGTTTAATCCTGAACTATTACCGGCCGTTACCGTACCCTTATCCTTAAAGGCTGGTTTTAACTTTGCTAATGCTTCTAATGACGTTTCCGGACGTGGATGTTCATCAGAATGAAAACTTATAAAACCAGTTTTTGTTGGAACATCGATAGAAATTATTTGCTCCTGGAAATATCCTTTACTCACAGCATTAGCCATGCGCATTTGGCTTCTATAAGCGTATTCATCCTGTTCATCGCGGGAGATATTATATCTTTTCGCTAAATTCTCTGCAGTAATCCCCATTGGTGGATTTCCTATTTCTTTGGTCGATACTTGCAATTCACGAAATTCAGGCGGTTTTGGGCTATACGCTCTTGATGGTGGCTCCAAAAGATATGGGGCGCGCGTCATACTTTCAACGCCTCCTGCTATAAATATCTCTCCATCACCTGCCTTAATTGCTTGTGCCGCAAGCATAATAGCATTCAAACCAGAACCACACTGACGGTCAATCGTTAATCCAGGGACCTCCAGTGGCAAACCCGCTTGCAAAACAGTTAATCTGGCAATATTTCCTCCACCGCTTAATAGATTGCCAATGATAACATCATCGACTATTTCTGCAGGAATATTAACTCTATTAATAACTTCTCTTATGACAATTGCACCAAATTGATGGGGAAGAATTTTTGCTAATGTACCACCTTTTTTGGCAATGGCTGTTCTAACCGCTGAAACAATAACTGGGTCCCTATTCGACATAAATGTCCTCCTATACAAATTCTTGAAAGGTGGAAAAAAGAAACTAGTAAATCCTATTTCCCACTACTTAACTTATTCTCTATAATCATACCAACCAATATTTGTTTTTTTACCAAGTCGATTAGCTGTTACCATTTGTTTTAACAATTTTGGTGGTGCATACTGTGCTTCATGAAACTCAGAGTAAAAATAGTTCATTACATTAAAACTAATATCAATACCCGTAAAATCCATTAATTCAAATGGGCCCATCGGATAATTAAGACCAAATTTTACTGCTTTATCAATATCCTCAGGCGTAGCTACCCCTTCTTCAACTAATTTGATAGCTTCTATTACTTGTGGTACCAAGAGTCGGTTCACTAAAAAACCAGGTGAATCCTTTTTTACTTCAACGGATTCCTTTCCCAATTTATGGACAATTTGATTTATGGTATTAACAGTATTATCACTTGTTTCGAGCCCTCGTATCACTTCAACTAAATTCATAATATAAGCAGGATTAAAGAAATGCATCCCAGCAACCTTTTGTGGCCTTTTTGTTACACTCGCAAGAGAAGTAATTGACATTGAGGAAGTATTACTTGTTAAAATAACATCCTTTCTACAAACATCATCTAATTTCAAAAATAAATTCTGTTTTGCCTCTAGATCCTCAATAATAGCCTCGATAACAAAATCTACCTCTTCAAATTTATCAATTGTTTCTACTACCATAATATTACTTATTATTCCATCTACTTCTTCACTGCTTAATTTCCCTTTATGAAACAATTTATCAGCAATACTTATCATTTTATTTATAGCTTTGTTTAAGTATTCTTGATTTGTATCAAATAAATAAACTACAAATCCGCTTTTTGCGAGTGAAAATGCAATTCCACTACCCATGGTACCAGCGCCTACTATTCCTATTTTTTTAATATCCATAGCCATTTCCTTTCTTATAAGAAAATTTTACAAGTATATTCTTTCATGATTTTAAGAGCTGTGATCCAATAATATTTTTCATGATTTGAATAGTTCCTCCACCTAATGCAACGCTTTTACTATCACGATAATAGCGTTCAACTGGCATTTTCGTTGTATATCCTATACCACCACAAATTTCGATGGCCATTGATGTAACTTTCTCTACAGATTTCGCAGCTATTAATTTTCCAATGCTGTATGTACTGCTATTTTGAATACCCTGTTTATATTCATAAAGCATGCTATTTGCAAGCGAATCTATTACCTTTATTTCACTTGCCATCTCAGCTAACATAAATGAAATACCCTGAAAATCAGCGATTCTTTTACCAAACTGTTTTCTTTCCTTTGAGTACTCCAATGCTGTTTGAAATGCTGCCTCTGCTATACCTAGGGCAACAACCACACCGCCAATACGATCCAATTCAATTTGGTTAAGAAGTAGTTTAAATCCTTCACCTTTATTTCCAAGTACATGATGTTCAGGCACATATACATTACGAAAATGAACTTTTCTCAAAGCAGCTCCTTTGTTTCCTAAACTATTAATTTTTTCAAAATAAAGTTCATTTGAGGGTGAATTTTCTACTATAAAAAGAGACATTGTTTTTTTGGGATTGACTAGATCTTCAATTGCGGCAACCAATAGATAATCCGCATATTCCGCATTAACTATAAGAGTTTTGGTTCCATTAATTGAATAACCTCCCTCAATTCTTTGAGCAAATGTCTTTATTCCTGATAGATCTGAGCCTGCCCCAGGTTCGGTGATACAAAGAGCAAATAATTTATCTCCAGAAGAGGCTTTTGGTAAAACCTCTTCTTTTAACTGATTGCTCCCAAAATATTGAATTCCCTTTAACAAACATACTTGATGGACAGCATAATTCAAGGCAAGTCCGGAGGAGAATGAAGCTATTTTTCTTAATAAACCGGCATAAGCATATTCATCTAGCCCAATTCCTCCATACCGTTTTTCTGTTAGAATTCCAAACCAGCCTTTATTCGAAAAATGCTCATAAATTTGCTTAGGAATTTTATCGTATTGTTCTATATACTTAAGTGCTTCTTGTTGAGAATTGAAAAATTGTACAGCCTCATCCTGTATTTCAGGAAACCAATTATCAGCATGCAAATTGAGCACTATTTACACCTCCAAATTCGTTATACCAATTGCTTCCATCTCTTTTTGATTAATAACCGCATAATCCAAGCATTTCTAAACATGGGATGTTTTGCAACATCCCATGGTTTTTCTTCTGATTTATTCGATAATTCAGATAACAAATTTCGTATTATTGGCTCTCCATTTTGTTTCGTAATATATATTTTAATAAAAGACACACCTGTGAAATGTCTTTCTCCATTAGTAAATCCCAAAAAAAACCTCGTTACTGGATCCGCTGTGGCCTTGTGAATTTCAATAGAAAAACCGTATTTATTTGAACTAACAAATACATTACTATCACTTTTGGATCCTAACATGAAGGAGGTTTGTGGTTTAATCCAATTGCCTTCTACTTTTTGTTTTTTAAAATATCTTTTTAGATTCGACTCTACTTCTGAGTAATCCATAGAAATATAGTTTCTCCAAAATTTTCTTTTCATTAATTTCACTTCGCCCCTCCTTTTGACCCACTTATACCTGTATTGATGCAGCACTTATATCAGAACTTTCATTCGTATAAGTTTTACCTGTGTGTATATTATCCATTAGTTCAAGTCCTTTATTATCCCTTTTACTGTTTGATGTAGTTACTGATACTATAATATTCACAATAAAAGCAATCGGGAAAACTATCAAGAAAGTAGAGAACAGTGGAAGTTTTATTAATCCCATCCATTCAATTCCTGCAATAAGAATATATAATCCACTGCCAACAAGCATAGAAGCAAGAGCACCATATTTATTTGCCTTTTTCCACCATACCCCAAGGACTAAAGGCCAGAAAAAACCTGCTGTCAATACACCAATTGCATTGGAGTACAGTAATGCCAATAAAGCCGGAGGGTCCAATGCAAGGACTGCTGTTAGAAAACCAAAGACCCAAATACTGACATTCCCCATTGTTAACAGGAATTTATCGGTCGCATTCGGCATTAAGTTACCTAGAATATCGTTTGAAATTGCTGCAGAAATGGCAAGTAGCAATGAAGCAGTAGTTGACATAATAGCTGCCATAATTCCTGCTGCTGCTACCCCTTGCATAACTGGGGGAAACAATTCCTGCATGACTCCTAGTAAGGCCATATCTGAATCCATTAATGCTTGATCCGTCCCTGGTGGGAACATTATCATCGCTGCTCCACTTACACCCACGAAGCCGATAACAACCATTAATCCATATACTAATGCTGCAAAGCTAAATGACTGCCTAGCAACTTTAATATTTTTTGCTGAAAGAGCCCTCATAACAATATGTGGCATGCAAACAACCGTGGTGGCCCATAAGAACGCAAATCCTATTAAACTGATTGGAGGAACATTATTTTTACCCCAAGTTGGTGCAGCTTCAAGGACATTTGAGAGCAATGAAGGAATACCTCCATATTGCACAACTGAAATTATACCTAAGGAAATCATTGCAATAAGCATAATCGCTGCTTGGAAAGCATCGGTCATTGTTATGGCCCACATCCCACCAATTGAAACATAGATTATGTAAACCAGAGCCATTAAAAATAATGCCGCCTTATAGTCCCACCCCAAAAGAAATTGAGCTGTTATTGCACCTGCTTTGTATTGACTAACAAGGTAAACTGTAAATGCAATTAATACAATGAATCCAGAAACAACAGTAATTGTCTTCCATTGGTAGCGTAATTTAAAAAAGTCACTTATAGTTCGAATTTTCATTTTTCTAAGGGTAGGTGCAACTAAAAATGAAGCTAAAATAAATCCTTGGATAGAACCCAATACGGATGCCCAAGTAAATGGAACTCCAAACGAATATGCAAAACCTACTCCACCGATAGTGGAACCACCACTAGCAAACGCAGCAAAAGTTGCAAGTGTATTTGCTGATAACCCAACATTTCCACCTGCCGTGTAAAATTCGTCCATACTATTTGTGGATCTTTTATGGTAATATAATCCAATCGCAACACAAACGGCGAAATATAGGACAACAACTATTGATTCAGTTATTTTCATTCAACATCTCCTCCTTTTGTTGAAGATGACATTATAATCATTGATACAACGGGAATTAGGATTAGAAGCACTGTTGAAGAATAGAATAAAAATGATAACCTTCCGTCTTCTCCATACCATCCCCATGGACCATAAAGGATAATAAACGAAAGAATGACCCATACAAAAAGTAGCTTATCTTGCTTACGCATCGAAAACCAATTACTTTTCTTCATCTAATTTCCCCCTTTTTTAATACACTAATAATTAATGTAAAATCCTAAATGCATTTTCATATAACCATTTCTCAATAGTTATTTCTTTTAATGGTAATTGTTGAACTTCATTAATTAGTTTCTCAGGTGTTAATCCCATTAAGTGCCAAGTTGAACCAAACAATACTTTATTGCTTATAACACTATTTCCATAGTTTAATAGAAATTCCCAACCGCTTCCTGGTTTATTAAAATATTTTGGTCGGTGTCCAGAAATATCTATATAGACATTATTTCTTTTCCAAGAAATGGCAACCAAGTCATTTATCCACGGCCAACCACCATGACCAGCTATAATAACTAAATCTGGATAAGATATAGCAACATTCTCAATATGTGAAGGATGTCCAATTATGTTTGGTGCCTTTTGATACCAATTATTTGAAGAATGAATCCAAATAGGGAGCCCAATCTTTTCACATATACTATAGATGCTATGATATGGTTTAGAATCAGCCGGTAGTATGTCTTTGAAGGGAGCAATTACAATGCCTTTAATTATTCCCGATACATGGGCTTCCTTTATTGTTTCTTCAATTCCAATTTGATTTATGCGTACTTCTAAAAATGGCAGAACATGCTCCTTACCTTTTGAGACCTCCAGTAATCCTTCTAAATTTGAAACCGTCACCATACTCATTTCAATTCCATCATTAACTAAGTCTCGGATTGTATTCTCCGCTGTTTTATAATGGCTTAATGTATTTAGAACAATCTCTTTTAAATCGGATTCCCGATAGCAGTTCTTAATCCTTTCTAATTCCATCCCTGCAATTGATGCTATGGAGTGTCCAAAAAGATCTAAATATCCTTCAAAAGAGAGAATTGTATTTATATAATTCTCTATAGTGGATTGATAGGGGACAAAACCACATATATCAATAACTTTCACCATTAGTTTTGGACTCCAACATTTAAATTTTTAAGTTCTCTTTTTAAAATTTTTCCAGCTGCATTTTTAGGTAGCTCATCAAGAAAGGTAATTATTCTTGGATTTTTGTAACTTGCCAAATTTTGAGTGCAAATATCTGATATCTCTTCCTCTGTTACACGAGCTCCTTCTTTAGTAACAATAAAAGCTTTTAATTTTTCACCCCATTTTTCATCTGGCACACCAATGACAGCTACTTCCTGAATTCCAGGATGTAAAAGGATTGTTTTTTCAATTTCATCAGGGTAAATATTTACCCCACCACTTATAACCATATCTTTTTTACGTCCTACCATGTAATAATATCCATCTTCGTCCTGGTACCCTAGATCACCAACACTACACCATTCTCCCTTATAAAGTTCATCTGTGGCTTTGGGATTTTTATAATATTCACCACCTAAAATAGGACCACGTTTATAAAATTGACCTACTTCTCCCACAGGCACTTCGTTTCCATCTTCATCAAGGAGTTTAACTTCCATCCCAAACGCAGGTAGCCCAATTGAGTCTGCCTTGCTAAAATTTTCCTTTATTTTTAGAACTGTAAAAAGTCCAGATTCGGTTGCTCCATAAAACTCATTTAATACAGCGTTATCGAAATATTGTACAATATCCCTTTTTCTTTGCTTTTCAAGTGGTGCACCAGTGCAAATAAGTACCTGGATTGAATTTACATTATATTGTTCTTTCAAAGGATAATGAATAAGAGACGAATACATAGTTGGAACCATTGCTGTAGCAGTTATTTTTTCCTGTTCAATAATCTTTAAAACTTGTGCCGGATCAAATTTCCCTAATATAAAGGTCTTTCCCCCGACAAACAACTGTTGCAATGCATTAAGAAAACCTAAACCGTGATAAAAAGCTCCAGCAATCAACATGTAATCTCTCTTTAACACTTCGAATTCCAACGTCATTAGGGTCCAGTATGTGAGTACTGTTCGCTGTGTAACTATACAAGCTTTTGGATACCCGGTTGTTCCTCCAGTGAAAGCAAGCCAAAATAAATCATCTTCATTAGCCTCTATAGGTACGTTTCCATTAAGGAATCTCTCTATGCTTTTTTCATAATCACCTTTTTCCCCTATTACACTAATATTTGTAGAAGGAAAGCTTTTTATTTTACTTAAGGAGGCATTGAGAGTAGGAAGTAATTCTTTACTAACAAAAATCCCCTTAGCATCAGAGTGGCTTATTGCGTATTCAACTTCTCTTGATACGAATCTGAAATTCAATGGTACAATTCCAATCCCCAGTTTGGCTAAGCCATAAATAATTTCAATATATTCTCCGCAATTTAAGAGATAGGTTACGACTTTATCTCCTCTTTTTAAGCCCCATTCTTCTTTTACTAAACGTGCAACCTGATTGGATCTTTCGTTTATTTGTTTCCAAGTTTTACGAAAGCCATTGTCACTAACTACCGCAATCTGACTCTTTGTATCAGCCTTGCTGCCGAAATATTCTGGAATTTTACCTACTGTTAAAACCTGGTTGTTCATTTTACTCACCTCCTATTAAGATTTCAATGAAATTTTGGTTCCCTTTTATTTAGAAAGGCATTAATTCCTTCTTTTGCGTCATCTTGTTGAAAAAGAAATTCAAATGCCTCTCTCTCTTTTCTAATTCCCTCATCTAAACTTAACTCTAATCCCAAATCGATAGTCTTTTTGATTATCTTTAATGCAACACTACTTTTTACTGCAATTAAATGTGCCAACTCTTTTGCTTTCACCAAAACTTCGCCTGACTCTACTACATGATTAACTAATCCAATCCTATATGCCTCATCTGCCGTTATTGGTTTTCCTGTAAAGATCATCTCTTTTGCTTTAGACTCGCCAATTAATCTTGGGAGTCTCTGTGTTCCACCCGCACCAGGAAGTAATCCTAGGTTAATTTCTGGCAAACCAATTTTTACATTACTAGAAGCGATTCGAATATCCCCACAGAGCGCTAATTCAAACCCACCACCTAGTGCAAGACCATTTAAAGCAACTATAACTGGCTTTGGAAATTCTGCAATTTGATTAAATATTCTTGATCCTTCATCACCTGACTTCTTTAGTAGGTTATAATCTTTCAAATGCTCCGTAAATTCCTTTATATCTGCTCCAGCGGCAAAGGCTCTATCACCCGTTCCAGTCAATATAATCACTTTCACTTTATTGTCAGTTTCAATACTTTTAAAACATTCGTCTAATTCAAGAAAAATAGCTGTCGATAATACATTCAGAGGAGGATTGTTTAAAGTGATAACAGCAATGCCATCTAGCACCTCCACTTTTAGGAATTTAAAATGAATTTTATTCAATCAAATTACCTCACTTTCTCTACTAATAAAAAAATTAATTGTTATTCTTCCATATATTGCTTGAGTTGTTCTCTTAAAAAGCTTGGAATTTCTTCGCTTTTTTGTGTTTCATAGTTAAAATTAACTATGCTCGCTTCACCACTGGCAATGGGCTTCTTTGTTTCACTGTCTAATACGTCATGTTGAATTGTGAAGCTTTTCGTACCGATTTTCGAAATGTTTGTCAAAACATCTAAACTCTGACCATAATAAGCCTGACCCTTATAATCACATTTTGTAGATACTAAGATAAGATGCAAATTTCCACCAGCAATTTGAATTCCTAAGGACTCAAAAAAATGTAATCGTGCCTCTTCCAAATATATAAAAAAGCTAATATGATTTACATGACCGGTAGCGTCTGTTTCACAATAACGAATATTTACAGTTGATTCATGCTTCATTTTAAATACTCCTCTCTTGTAGATAAGTTATCTATTAATTAATAATTGTATGAGATTTGCTCAAAGTATATTTCAATACCTTTCCTCCTGCATTTCTTGGGAGCTGATCCAAAAACTCTATATACTTTGGAATTTTATATTTTGCAATTTTAGATTTACAGAATTCTTTTATTTCATCCGCTGTTGCTGATTCACCAGGCTTTAGCACAATGGCTGCCTTTACCTGTTCCCCGTATTTCTCATCAACTACACCATATACTGTTGCTTCCAGTACTTTAGGAAATGAATATAAAACATTTTCAACTTCTATACAGTATATTTTTTCGCCTCCTCGATTTATCATTTCTTTTTTTCTATCAACAATATATACATAACCTTCTTCATCGATCCTTGCCAAATCACCAGTTTTGAGCCAACCATCAATAATAGCCTCATTTGTAGCTTTTTGATTTTCCCAATATCCGATCATTACTTTTGGCCCTTTAACTACAAGTTCTCCAATTTGGTTCGGCTCAAGTGTCTTCCCAAATTCATCAATAATATTACATTCTACTAACGGAACAGGTAGACCAATGGATTCAGGTTTTCTTAAGGCGTCTTCATCTGGAAGTAATGTATCTAACCCATGCCCTTCAGTTAACCCATATCCATTATGAATTTTTGCTTGAGGAAGTTTTTCTCTGAGTAGCTTGATTAATGATACAGGCGCGGGTGCTCCTCCATAAAGTAAGGCTCGAACTTGCTTAAAATCATCCGAATCAAATTCTTTTGCTGATAGAATAAACCAATACATGGTTGGTACTCCAACTAGTACAGTAGGTTGGTATTTTTTAATTAATTCTATTGCAGTCCCGGTTTTAAATGTTTTCATCATGTATATAGGAATTCCTCGATAGACTGAGCCTAAAAATTGCAGCATACCTGTGATGTGGAAAATTGGAACAGATAAAAGGGTACTATCTTCTTGTCGAAGTTGGTATGTACACGCAAAGTTCATCCCTGTACTAATTAAACCTCGATGTGTAAGGATAGCTCCTTTTGGTTTTCCTGTAGTTCCAGACGTGTATAAAATCGAACAAGCCATAGTTTCACTTACAGGAATAAAGATTTGTTCACTGTTGTTTGGGTTGAGGAGTTTTTCAAAACTTAATATCCCTTCTTCATTATTAATTTCACCAGAAACAATAATAGTTTGAATAGAAGGTATATTATTCTTGATTTCTTTTATTTGATGCCATAAATCATCACTCATGATTAAAAGTTTTGATTTAGAATTATCTAATTCATGGATAATTTCATGTTCAGTTAATCTAGTGTTTAAAGGAACCGAAATTGCACCAATTTGTGCGATGGCAAAAAAGCATATAGGAAACTCAAACCCATTTGCCAATAATAGTGCAACTCTATCACCTGGTTTAATGCCAAAATGATTCGCCAAATTATAAGCAACCACATTAACTCTATCACTAAGCTCACCATATGTGAGTTGTTTATCCTCAAAAACTAAAGCTAAACTGTTTGAGAATTGTTTTGATGTCTTAGTTAACAATTCTGCGATGCTAGATGACCTATTCTTAAAAACTGGAATTTCATCCGCCTCTCTGACAATTTGAAATTCCTCTAATAAATTTTCAATCCAATAGGACACTTTCCTTGCACCTCCAGTATAAAATAAAAGTTTCTTAGTTTAATAAACCTATACAATATACACATATTATTAAAGGGTAGTTCATCAGGCTTGTAGCAGAGAGGGAAGTATTTGTACTTTAACTGCCGAATATTTTACTCTCATCCGGTAAATATTTTTTCTCAAGTTCATTAACTATAGGCATACCAAGAAATTTAACCAGTGTATTGTGATTCGTTTGTTCGACAGGCATGTTTTTCATTGTTTTATTTACAGCAATGTGATTAACCGCTCTGGTTGCAGCTGCATAAGCAACATTTACTGTTGCCAAAGCAAAATGTGCAATTTTTGGTCCAATATATTGAATTTCTTCATAGCTTAATTGTTCAAGCCATCCTACAATCACTAATGAAACTGGACATTCAACGCTATTTACAAAATGCTTCAATTCTTCTTTATTCTTAAATGCTTTTGAAATAGGCTGGACCAAATCTGCACCTGCATCTCGATACAATTTAGCTCTTCTAATAGCTTCCTCTGGATCTGTTGCATCCGTTCTAGCAATGATGACAGTATCCTGATTTAACCTTCCTTCTGCTGCTGCCCTGATCTTACCTACTGCTTCCTCTACTGGTAAAATAGTATTAGTTTCATCCACACAGATTGGGCATCTTTTTGGACTTATTTGATCTTCAATAATAACCGCAGCAGCACCAGCCCGTTCAAATTCTTGTACTGATCTAATAATGCTAACAGCATTTCCATACCCCGTATCGATATCAGCAATTACTGGTTTGTCTACTACAGCACAAGAGTTATGAACAACATAAACATTATCCGATCTAGTATATAGTTCAACATCAGGTAAACCTAGCTGATGCGCAGAGATTGCGAATCCACTAGTTAAAATCCCATCAATATGATCTGATTTATCTGCTATTTTAGCCATTAAAGCATCGCCAACTCCTACAGTTGTAAAAATAGAAACTTCGTTAAGTTTCCTTCTTAACTCTTTTCCGGTGGCAGCCATATTATCTCTCCTTTTTATTTAAATTTTCCTCTGACACAATAAATAATAGAGTATTAACCAACAAAATATTTATAGTATTCTAAATTTTAAAATTAATATTCCTCATTAAATAACCTTCATTTGTATCAACTTCCTTATTTTCCTAGATAATTCATATCCGCTAAATATTTGACTGCAGATTGTTAAGTTTGTTTATCTACATTTGAAGCTAACCTATTTTCCCTTAAATAATTAACTATCCCTCCGTGTGCAACCAATTCCTTTGTCTTTTCCGGTATAGGTAGGCATTTTAGTGAAATGCCACTAGTTTCGTTTTTGATTACTTCTTCTTCCCAATCTAAAGTGAGCACATCCCATCTTGATACGTTTGTGGAAATAGTAGGACATTCGATTAATGTGAAGCCATTAGATGTCTCACCTCTATAAAAACCGGGCGCAAACGATTCTGCAATAACTCCACTTATCCCCAATGCTCTCAATGCTATAAAAGCAGGATAGTGTGGATGGCCATATCCAAAGTTTTCACCACCGACTATAATATCACCCTGCCTTACACTTTTTGAAAACTCTTTATCATAATCTTTCATACATACAGATTTTAGTACTTCAATATCTTTTATTTTCATATTTGATACCCCAACAATTAAATCGATATCAAAATTAGGTTCATCAAATACCCATGCGACTCTTCCCTTTATAATTGGAAGCATTTTAACCCCCCTCATGTTTAAAAAAACTCTCTTGGATCAGTAATTTGTCCATAGATAGCAGATGCTGCAATAGTGTAGGGACTGGCAGTATAAATATATGATTTGGTACTCCCCATTCTACCAGGAATATTTAAAGTCCCTGTTGATAGAGCTGACTCCCCATCCGCTAGTGCCCCTAATCGCCCAACACAAAAATCACAACTTGGAAAACTAACAAGGGCTCCTGCCTCGATTAATTGCTCGGTAATTCCCATTTTTGAGATTTTCGCTTGTATTTCTGTAGAGGTAGGTACTGCATTTAATCGAAAACCTTCCTTTATTTTTCTACCTTTTAATATAAAAGCGGCTTGTTCAAAGTCCTTTATTCTCCCGCTTGCACATGATCCTATATACCCTGAGTGAATAGTAGTTCCTAATACATCACTAATTGGTACAGTATTGGCTGGTGAAGGCGGAACCACAATTACAGGTTCAACATCATTTAAATTAATTTGAACTATTTTTTCATAATGCGCATCCATATCAGGAGCTACATCTTGATAACCTGGTAAGCCTCTATTAGCAAAGAAATTGTAAACCCTTTCATCTGTTTCCATAACAGATGATACACCTCCTAGAAACATTGCCTGATTACATAAAGTCATTCTCTCATCAATATCTAGAGATTTTAACCCTTTCCCACCATACTCAATGATACAGGCTCTAGCACCAGCAGGACCTATCCGTTGAACAATTGTATGAAAGACATCCCTTGAAGTCACTCCTGGCTGTAGGCTTCCATCTAGTTCAATTCGCACTGTACCTGGTACAATTAAAGAAACCTGTTCAGTAGCAATAGCCTCAATCATACTGTTTCTAATTCCAATTCCAAGACACCCTAATGCACCTACTGTACTTATATGACCATCAAAATGAACTATAAATCGATTTGGAACTGCATATCCCATTTCCATAATAACTTGGTGGCCAATTCCTTTACCTTCTATAAGTCTAATTCCATTCTCTTTAGTAAATCTCCTTGTTGCTTGATGTAATTCTTGTTCCTTTGAAGTGGCAGCTGGGACAAAATGGTCAATAAAAAAAACAAATTTGTCTTTATTCTTTATCCTTTTAATACCCAATTCTCGTAATTGATCTTCATATTTGTCTATATATCCAGGATAATCATATGCTGTAATTACATCCGGAGAAAAAATTGCTTCATCACCAGCTTTTACAGACTTTCCAAGATTATTAGATAAAATCTTCTCAACAATTGTTTTTCCCATATATTTCTCCTTTCTAATTTAAAAAGTTAATCTAATGAATTTTCATCGAATTTAGTCAATGACTCTATTCATTCTTTAAGCAAAGTATATGTTTTTTATTTTTGTAAGTCAACATATTTTTTATATTTTCATAATACTCGGATTAATAAAATCTACTTTGTTATTTACGTAATATATTAT
>NZ_JBALOV010000015.1:0-4902 GCF_036965045.1 Bacillus sp. JJ1533 | reverse complement strand
CTAACATTCTACCCTTTCCGAAAAATCCATCTATGAAATCTTGGCTAGAAATAAATTCAGGATTCTTGGCAGGGTAAAATAAAGGATCTCTCTGAAAATTTCCTTTCTCAAGCAATAAATCAATGGTTTGATGATACATCCTTTTCCCATCATTATCACACGAGTCGTAAAAAAATCTTAAGTCCTCTCTTACAGAAACGCCCAATGAGGTGGAGTGTCCTAGCAAACCATGTAATGTCATGATATGTAAATAATTTAGGCAAAATATATCCGTAAACAACCTCGGTTTACCTTTAAAAAGGTCAGATTCAGTAAATCCAATTGGAACTGGAAACCCCTCATTTTTTATAAAAGTAACGATTTGTTGTTTTTGCTTTTCGAATGTTTTGATAGCATCCTCAAAAATAGCTTTAATTTGCTCATCCTCAATAATAGAGACCATATATCTATTTACAATATCAACGGCTGTTCCATTTAAATACTCTCCCCATAAAGTTCCTATTTCGGAAGATGTGAGTTTTAATTTATCCTTTTCCATTCCGTCACCTCTAGGATATTATTTACCAATTCATCAAGTGGTATGAAATTTTTTGTTTGATTTTTACGAAGAAGAAAAGCCCTCTTTAGAAATAACGAAATCACTAAAAAAGGTAAGCATAATATATGCTCACCTTTTTCTTACAACAATGCGAAATAGACAATACTTGTGGAATACTCATTGCCTAAGTTAAAGATGGCATTCTTAACAAAGAAGTTAATCTGGAAGTTATACTACTAATTGAGAATGCTGCTCTAATACCCATAATAAATATGGTTGATAATAAGCCACATTGAAGTTTAGTGTTAAATGATAACACTAAGGTTATTGTTAATCTGAGGAGTAAATTTATTCAGTGGAACACCTAATCAAAAAGTGGTTTATTGCAATCCTAAATGAATACAAATAAAAAGAGAAACAGCTTGTTGAGCTAAAGGGTGCTTTACTTTAACAAGAGTAAAGCCTTTTTCTTATTCAAGTAATAAAGCAGGATAGTCTTTAGAATAGGAGGTAGAAAGGAAGAAGTTTAATGAATAATGCAAGAAAAGGATCCCATAGAGACCCTATTCTTGTAGGGTTAGATATCAATAATAGCTCAATTAAACATCAAAGTTGTGTTGGATTATCTGTTATTTCCTTGGTTGTTATCTTTCCTTCTTAATCCTAAAAGACCAGCCAAACCAAGTAACCCAATCCAGCCCCAATCCATATCGTCGTCGTCATTATCAACGTTAGCAACGTCATTACCATTCTGCGCAAAATCAGTGACTGAGCTACCAGCGTGGTTGTTTATGTCTGTGGCATGAACAGTTGACATACCTAACAGCATTGCAGTAACCAAAAGGGTGCAATATGAAAATAGAATTTTTTTAGACATAGTTTCCCTCCTTTCATAATTATTAACTTTAATGTTTGTAGTTGCATTATTAATTATTCAAGAGGTATTTATAACGTTAAAAGATAACAGGGTCAATGATAAAATTTTATTGAGATGAAACAACCCTTCTAGGACAAGCATGCGGTACGATAATTGGGACAAAAAAACTCCACTAACCTCAAATCAATCAAATTAGTATATTGTATCTAAAAAGTTAAACATCAGTCCTATATGGAATATACAGTAGATTTGGAAGTGAATCAGAACAAAATGTTTGAAATTTTATAATTTCCATAAATAGTAGGAGAGGGTAGGTGTAAGCCACCACTTGTTCCTATACAATATTGTGAAGGATTACACTTAAACTATAGGGTAGCTTTAACAAAAGAGAAGGTTGCCATGTCTGCAACTTGGTTTATTGAACTATTGAAGCAGATTAGTTGAATATTATTAATAACAAAAGGGGGATGGACTTGTTTATTCTTAATAAAACGGATGTTTATATTGGGTATTCGATGGAAGAATTATCAAAGGTCAGAGGACTATTGGATAGTAAGGGTATCAAACATACTTATAAAGTTAATAATAGTTCGGGGAAAATTGTGGGACGGGGTACAACACGAGGGAACTTTGGGAGTTTTGGAATAAACGATAATTATGAAAAACAATATGTGGTTTCAGTAAAGCAAAAAGATTCGGAAACTGCAAAGTACTTAATTAATAAATTAATGCAATCATAGTATAATAATGAATTTCTTTGAACCACAAAAAAGGGTTCATTGTTCTATAGTGTGTTGATTCAAAGAAGGATTAACCACCGTTTTTTTTTTTTTGAATACCTTACTGAACAAACGAAGCAGGATAGTTTAATAAGGGTTCTGAATATGGTGATGTAACATTAGGGGAGGGAACTTAGACGGCACTCAAACAATAAAAAAGACCCGAAAAGGGTCAATTTGATACTGATACATTTGATTTAATAAAAAAATTAATCTTTAAGCTGTCGAAGAACATCATTTACATCAACATGTGATCTTTTCTCAATGATTTTACCATCTTCAATTCGTAACTTCATCATAAGAGAGAATCTAACGGTTTTTCCAGTAGCAGGAACACCCAACAACGGGATACCTGTATGAGTTCCTTCAAAGATGAGATATGCTGCTACTTGATCACCTTCAGCTATTATGGATTGAATAGGCATTTTAAAGCCAGGGAATGCATCAAAGTTTTTTTTCTCTGATTCTACAAGTCCTTCTAAACCAGGAAAAGGTGTATCCAGTTGTGGATAGAATACAAAGTTCTCATGGCAATAATCTTTAAGTGCCTCATAATTTTCTTGTTCGATGGTTTCATAAAAGCGACGGACCAATTCCTTGTTTGCCTCAACCGACACAACTATCACTCCTTCATAATCTTCCAATATTATTTAAAATGTGTATGATTCACCGTCATTTGGTACTAATACATTAGATGCGATTTCTTTTTCTTTAGTAAAGCTCTTCAGTTCCTCTTTAGATAGTCCCCAGTGGTTAACAGCTTCCATGTGAACACAAATGATTTTTGCTTCTGGAGCAGCTTTGTACACTTCATAGACATCATCTTTCCCCATGACTAGAGAACCACCCTGGAAGAATTGATTATCCCCAGCATTTACAACAATTACTTCTGGTTTGTTCGTCTCAATTACTTTTTGGACTTCTTCATACCATACAGTATCTCCTGCAACATATAATGTTTTCTCCGTTGGGTGTTTAAATATAACGCCACATACAAGACCAGCAAGTTTTAAGATTTCTCCTCTTCCATGCTCGCCTTTTGTTTTCACTAATTGGATACCTTCAAACTTTGTATCGTCTTGTAAAACCTCTACATTTTGGAAACCAGCGTTTCGAATCTCTGTCGCATCTTCTTCATTTTGGGCAAATATTTTGGTCTCTTTTGGTAAAGCTTCTTTAGCAGCATCATCCCAATGATCATAGTGCAAATGAGTAACAATAACTGCATCTATATCTTTTATAATATTGTCAATGGATGTTGGTAAGCTTACTAAAGGATTGTTTTGATCTTGCCTTGGCGAATTTGGGAAAGGTGGGTAAGTACCTTTTTCCGCTAACATTGGATCGATTAAAAACTTTTTCCCTGCGTATTCCACAACGATTGTTGCATTACGAATTTGATGTATATTCATGTTTATTATCTCCTTTTGTATAATAATTTCCTTCGAACAATTTATATTCTATACTATGGTTAATGACCGATACATGGATTAAATAAAGTGTTTTGGTTGTTTGACTTTATTTATGAAAGGAATTAGATAGATGTTAGATAACACGGATCTGCTTATCCTAGATGAACTATCCAAGAACAGTCGTATAACAATGAAAGAGTTAGGTGAGAAAGTCCACTTGACTGGACCGGCTACTTCAGCTAGAGTGGCAAAGTTAGAGGATAGCGGAATCATTGAAGGATATACCATTAAAATTAATCAAGTAAAGTTGGGCTATTCAATTCACGCAATGATAAGTATTATTACAAATAGCTCGTATCACGAACCTTATCTGACATTCTTAAATGCACAAAAAGAATATGTAATAAATAACTATAAAATTAGTGGGGATAGTTGCTACCTTTTAGAATGTAAATTCCCCTCCACTAAAGAATTAGATGAGTTCTTAGTAGGTTTGAATAAGCATGTGAACTATAAATTATCAATAATTATAAATAAATAGTACTTTTTAAAGAGATAATTTGTGAAGAAATATACTTAAAGTAACGGGTGCTTTACTTTAACTGGAGTAAAGCCTTTTTCTTATTCAAGTAACGGTGCAGTTTAGTTTAATAAAGGGTATTTCCAATTATTATAGAATATAAATAGTTACAAGGGATAATTAGGAGGTTTGCAAATGGATTTATTTTATTATTTTTTTTCTAAAATAAGACCTTTCCTCGAGGTCACCAATACAGTTGCTCTAATCTGGATAGTTGTTTTATTAAACATAGATGTGACAATGCTACTGAGTAGAAAGTTGCTTGTACCCAGTAAATGAAACTTATCGAACATTAAGAACGTATAATTATTAATATAAAGTTTCTTAGAAAAGAGGAATTCGTAGTGCCTACTTGTCAAAACTGTAAAAGAAAGTGGTCTTGGTTTGATTCGATTAAGAAATTATTAACATTTCGTAAAAGAATGAAATGTAACCATTGTAGAGAAATTCAATACCAAAGTACATCTTCGAGAAATACTACATCTTTATTAGTTTTACTCCCCATTAGCACTATACCATTTTCTGTAATGTTTGATTTATCTCCTATTTCTGTACTACTCTTGGGACTTACCTTAATGCTTGTGGCTCTGTTTGTAATGCCATTATTACTGAAATTAACTGATAAAGAAGAACCATTATGGTAAAAGGGGACTTCAAGGCTGCCATCAGGGTAGCTTTTTATTGTTGTACTAACGAAGCAGTTTAGCATTCCTGTA
>NZ_JBALOV010000014.1:0-131520 GCF_036965045.1 Bacillus sp. JJ1533 | reverse complement strand
TCTTTATCTGTAAAAGTCTTTTTACTCATCTTTTTCCCCAGTCCCTGTTGTAATTCTGTAGTTGTGTTTCTTAATTATACAAAAAAGTACCCTATAGGTAGACTTTTTTTATGTGTCTACTCTATAGGGTACATTTTAAACGAGGCTGTTGCTTTTTTTAACTTACTGATCACTAAATAAAATATTCGCTTCACGTAATGCTTCACAGGCTGAGTCTAGTTTTTCAACAGAATCCGCTTCAATCGTATGTAAGTGCACCCCATTTGTCAATAAAGAGAGGAGGGAGGCATTTGTTGCTGATAATTTTTCTATAAAACGTTTTACCTCAAACCGATTCTTAATCATTAATGATCCTGTAATATCCCCGTAAACAGGATGCTCGACAATGACATCCCGAACAGTTACTCCGTTATCGACCAATATATTAAGTTCCTCAGCCGTTTGTTCAGGCGCATGTTTTACGACAATAATTCGTGAAATATAATCCTGTTGCGGCTGTTCCTGCAAATAGATATAACCTTGACTTGTTGCTACAATCGGCTCATTTTTAGCCTTTAATAACGAGATGTCCTGAACAATGACTTGGCGGCTTACATTTGCTCGGTTTGAAAGTTCCTCACCAATGATCGGGGTGGGGCTTTCCCTTAACCATTTGATAATCGATTCTCTCCGTTTTTCTCCTAAAAGTTTTTTATCTGTACTCATTTTTTTCACTCCATTTAAAGCTATAAGAGCCTCCATTTATCCTATATTTTATCAACAAGTTCTATCCAACACAATTCTCGCACTCCAAAAAAACAGCCTAATTCAGTTGAATCAGGCTGTTTTACTCAAGTTATATTAAATTTTCATTACTCCGCCAGTGCTAGCATTTGTTACAAGTTTAGAGTAGCGAGCTAGGTAGCCTTTTTTCACTTTTGGTTCAAAGCCTTTCCATTCCGCTTTACGTCTTTCAAATTCTTCATCTGAAATTTCTAAAGTGATTGAACGATTATTTAGATCAAGCTCAATCATGTCTCCATCCTGAACGAATGCGATTGGTCCGCCTTCTGCAGCTTCTGGAGAGATATGCCCAATGGAGATACCTCGAGATGCACCAGAGAAGCGTCCATCCGTAATTAAGCCGACCTTTGCTCCAAGGCCTCTGCCAACGATTTGTGAAGTAGGGGCAAGCATTTCTGGCATTCCTGGACCGCCTTTAGGACCTTCATAGCGAATCACAACGACATCACCTTCTTTTACCTTACCAACAATGATAGCAGATAGAGCATCCTCTTGAGAATCATAGCAGACAGCAGGGCCTCTGTGGTATCCGCCAACCTCTGGATCAACCGCACCAACCTTAACGACAGCACCCTCAGGAGCTAGGTTACCAAATAGGATAGCCAATCCTCCTGTTTCAGAATGAGGATTTTCAAGTGGACGGATTACATTGTGATCGGTAATTTCACAGCCTTCTACATTTTCTCGTAATGTTTTACCTGTAACCGTCAAACAATCTCCATTAATTGCTCCTGGCTTTTTGAGCAATTCATTGATGATTGCACTAACGCCACCAGCATTGTGAACATCTTCTATATGATGATCGGAAGCAGGGGCAATTTTCGCTAAGTGTGGAACACGAGCTGCGATGTCATTGATTCTTTCTAATGAATATTCAATTTCTGCTTCATTAGCTAATGCAAGAGTGTGAAGTACCGTGTTTGTAGATCCACCCATTGCCATGTCTAATGCAAATGCATTATCAATTGTATCCACAGTTACGATATCACGTGGCTTAATATCTTTTTCTATTAAATACATTAATTGCTTTGCTGATTCTTTAACAAATTCTTTTCTTTCTTCTGATACTGCCAGGATTGTACCGTTACCTGGAAGAGCAAGACCAAGTCCTTCTGCTAAACAATTCATGGAGTTTGCTGTAAACATACCTGAACATGAACCACATGTAGGACAAGCAAATTGTTCGATTTCCGTCAATCTGGCTTCATCAATTTTACCAGATTGATAGGCACCTACACCTTCAAATACTGAGTTTAGGTTAAGTGGATTTCCAGCAGCATCACGACCAGCTTTCATTGGACCACCACTGACAAAGATAGTAGGGATGTTAAGACGCATTGCAGCCATCATCATTCCTGGAGTGATTTTGTCACAGTTTGGAATACATACCATTCCATCAAACCAGTGTGCAGCAACAACTGTTTCAACCGAGTCAGCTATGATTTCACGGCTCGGTAGGGAATATCTCATTCCAATATGACCCATTGCAATTCCATCATCAACACCAATGGTGTTCATTTCAAATGGAACGCCACCAGCTTCACGAATCGCTTCTTTTACGATTTTTCCAAACTCTTGTAAATGAACATGTCCTGGAACAATATCAATATATGAGTTTACAACTGCGATAAAAGGTTTGTTAAAATCTTCTTCTTGAACTCCAGAAGCGCGAAGCAAACTTCTATGTGGAGCTCGGTCAATTCCTGATTTAATCATGTTACTACGTAAATCTGCCAAAATAATTACCTCCAATCAAAAAATACAACAAAATCAAAAAATTTAAATTATTACTCATTGTAACACTATTTTTAAGATAATCAATTAATTAATTACGTAGTTTTTTTGAGAATTTTAAAATTAATAGTTTAAAATCTTCATAGTTTCTACAAATTTCAACAGTTGACGCATTGATTTAAAGAGGATATTCTTCTATAATATAAATAGTTAGTTTAGGAAACAAATTAATTATTTCGTTAAGTTATCATCTTTTAAAATAAATTGTTATAATCACTTTAAAAGATACACAAAATAAACGCATGATTTGTTTTCTATCTTTATTACATAAGTAGAAAGGTTTGATATTAATATGTCTAAGCAACAAATAGGTGTAGTTGGTTTAGCAGTAATGGGTAAAAACTTAGCGTTAAACATAGAAAGCAGAGGATACTCTGTTGCTGTTTTTAACCGTTCATACGAGAAAACAGAAGAGTTCCTGAAAAATGAAGCAGTCGGCAAAAACTTTGTTGGTGCAAAAACAATTGAGGAATTTGTTAATTCACTAGAAAAGCCACGCAAAATCTTATTAATGGTTAAAGCTGGTCCAGCAACTGATGCAACAATTGAATCTTTAAAGCCATATCTTGAAGAAAATGATATTCTAATTGATGGTGGTAATACATTCTTCCAAGACACGATTCGTCGTAACAAGGAATTAGAATCTACTGGTATCCACTTCATCGGAACTGGCGTTTCTGGTGGTGAAGAGGGAGCATTAAAAGGTCCTTCAATTATGCCAGGTGGTCAAAAAGAAGCTTACGAGCTTGTTGAACCAATTTTAACAGCAATTTCTGCAAAAGTATCAGGTGACCCTTGTTGTACATATATCGGACCAAATGGTGCCGGTCATTACGTAAAGATGGTTCACAACGGTATTGAATATGGAGATATGCAATTAATCTGTGAAGCATACTTCATCCTTAAAAATGTGCTAGGTTTAAGCACAGATGAACTTCATGAAGTATTTGCTGAATGGAATAAAGGCGAGCTAGACAGTTATTTAATTGAAATCACTGCAGATATTTTCAAGAAAAAAGACGAAGAAACAGGCAAACCACTTGTTGATGTCATCCTTGACACTGCTGGTCAAAAAGGTACAGGTAAATGGACTAGCCAAAACGCTCTTGATTTAGGTGTTCCACTACCAATCATTACTGAATCAGTATTTGCTCGATTCATTTCAGCAATGAAGGATGAGCGTGTGAAAGCAAGTCAAGTTCTTTCTGGTCCATCAGCGGAAGGTTTTGACGGAGACAAGCAAGAACTAATTGAAGCAGTTCGTAAAGCTTTATACTTAAGTAAAATCATTTCATATGCACAAGGTTTCGCTCAAATGCGTGCAGCATCTGAAGAGTACAACTGGGATTTAAAATACGGTGAAATTGCAATGATTTTCCGTGGCGGATGTATCATTCGTGCACAATTCCTACAAAAAATCAAAGAAGCATATGACCGTGACGGACAATTAGCAAACCTACTATTAGATCCTTACTTTAAGGAAATTGCAGAAGGTTACCAAACATCATTACGTAAGGTTATCTCAGTAGCTGTGGAAAAAGGAATTCCTGTTCCATGTTTCTCTAGTGCAATTGCGTACTATGACAGCTACCGTACTGAAACATTACCTGCGAACCTTCTTCAAGCACAACGCGATTACTTCGGTGCACACACATACCAACGCGTTGACAAAGAAGGAGTCTTCCATACAAACTGGATGGAATAAACCATTGTTGGGGTTTCAACATTGAAACCCCGGCTTTTGTTTTAAATATAAATTACATTTTGGATGTAAGGGATTACACCTACATAATTTGGGCTTCCATTTTTATAGTGCAAAAAAAGAGACATCGCTTTCATAAATGCGTAAACTGTTTTTAGATGATTGTTTTAATAGGAGGGAGTCTTAAGCATGGGTATTCTCCAAGAGTTATTAAAGGATATTCCAGTTCCAAAAATGCTTAAAGTCAAACAGCATTTTGATGATAGTAAAGTTGAAAATCTTGTTGAAGAATTAACAAATAAATTACATCGAGAAGAAGTAAAACAAACCATTAAACCAGGCATGGAAATTGCGATTGCTGTTGGAAGCCGTGGGATTGATGCATTAGTTGACATTACGAAAACAACTGTTCAATTCATTAAAGACATGGGCGGCAAGCCTTTTATCGTACCTAGTATGGGTAGCCATGGCGGTGCGACCGGTGAAGGTCAACGTGATGTTTTAAAACATCTTGGCGTAACAGAAGAAAGTGTAGGATGTGAAATCCGATCTTCTATGGAAGTTATTAAGCTAGGTGAACTACCAAACGGCTTACCTGTCTACATTGATAAATTTGCGTCTGAAGCTGACGGTATTGTTGTGATTAATCGTGTAAAACCACATACAGCTTTCCGCGGCTCTGTTGAAAGTGGAATTCAAAAAATGATTAGCATTGGACTTGGTAAGCAAAAAGGTGCGGAAGCATGTCATCAATTAGGCTTTAAGTACATGGCCGAAAATGTTCCTGCCATGGCACAGATGATTATGGAAAAAACACCATTTCTTTTTGGTGTTGCGACTGTAGAAAATGCGTTCGACAGGGTTGCAAGAATTGAAGTTATGCTTACGAATGAAATTATTGAAAAAGAACCTGAACTTCAAGCACAAGCAAAACAATTACTTCCAAAGCTATTCTTTGATCAAATCGATGTTCTTGTCATTGATCAAATCGGTAAAAATATTAGCGGTGACGGGATGGATCCAAATATTACGGGACGTTACCCAACCCCATATGCACATGGTGGACCTGACGTGAACAAAATGGTTGTGTTAAACCTAACTCCTGAAACAGAAGGAAATGCGAATGGTGTTGGTACTGCAGACTTCACAACTCAACGACTTGTTGACAAAATGGACCTTGAATTCACTTATGCAAATGGACTAACTTCAACAGTGGTTGCTCCGACGAAAATTGCAACAACACTTCCAAATGACAAAGAAGCAATTCAAGCAGCCATCAAAACTTGTAATATCCTAGATTTCACAAAGGTAAAAATGGTTCGTATTAAAGATACATTGCATGTAAGCGAAATTGAAGTTTCCGAAGCCCTATTAGATTACATTAAACAACATCCAAATATTGAACAGGCATCAGACCTTTACGAATTCAATTTCGACGAAAACGGCAACCTTTTCTAATATTGGGGGATTAATCCCCCAGTTGCTAACAATGACTAATAACATCATAAAAGAGGGGAATAAACATGACTAAATTATTTGACTTAACTGGAAAAACAGCTGTAGCTATCGGTGGAAATAGTGTTTTAGGTTCTTCAATCTGTAAAGGATTTGCTGAACATGGCGCAAAAGTAGCAATCGTTGGACGTAACCTTGAAAAAACAGAAGCAGTTGTAAAAGAAATCGAAGCAGAAGGCGGAGTTGCAAAAGCTTTCACAGCTGATGTACTATCACGTGAATCACTTGAGAATGCAGCGAAAGAAATTGAAGCTTGGTCTGGTGGAATTGATATCCTCCTAAATGCGCCAGGTATGAATAGTCCAACTCCTTTCTTTGAACTTGATATGGATGAGTATGACAAAATCATGGATGTAAACCTAAAAGGTTATGTTATAGCCACTCAAATCTTTGCAAAGAAAATGATCGATAAGGGACGCAAAGGAAGTATTATCAATATTTCTTCTGTATCTTCAACTACACCACTATCTAAAGTATTTACATACTCAGTTTCAAAAGCTGGTGTAAACAGCATGACTCAGTTCTTGGCAAGAGAATTCGCACCAAATGGCATTCGTGTCAATGCAATTATTCCAGGATTCTTCCCTGCAGAACAAAACCGTAAAATTTTAAGTGAAGAGCGTGTTGCATCCATAATGGGTCACACTCCAATGAATCGTTTCGGTAACCCTGATGAACTTAAAGGAGCTGCTGTATTCTTAGCTTCTGAAAATGCTTCTAGCTTCGTAACGGGTACATTCATTCGCGTTGATGGCGGATTTGGAAGCATGACCATCTAAAATTATACTTCTGATACGTTTATTAAATGATATAAATAGAAAGAGACTAAAACAACCGGGAGAGAAGGGGAGAAGACAATGATTGAAGAAAAGTATCAAAAGCTTGTGTCAATTCTCCGAGAGATGGAATCAGTTGTCGTTGCCTTTTCGGGTGGAGTTGACAGTACCTTTTTATTAAAAGTTGCTGTCGACACACTTGGAAAAGAAAATGTGTTAGCGGTAACTGCTGATTCAGAAACATATCCTTCAACTGAGCTAAAGGAAGCTCAAGTCCTTGCAAAAAAAATAGGGGCCAACCATCGTGTCATTGAAACATCGGAGCTAGCTATTCCTGGCTATACTGAAAATGATCGAAATCGTTGTTATTTCTGTAAGAGCAGTCTTTTTGATCATCTCATTCCAGTTATGGAACGTGAAGGATATCACAATGTGGTATATGGAGTCATCGCTGATGATATGAATGAATTCCGGCCGGGTATGAAGGCGGCAAAGGAAAAAGGAATTCGCGGTCCGTTACAGGAGGCAAATTTTTTTAAGGATGAAATCAGGGAACTCTCTCGTGAATTCGATTTGCCAACCTGGAATAAACCATCATTTGCATGTCTTTCTTCACGCATTGCTTACGGTGAAAAAATCACGATTGAAAAATTAACGAAAGTCGAAAAAGCAGAGGCTTATCTTAAATCTCTTCAAATTCGTCAGGTTCGTGTTCGTACCCATCAAGAGATTGCAAGGATTGAGGTTGAACCTAACGACATGAAAAAAGTTCTAGAAAATCATGAGGCCATTACAAAAGAATTGAATTCAATTGGCTATAAATATATAACACTAGATTTAGTAGGTTACAAGAGTGGAAGTATGAATAAAGTCCTTTCTTAAGCAGAAAAAGCTTTGGTTTCCTTTCCAAAGCTTTTTCTTTGTAAAGAATAATATGGTAACATTAAGTCACAAACTAACAAGAAATATACGATAGAACGTGTAAAGGAAGATGTAGTATGTCACATGAATACGTCATAGGTCTCGATCTTGGGACAACCAGTGCAAAAGCAGTTATCTTTACTTTAAATGGGAAGGTAGTTGCAGAAGCTGAGGATCTAGTTACCTCTTACTACCCCAAGCAAGGATGGGTGGAGCAAGACCCTGATGAAATTGAGCGCTCTGCTGTAAAAGCAATCAATATGGCCATTCAGCAAGCGAAAGTAAATAAAGAAGAAATCATTAGCTTGGGTATTTCAGCTGCCATGCATTCCATCATTTGTATGGCGGATAATGGAGAAGCTCTTTCCCAAGCACTAATATGGGCAGATGGCAGAAGTACAAAACAAGCAAATGAACTTATGGAATCAAATGGTCTTGAAATTTTTTCAAGAACAGGTATGCCGATTCACCCGATGTCACCATTAGCAAAGCTCATTTGGATGAAGGAAATTGATTATATTCCATATAACCAAGCTAGCTATTTCTTATCAATTAAAGAATATTTACTATTAAAATGGTTTGGCAAGCGGGTTATTGATTATTCCATGGCGTCTGCAACAGGAATGTTTAATGGAAAAACATTTCAATGGGATAGTGAAGTGCTTACTAAGGCGGGAATCAGAGAAGACATGCTATCGGAAATTGTCCCACCAACTTATCGATTAACCGAGATTAATCCAACAATTGCAGATGAAATGGGCATCTCAAGTGAAATGCCATTTATCATAGGAGCAGCAGATGGTCAGTTTGCTAATTTAGGAATTGGAGCGATTTCTCCAGGTGAAGTTGCTGTTACAGCAGGCACAAGTGGAGCCATTCGCCAATTTACAAAAGGATTCCAGTCGAATAAAAAGCATGAAACCTTTTGTTATGCTTTTACTGATGAATATTTTATTGTTGGTGGTCCTACGAATAACGGTGGAATTGCCCTTCAATGGTTAAAAGAGCTACTTAATTACCAGGAAAGCTTTGATCATTTTACTGCAGAAGCTTCAAAGGTTGGCCCTGGTGCTGAAGGTTTATTTTTTCACCCCTACATAAATGGGGAACGCGCTCCATTATGGAACCAACAAGCCCGTGGGAACTTCTTTGGAATGTCTGTTACCCATAAAACTGAACACTTTGTTCGTGCTGTGTTAGAGGGAATTACATTTAATCTTTACCAAATTGGACAGGCATTAGAAAAACAAGCCGGAGAAACTGAAAAGCTTTATGTAAACGGTGGATTGGCACGTTCACCATTGTGGCTTCAAATGCTTGCTGATGTGTTCGGTAAAGAGGTTTATGTCCCAGAAAGCCATCATAGTGCAGCATGGGGAGCAGCTTGGACCGCATTAGTAGGTATCGGTAAAGTGAATTCCTTTGAAGAAATCAAGAACAATATTCCAATGGGAGAACCTGTTGTACCAAATCGCGAAAATCATGAGAAATACAAAGCGATTTATGCAAAATATGAAGCAATTGGAAAAGATATTATCAAACATTTCTAAACATAAGCGTCAGTTTGATACTGGCGCTTTACTTTAGGTATACATCGATTTTACTATCGATTAAGGTGTGTGAAACATGGTAGAAGAAATATTGGAGCAAGTGAAACAGGGAACATTAAGTATAGAAAATGCTAAGAAACAACTAGCAACCTACGAGAATTTAGGTTTTGCAAAAATCGACCATCATCGAAAAAATAGACAGGGATTCCCTGAAATTGTTTTTGGTGAAGGCAAGACAAAAGAACAAATTCATACAATTATAAAGGTCATTAAAGATCGTGGGGACAATGTTCTTGTGACCCGAATCTCACAGGAGAAAGCAGACTATATCTTACAATCAAGTCCCGAGTTTGTGTACAATGAAACAGCTCAAATACTTTATTGGAAAGATGAGACAATCAAAACTAAACAGAACAATGACTATATCGCTATCGTATGTGCGGGAACCTCTGATTTACGTGTGGCTGAAGAAGCTGCTATCACCGCTGAGGTATTAGGCAGTAACATTCGTCGCTTTTATGATGTAGGTGTGGCCGGTATCCATCGTTTATTTGATAACATTGAAGAAATTCGAAATGCCAATGTTTCAGTTGTTGTTGCGGGTATGGAGGGTGCTTTGCCAAGTGTAGTGGGTGGTCTTGTTTCCCATCCAATTATTGCAGTCCCAACAAGTATCGGTTATGGTGCCAATTTTCAAGGATTATCAGCATTGCTAACCATGCTTAATTCCTGTGCATCTGGAATCAGTGTAGTGAATATCGATAACGGTTTCGGTGGTGCTTACAACGCTGTTTTAATTGATCAACTTGCTCGAAAAGGAGAACTAGATTAGATGAAAACACTATATTTTGACTGTTTTTCCGGAATAAGTGGGGATATGGTAATTGGTGCATTACTTGATGCAGGTGGAGACCCACAACTGCTTGTAGAGGAATTAAAGAAACTTCGTTTTGAAGATGAATATAAATTAGACTGGAAAAAAGTCGTAAAAAACGGAATTACGTCAACGAAATTTGATGTCATTTTAAAGAATGAAGACAGTGATCACACGCATGAACACCATCACAGTCATGATCACGGCCATGAACACGACCATCATCACGAACATACTCATGACCACCATCAAGAAGAAGGACACAAACATTTACATAGACATGAACATAACCATGATCATCACCATGCTCACGAAAACGTTCATCACAGCCATGATCATGACCACCACCATCATCATTCACATCGTGCCTATAAGGATATTGTGAAGATGATTGAGGAATCTGAATTGGCACCTCAAGTAAAGGAAATGTCACTAAAGATTTTTAAGAAAATCGGTGAAGCAGAGGGCCTAATTCATGGACTTCCATTAGAAAAAGTTCATTTTCATGAGGTAGGTGCTGTCGATTCTATAATTGATATTGTAGGTGCGGCTATTTTATTGCAACAATTAGAAATTGCAACGATAAAATCGTCATCCGTGCCGGTTGGAACAGGTAAAATCCATATTGATCATGGGATTTACCCGGTTCCAGCTCCTGCTACACTTGAAATATTAAAAGGGGTACCAATTGAACAAAGCGATATACGTTTTGAACTAACGACGCCGACTGGTGCAGGGATTATTTCCGTGCTCACCGATGAGTTTTGCAGTTTTCCTTCAATGAAAGTAACAGCAATTGGCTACGGGGCTGGCACCAAAACGTTTAATGATTGCCCAAATGTGCTTCGTGTCATTATAGGAGAATAACTGGTTATGATTAGTCCTCACTAACTGTGTGGACTTTTCTTTTTGTAGATCCCCCTATTGACACATGTTTAATAACACAGTATAATTATCTTGAATTTAAGATATATTGTTTAAAGATATTTTTAAATATAGTAATTTACTATCGCTTGGAAAAACTATAATATATGCAATTAAATTGGAGGATTAATTATGAATGGATTAAAGGGAATACACCATGTCACTGCGATTACAAGTAGTGCAGAAAAAAACTATGAATTTTTCACCTATGTATTAGGAATGAGACTAGTCAAGAAAACAGTAAACCAAGATGATATTCAAACATATCACTTATTTTTTGCGGACGATACAGGAAGCCCTGGCACAGACATGACCTTCTTTGACTTTCCAGGAATCCCAAAAGGAGTTCATGGTACAAATGAAATTTCGAAAACATCCTTCCGTGTTCCAACAGATGCAGCAATCGATTATTGGGAAAAACGTTTTGAACGATTAAAAGTGAAACATTTTGGAATTAAAGAACAATTTGGCGTAAAAACTTTATCGTTCGTTGACTTTGATGACCAACAATATCAATTAGTTTCAGACGAAAACAATAAAGGTGTACCTGCGGGAACTCCTTGGCAAAAAGGGCCAATTCCATTAGAATATGCAATCACAGGTTTAGGACCATTATTTGTACGGACTGCACACTTTGATTTCTTTAAAGAAATGCTGGAGAAAGTATTACAATTCAAAGAAATTGCACATGAAGGCTCCAACCACTTATTTGAAGTAGGTGAAGGGGGAAATGGGGCACAGGTTGTCGTTGAAAATAACACTATTCTTCCACCATCACAACAAGGTTTTGGAACAGTTCACCACGCAGCTTTTCGTGTAGAGGATAAATCAGTCCTTGATGAATGGGACAAACATTTACGTGGATTTGGTTTCCAAACTTCTGGCTTTGTAGATCGTTTCTTTTTCGGATCGCTTTATTCAAGAGTAGCTCCCGGAATTCTATTTGAGTTTGCTACTGATGGACCTGGCTTTATGGGGGATGAACCATATGAAACTCTTGGTGAAAAACTTTCTTTACCTCCATTCCTAGAGCCAAAGCGTGAAGCAATCGAGAGTTATGTTCGACCTATTGATACTGTTAGAAGTACGAAGGAATTTGTAAAAGAATAAGTTTGTTTTACAGGATGTTCCATTTTTGTGGGGCATCTTTTTATTGTATTCTAGTCATATCTGATTACTTATTTTATAAAACATTTACCAAACGCCTATTGTATATAGGCCAAAAGGCGCGAAACCTCACATTTCCCACGTTAATTTCTTCCATTATAACTGACCATGGAAGGATTTTATCGAATTCCATCGAAATTTGTCTCATTTCATTGTATAATTATCTGTTGTAAGACAAATTGCTTGGAAAGGATGATGTCCAATGATGGAATGGGCGTTAGTTATATTATTTGGGGTAGCAGCAGTGTTGCTCATTTTATCTTATACACTTACGAAAAAAGCAAAAAAGGCAGAACAGCGAGAGCTTGAACTATATTCAGTAAGTTTTATGGAGGAAATAAATAAGCTTCAAGAGCAAATGAGAAACCTTGAATTAGACAATGAAATTCTTGCAAACCAAGCAGGGATTGATACGACAGATAAAGAACAACGTCAGTTACTTCGTGATGCTCTTGACCTCTATAAACGAGGATATTCAGTGACAAGCATTGCAAATGAGAAAAACTTAAGTGAGATCGAAGTACAAGGTTTACTGTCTCCTTTTATGAAACAGACAGAAGGGAGAAAAGTAGCAAATGTCCGCTAAAACATTAACTAGTTTTGCTTCTGGGCTTTTACTTGCGGCAGTGGTGTGTGCGCTAGTTTATTTTTTCGGACCCCAACAAGCAGCAACTACAAAGGCAGAAGAAAAGCCAACTGTGGAAGAGCTTAAAAGCCTTCTAACTGCTGAAGGCTATGTTATCCTGACTTCAGAAGAATGGGATAAAACTATAGCTGAAGCGAATAAGACTGTCGAAGAACCCCAGGAACAACCTAAAGAACAAGCAAAAGATGAACCAAAAAAAGAAGTTACACCAAAAGAGGAACCTGCTGAACCAGCTGTCAAGAAAACCGTTATTACTGTCTCAGAGGGTATGACAAGCTATGAAGTTGGAAAAGCACTTATTTCAGCTAAGATCATAAACGGAAATGCTTGGGACTTTGCAAACCAGGTTGAGAAAAAAGGCGTTGCCAAATACTTAAAGCTTGGTACATTTGAAATTACGAGTGATATGACAACGGATGAAATCATTTCAACAATCTTTAAAAAGAGATAATCCTTTATTAAAAGACCGAAACCACTAAAAAGTGATTTGGTCTTTTTTCTTATCTGTGGAACATTTTTGCGTGAAACAAGAAAAATCGGGCGGGTCATGCACAAAAATGTAGGCGTTTCTCATAAAAAGGAGACAATTGTTATCATTTTGCCTTTGCTTACATAGTATAGAGTATAAATTAATTATTAATATTAATTTTGTAAATGACCATAACATGAATTTGATGTGTTTTATAAATAGGATTTCTGTCAAGAATGAATGTAAAGTAAATACGCTAATGGGGTGATACGAAATGTATACCAATAAAGCAATTCAGGTTCTTGACCGTATGCGATTATCAAATGGCGCTTATACAGCAAGCTTATCAAATGACTATAGCTATGTATGGATTCGAGATATCGTGTATACTGTTCTTCCATTTATCAATGAGCCCTCTGATAGATATGTAAAGGCCTATCATGCATTATTTGATATGTTCAAATCGTATGAGTGGAAAATTGATATCCATCGGAAAAAGAAACCAATTTATTTATTTGAATATATCCATTCCCGCTATTCTACAGATCTAAAAGAGATGCCAGTAGAATGGGGTCATGCTCAAAATGATGCGATTGGTGCATTTTTATGGGGCGTCGGTGAAGGCTACCGCTTAGGACAAAAGGTAATCCGAGATAAAAAGGATATTGAAATTGTCCAAAAACTTGTCGATTATCTGGAATGCCTACAATATTGGCAAGCAAAAGATAATGGTATGTGGGAAGAGAATATGGAAGTTCATGCTTCAAGTATAGGTGCTTGTGTAGCCGGACTAAATGCCGTGAAAATACTTGTTAATGTAAAAGAAGAGCTAATCAAAAAAGGAGAGAGTGCACTCCGAAAGTTATTGCCTCGAGAAAGTGAAACAAAGGACACTGATTTAGCACTACTTTCTCTTGTTTTCCCATATCGAGTCGTTGACCGCGATACAGCAATTAAAATTGTTGAAAACGTTTCATCGAAATTGGAGCGCACGTATGGTGTGATTCGATATGAAAATGATCAGTATTATAATGAAGGAAGTGAAGCTGAGTGGTGCTTTGGGTTCCCTTGGCTTGGGCTTTGCTACCTTGAATTAGGTCAATTTCATAAAGCAAGTGAATATATAGGAAAAACAAAGAGGATTGTGCCTGATAATTGGGAGGTTCCAGAGCTCTATGTAGGTGGTACAAATAGGCCAAATGGAAACACGCCATTAGCATGGTCAGTTGCGATGTCCTATATTTTTCTTACAAAAATGGAAGTTATTGCACAACAAAAAATATCTTAAAAAGCTGCGAAAGCAGCTTTTTTTATGCCAAGACAAACAATACATCAAAATTATTTCAATATAACAAAAACAACAATGCTCTTATCCTCATTTACATTATTTCAAGATATCAAATTATACCGTAGAAAAGTAATAAACTCCCACAAATCAACGTTTATTTGTAAGCGGTTTCATATATTCCGCTAAAAATATTTTCATTAAAATAATAATTTTCTGTCCATTCTACCTTATTTGACAATAAAAAACATTATTCGCTAAAGGAATAAATCTGAAGCACCACGAATTAATATAATAAAGTAAAAAAGTAATACCTACTTCAGTTTTATCTAATTTCATACAAATTACATAAATTTTTGGTATTACTCACTTACTACTGACATATATCAAAAGGAGGATATAGTAGTGAATTCTACGGTTGAAAAAGAGGCTAAACTTTTTCCAAGTGAGTTTGACCTGCATTTATTTCACGAAGGAACATTGTTAGAAAGCTACAACATGCTCGGTGCACATATAATATCTTTTCAAGGGAAAGCCGGAGTCCGTTTTTCCGTTTGGGCACCTCATGCCAAGGCCGTTTCTGTCGTTGGGGATTTTAATAACTGGGATGGGCGTACAAACAGGCTTGAAATGATTTCAAACTCTGGTATATGGGTCGGATTTATCCCAGGTTTAAAAGAGGGAGACCTTTATAAGTATGAAATCACAAATGCAAATGGAGATCAGAAATTAAAAGCCGATCCATATGCGTTTTCTTCTGAAGTAAGACCTAATACGGCATCTGTCATTACTAGGCTCGATCAATTTAAATGGAATGATAAAAAATGGCTCAAAAAACGTGAGAAAGCCGAGTGCTACAATAATCCAATGTTGATTTACGAATTACATACTGGTTCTTGGAAAAAGAAAAAGGATGGTTCTTTTTATACATACCGCGAGCTAGCAGATGAAGTCATTGACTATGTTGTTGAGCATGGTTTTACCCATATTGAATTGATGCCTATCATGGAACATCCATTTGACTTATCCTGGGGCTACCAAATAACTGGCTTTTATTCGGTTTCAAGTCGACATGGTAGTCCGATCGACTTTATGTATTTTGTGGACCAATGTCATCAAAAAGACATCGGTGTCATACTTGATTGGGTTCCAGTTCATTTCTGCCGTGATGAACACGGGCTTGGAAGATTTGATGGAACACCCCTCTATGAGCATACAGACTCAAAAAGAGCTGATAGACCATTATGGGGGACGTATAGCTTTGACTTTACAAAACCAGAGGTTCATAGTTTCTTACTTTCCAATCTTGATTTTTGGATGGATATGTATCATATTGATGGCTTTCGAATCGATGCCGTATCTTCATTAATCTACCTCAACCATGACAATCCGCAACAAGAAAAGCTATTTAATCAATTTGGTGGCGAAGAAAATCTAGAAGCAATTGAATTTATTAAAAAAGCCAATGAAGCCATGTTCAAAAGATATCCAGGAGTATTGATGATTGCAGAAGAGGCGACCGATTACCCTCTTGTTACAGCTCCAACCTCCAAAGGTGGTTTAGGCTTTAATTATAAATGGAATATGGGTTGGGCGAATGATGTCCTTGCATACATGCGTCTACAGCCTTCCGACAGACGTTATCACCATAATTTATTAACTTTTTCCTTCTACTATGCGTTTTCAGAAAATTTCGTTTTACCTTTTTCACATGATGATGTTGTACACGGGAAGAAATCCCTTTTGGATAAAATGCCTGGCGACTACTGGCAAAAGTTTGCAAATTTGCGATTATTATATGGCTATTTGATGACCCATCCAGGAAAAAAACTTCTATTTATGGGTGGTGAATTCGGACAATTTTCCGAGTGGAAGGAGCTTGAGGAGCTTGACTGGATGCTTTTAGACTATGATTCTCACTCAAAGCTTCAGACCTATTTTAAAGAACTTCAGCATTTTTACCTTTTGAATTCAAGCCTTTGGAGAATGGACCATGAACAAAAAGGCTTTGAATGGATTGACCCGGATAACCATGATCAATCTGTGATTACATTCATGAGACATGGGAAGCGTAAAGGTGATTACTCGATCATCGTTTGTAACTTCTCTACCGAAGTCTATGAAAATTATCGTATTGGCGTCCCATCAGCTGGGAGTTATATAGAATTATTCAACAGTGATTCAGAAAAGTTTGGAGGATCTGGTCAAATTAATGCAGCTGCTATTACAGTTGATAAAACGCCAGCTCATAATCAGCCATACAGCATGACAATTAAAGTTCCACCTTTAGCATTGAGTATTTTTAGAAAAGAGACAAAAAAGAGAAAACGAGGTGTCGTCAAAAAATGAGGTCAAAGAAGTGGATTGCAGTTGTGTTAGCAGGTGGTCAAGGGTCAAGATTGGGGGAATTAACGACAGCCCTTGCCAAACCCGCTGTTCCGTTTGGTGGAAAATACCGGATTATTGATTTTCCATTAAGTAATTGTACTCATTCAGGAATTGATACAGTAGGTGTCATTACCCAATATCGCCCACATGTGCTCAATAATTATGTTAGTAATGGGCGTCCTTGGGATTTAGACCGGAACAATGGAGGAGTAACAGTGCTTCCGCCTTACCTTGGAAAAAACGGTGGGGATTGGTACAAAGGAACTGCCAACGCAGTCTACCAAAACATCCATTATATCGAGCAATATGATCCAGAGTATGTCCTTATCTTATCTGGCGATCATATTTACAAAATGGATTATAGTAAGATGCTACGCTTCTCCTTGGAAAAGGATGCTGCAGCTACAATCGCTGTCATTGAGGTTCCATGGGCAGAAGCAAATCGCTTTGGAATCATGAATACAAATGAGGAAAAGAAGATTGTTGAATTTGATGAAAAACCAGCAAATCCAAAAAGCAATCTTGCGTCAATGGGAATTTACTTATTCAAATGGAAATTATTAAAACAATATTTAATTGAGGATGAAGGAAATATTCATTCTTCCAATGATTTTGGGAAGGATATCATCCCTAAATTACTTGCAGATAATAATCAATTATATGCGTACCAGTTTGATAGCTATTGGAAAGATGTAGGCACCATCGAAAGCCTATGGGAAGCTCATATGGACTTATTAGATGATACTCCAGGCTTCGATTTACATGATCCAAGCTGGCCATTTTTTACCGGAATTGCAACACATCCACCACAATATATATCACCTAAGGCGGATATATCTCAGTCATTAATCAATGAAGGCTGTATCGTTCAAGGAACAATTGATCATTCCGTTCTCTCATACAATGTGCAGGTTGGTGAAAACTCTGTTATTAAAGACTCTGTTATTATGCCGAATGTGAAAATTGGAAAAAATGTGACCATTCACAAAGCGATTATCGCAAGTGATTTATGTATTCCAGATGGAGCACATATTGGGTCAGCTGCCCCTGATGCTGCCATTACATTATTTGGGGATGAAACCATCGTAAGACCATTAACCGTAAGTAAATAAATATCTTGAGGAGCGATCGGGAGTGGAACGAGTAATTGGTATAATTAATTTAGTGAATGATAAACAATATTTAAAAGAATTAACCCAGCATCGGTGTTTGGCAGCTGTGCCATTCGGAGGAAGATATCGATTAATTGATTTTACGATGTCCAATTTTATTAACGCCCATATTAAAAAGGTGGCTGTTTTTACAAAAGATAAATATCGTTCCATCATGGATCATCTTGGTAATGGAAAGGAATGGGACCTTGATCGACGTAATGGGGGATTGTTTATTTTACCTCCAATCAATCAGGACAAAAGTATAGTTGGTGATATCCAGCAATTTTATGATCACCTGGAATTTTTCAAGCGTTCCCACGAAGACACGGTGATTTTATCTCCTGGACATCATGTTTATAAAATTAATTTTAATGAAGTGATTAAAAGCCATAGGGAAAATGGAGCAGACCTCACAATTGTTTATAAAGATTATGACGGAGAACCAATTGAAAAACCAATCTATCATAAATGTATCCTTAACGCTGATGAGAAAGTAACCGATTTAGAACTCTATACTTCTCCAAAACAGGGTGACCCTGTTTGCACAGAAACCTTTGTTTTTTCAAAAAAGCTTTTAATTGAACTTATTACAAAATGCTATGAAAATGGTGAATATGATTTTATTCGAGATTTAGTCAAGGCTAATCTCCCTCGTCTTAAAGTAAACAGTTATCATTTTAAAGGTTATATGCCATTTATTCATTCCATCTCAAGCTATTATAAAACAAATATGGAATTCTTGAATCCACAGGTAACAAAGGAATTTTTCTTCGATAACTGGGAGATTTATACGAAAACAAAGCATGAACCACCGGTTAAATATTCCACAACTTCAAATGTCAGCAATTCTTTAATTGCAAACGGTAGTGACATTGAAGGGACGGTTGAAAATAGCATTATCTTTCGAGGGGTAAAGGTTCGCAAAGGAGCCACTGTTAAGAACAGTATTATCATGCAAAAGGGCGTCATTGACGAAGGAACCTACCTAGAAAATGTAATAACAGATAAACAAGTAAATATCACATCTGAAAAAATAATCATTGGAGAATTTATTCCAAAAGTCATCAAAAAAGCAGAGATAATTTAGTGGGGGAAGATCATGAACGTATTATTCACGGCATCCGAATGCGCTCCATTTTTAAAAACAGGCGGTCTAGGGGATGTAATAGGGGCTTTACCAAATGGCTTGCAGCAGGAGGGAATACATGTAAATGTAATCCTTCCGAAATATGGTGACTTAGCTGATAAATACAAGGAACAGCTTATCTTAGAACGAATTATAGAAGTACCATTAGGCTGGCGGAGACAATATTGTGGCATTGAAAAATTAGTCCACAACGGCATTAGCTATTATTTTTTAGATAATGAATATTATTTTAAACGCCATGGCAGCTATGGTTTCTATGATGATGGGGAGAGGTTTGCCTTTTTCTCTAGAGCTGTGCTGGAAGCAATTCCATATCTTGATGTAAAACCAGATATAATTCATTGCCACGACTGGCAAACAGGACCGATTCCACTGTTATTAAACGCACATTATTCAAACCATCCTATTTATCAGGGGATAAAAACGGTATTTACAATTCATAATTTACGCTATCAAGGGGTTTTTCCGAAATCTGTTTTAGGTGAATTACTCGATGTGAGTGAACGCTATTTTCATATTGATGGTGTAGAGTTTTATGGGAATGTCAGTTATATGAAAGCTGGTTTGGCATTTGCTGACACTCTTACCACTGTCAGCCCAACCTATGCAAATGAAATTCAAACAGCATATTATGGGGAAGAGCTAGATGGCTTTTTACGAAAACGAAGGTTGGAGTTGCAAGGAATTGTAAATGGAATTGATCATGAAAACTATAATCCAGCTTCTGACAAAGCCATTTTTCACTTATTTGATTCGTATGAAGGAAAAATGGAGAATAAAAGAGCATTACAGGAGCATCTAGGGCTTCCAGTTAACGAAGAAGTTCCTGTTATCTCCATGATTACACGACTCGTGGAACAAAAGGGTATTGATCTTGTTTTACATGTATTTGAAGAAATCCTTAAGCAGAATGTACAGTTTGTTTTACTCGGAACAGGTGAAAGCCATTATGAGGATGCCTTCCGGACTTTAGCAAAACAACATCCGACAAAGGTATCCGCAAATATCTTTTTTGATGAATCACTTTCTCGTAAAATATATGCCGGTTCTGATTTATTTTTAATGCCCTCACAATTTGAGCCTTGCGGGATTGGCCAACTACTTGCATTTCGATACGGAACACTCCCACTCGTAAGGGAAACGGGAGGACTTAAGGATACCGTTCAGCCATACAATGAATTCACTGACCAGGGCAATGGCTTTAGTTTCACGAATTACAATGCACATGACATGTTGTATACACTAGAGCGCGCGATTTGGTTTTATCGTTTCCAGCCAAAGAAATGGAAAGAGTTATCCGAAAAAGCATTGAACCTTGACTTTAGCTGGAAGGCATCCTCAAAGGAATATATCAAAATGTATGAATCACTACACTTTACGTTGGTATGAGCAAGAACGTTAGGGACATGGCCCTAACGTTTTTACTGTTTTCGACTCAATTGAGTTAATGCCATTCTTCTTAAGGAAGAACTGCTAAAATCTGTTGCATTTCTTTTTTTCATCTGTTCACGAATGGGATTGCCATTCATCATTGGATTTAGCTTATCATCATTGTTTTCCATCATGGGGACTCCTCCTTATAGGCTTATCATCCCCAGGAAGGAATGTATTATATCAAAGGAAAATGATGTTCATAGCGTGGGTTGTAGTAATAGGGCGGTCTTGAGCCAATTTGAGGCAATTCAAAGCTTTGATTTATATACGATACACCGACACGTTCTTTTGATTCATTTTTTAGTAAAAACTTCACTTCTGGACTGTAATAATATTGCACGAGTTTAACCTCCTTCGTGATTTCTAAGTTAGTTTATTCAGTCTTTCTAAAAATGGAGCCCGTACGTTTTTATCACTGTTCCCAGCAGCCTTCATAGACTAAAGCAAATTGAGTTTTTGAGGAGGTTTGCCTATGTCGAGTTTTAAAGAAGAAGATAGGGAGAATCAACATTACCCCATGTATCCGAATTACGGAAAAATTACAGAATTCAAGGATGTCGCTTTAACAGTACCGGAGCAGCGCCAATATCGTCAGCCCGGTGTTGAAGGCCTAATGGTACCAAGACCCATTGTTGACAATCCACAATATAAAGGGAGTGGTAAGCTAAACGGAAAAGTTGCCTTAATTACTGGTGGGGATAGTGGCATTGGCGCAGCTTGCGCAATTGCCTTTGCAAAAGAGGGCGCAAATGTGGGGATATCATATTTGGATGAGCATGAAGATGCAAATCGAACAAAAGCAAGAATCGAAGAGATTGGTCAGCGTTGTTTGCTTTTACCAGGGGACTTACGTGAAAAACAAAACTGTATTCATATTGTAGAAAACACCGTTAAAACCTTTGGAACGCTCGATGTTCTTGTCAATCACGTCGGCATTCAATTCCAGCAACTTAGTCTCTTAGACATATCTGACGAGCAGTTTGATGATACGTTTAAGGTCAATGTGTATTCCCATTTTTATACGACACGAGCAGCATTAAAGCATTTAAAAGCTGGAAGCTCTATCATTAATACAGCTTCTGTTGTAGCTTATTACGGGAATGATCAACTGATTGATTATTCAATGACGAAAGCAGCGAATGTTGGATTTACTCGAGCACTCGCTAATAATCTTGTAACAAAGGGTATTCGGGTCAATGCTGTTGCACCAGGTAGGGTTTGGACACCACTTATTCCTTCGAGTTTCTCTGCAGACCAAGTCCCGCTTGCAGGTAATCCAATGGATAGACAAGGACAGCCATTTGAGCTTGCTCCAGCTTATGTGTATCTTGCTTCTGATGATTCACGCTTTGTAACCGGACAAACGATTCATGTGAATGGTGGTCAAATTACCTCATCCTAAAAAAAGTGATTCTCACCGAATCACTTTTTTCTTCTTTACTTATCTTTATTTATCTTCACATTTTGCGGACGTTTCGGATGGCCCACTTTACCTTCATCATCTGGACCTGTTAAGGTATTACGTTTATCTAATACTTTACCTGTAAATTCAACCGGATTGCGATTTGCCATGTTTTTCACCTCCATTTATTTAGGATGGTTGAAAAACAAAATATCATGACCGCAAAAATTATTTCTTCAACGAATAATAGTTCTTTATATTAGCTGTAGCAATCGATTCAAAAAGAGTATTTGTTAAACTGTTTGCTCCTTTGGCATCTAAGCCAAGTTCCCATATCATCATACCGCCAAAACCATGATTTAAAGCAAGCTCCGTTTTTCTAGCCATCATCGTTTGGCCATTATAATAATAAATTGTACCATTCATATTGACGGTATCTTTTTCTGCATTTTTAGGATTGTTTTTGATAATTGCCTCATAGGAAACAGGCTTGATATTTGAATCAGCGGGTTGCCCATAAAAAGGAACACCTAATACAAGCTTATCCTTAGCTATATTATGGGAATCAAATAAAGTCGACCAGTATCGTACAATACTTTCAGAAAATGGATAGGGAGATAAATTTTCGGCAAAATAGCCACCGTCCCATTGACCATCATAGGCCATAATATTTACATGGTCTACATATTGAAACATAGCAGTCTCATATTTCACATACCCGAGCTCTGTTAATGTTTGTCCATGAATTTTTGAGTGAACAGCTATAGATAATTCTTTTTTATTGGCATGCAACCTATCACCTAGATTTTTAATAAATTGATGTAAGTTTTTCGCATCTGCATTTGTACGTGGATGTTCAAAATCAATATCAATTCCATCAAGGTTTTCCCGTTCAACGACTCCCATTAGCTCATTTACAAGTTTTGCTTGAGATTGAGGGTTTGCAAGTGCGGCTGAAAAATAATCATAGGATTCTCCGCCATTCATATGGAACCAACCACCAACAGCAAGCATCGCTTTTGTATGATGCTTATGTGCATTTGTAACCATGTTTCTAAGATTTTTTTCGGCATGATCGCCTGTAAAGAGAATCTGACCATCCTTTGTTGGATGAACAAAAGAAAAGATGATATGCGTTAATTTCGAATAATCGATTTGATTTGGATCTCTAAAATCCTGGACATAGCCAATTAATACCTTCGACTGTTTTTTATCGAGTTTCGGCATTTCTTTAGGTGCCGGTGTTTTAGAAGAATGGGGGGTTTGCTTCGTTATCTTATTTTCATGTTGACTTTGGTTTGTAAGCTTTGTACCTGTTAAAATTCCACCAATAAATACCACAACCAACAAAATAGAAAGGAAGATATACCGTTTTTTCATGATGTTGTCCTCCTGAACTTCATTATCCTCAAATTGTAACAAACTGATCAAGCACATGGTTGTGGTAATATCATCCTATATACATAATATTTTTGACTCGTCTTATATAAACTAAAAACAATACGTCTTTTGACAAGGAGCAATTTAATGAGCAATCAACTTGAGCTATACTATAATCAAGCTGTTGAACGAGCTAAACAACTCATCATGGAGGATATCAACCATTACCTCGAACAAAAAGAAACACTTCCTTCCTATGAACAATATATGCGTGAACGCAGTACTTTCTTTGAACAAATCTGGCTAAATGCATGGCTAAATTCAGCGGTTCAAGCACCTGTTTCGGAAAAAAAGGCCTATTTAGAAGAGCGGGGCTTTGACATAGAAGGTGTTGCTAAAAAGCTACTCAACAACTTATTTCGATCGGATGTTCGCGATGTTGAACCCTATGATTTTATCTCCTGGCTTGAGGAAAAGTATGCAAATCAACCGAAAAAATGGGAGCAACAATATCAATCGGCAAGAGCAGACTATGAAGCTCGATTGAAGAAACAACAGGATAGAGAAAATAAGAGAAAGTTTATCCAAAAGCTTAATTTTTATCTGAATGAAATACTAGGTGACCACTACGAAGAACTATATCTTCGGATTCGATATTTACTTGGAAGTCATTTAGCGATTGAGATTGATCAAAAAGGAATGATTTTATCATCAGATGACATCACTTTCGCTTCATATTTATACAAAGAAACAGAACTCGCACATAACCGGTATTTTTACCAAGAGAATTTAATCGAGCAGTATGAAGATCTCATTTTACACCAACTCATGGATTTTGGGCCAAACTGGTTAAAATCTCACTTGCCAGAACGTATATTCGAAGAGTGTGAAAGTAGCTTTCAAGAACCATTATCGGATGCTTTTTTACAGGAAGTAGCATATGAGTACTTTCTAGATGTACGTGATGATTTATTTGAGGATATTTTAGAGGAATATGTGTCTGATCTTGTGAAGCTGATTGATATACCTTTTGATTTGGATACACACCAAGAAATATTTGAAAGGGATATTACCGACCGAAAAGAACGGGTTGAAAAAGAAAAAGAAGACCTTAGACGTCAACAGGAAGAAGAACAAAAAATGATGGAGGATATTTTCGGACGAGCTTATCATTTATCCCCAGGACGAAATATTCGGTATATTCTTCATGTCGGAGAAACAAACACTGGAAAGACCTTTAAGGCAATCCAAAGTATGAAGGATGCTAATAGCGGGATCTATTTAGCTCCTTTGCGATTATTAGCACTTGAGATTTATGAAACATTGAATGAGGCAGGTGTGCCTTGTAACTTAAAAACAGGTGAAGAAGAAAAGCAAGTAGAGGGAGCCAACCATTTATCCGCAACCGTTGAAATGTTAAGAGAAAAAGACTTTTATGAAGTGGTTGTAATTGATGAGGCACAAATGATTTCCGATAAAGACCGTGGTTTCTCTTGGTATAAAGCCATTACAAATGCAAATGCAAAAGAGGTTCATATCATCTGCAGTTTTCATGCAAAATGGATGATTCTGCAGTTGCTTGGAAACTCAGATGTAGAGGTTCACGAATATCATCGGGATGTGCCATTAGAGGTAGAGCCACAGCTATTTCGTTTGAATCACACACGAAAAGGCGACGCACTCGTTTGTTTTTCAAGAAGAAGAGTGCTTGAAACAGCCTCAGAACTACAAAGAAGTGGTCGTCGGGTGAGTATGATATACGGTAGTATGCCTCCCGAAACAAGGAAAAAGCAGATTCAACGTTTCAATAATGGTGAAACAACTGTGATAGTAGCTACAGACGCAATTGGGATGGGATTAAACTTACCAATTCGACGTATCGTGTTTTTAGAAAATGATAAATTCGATGGCACGAGAAAAAGGTTGTTAACCTCTCAGGAAGTGAAGCAAATAGCAGGACGTGCAGGAAGACGTGGTATTTATGATATCGGCAAAGTTGCATTTACCAGTGATATTAAGACGATGACACGGTTATTGGAACAAGAAGATGAGCCGCTGGAGGGTTTTGCAATTGCACCAACGAATGCGGTCCTGGAACGATTTCAAAAATACTCACGAAAAATGAGGATGTTTTTCTACCTTTGGGATCAATTCAAAAGCCCTGAAGGCACAAAAAAAGCTAGCCTTTATGAAGAAAGAATGCTGTATGAGTTGGTTGAAGACACAATCATTGAGGCTAAGCTATCATTACCGGACCTTTACGGCTTTTTACATTTGCCCTTCTCGTCAAATGAACCTTCACTGCGAGCACAATGGAAGAAAAATCTTGAGGCAATTGTTGATGGGATACCATTACCTAACCCCGTCTTGAAGGAATCCGGACTTGAGGAGCTCGAACTCTCTTATAAAGCGGTAGGGCTTCATTTATTGTTCCTTTATAAATTAGGAAAGCACACAGAAGCCCAATATTGGGAAAGAATTAGGGAAGAAATTAGTGATAAAATCCATGAACACTTAAAATCAGGTATTCAACCAACTAAGAGAGTATGTAAACGTTGCGGTAAAAACCTTCCAATCGGATTCTCGTTTGCAATATGTAATGAATGCTATTTCGAACGCCCAAGAAGAAGAGGATAAAGGAATCACGGATTTTAAAAGTAGCTTTTGCTACTTTTTTTCGTGTCTGCATACTAGCCCAACAAGGTCATGATACCTTGGTAGGCAAAATAAAGCCCGAAGCCAACAAGAGATAAGCCCGATAAAATAGATATCCAAATCAAAACGATACTATTAAGATATTTACGAAATACGGTAGTCAGTGCGGCCACAAAAAGATCCCAAAGGGTTAAGCCAAGAAAGATCATCGAGCTATAAATTAATAAATCGCTCGTACCATTTTCTTGTGCTGTTTTAGCCAATACAGAGCCATAGATTCCGAGCCAAAATAAAATCGATAACGGACTCGTTATTGACATAATAAAACCTGTTAGAAAGCACTTTAACAGGGATTCCTTGTCACGGTTATATTCTAGTTCAAGAGAATTAGCTCCAAACATACTTTCTATTCCTGAATAAAGCAGAATAAAGCCACCAAATAACCATAAAAAAACTTGTACAGGTGGTATTTCAAGAAAATGCACTAAACCCAGATAGACAATTAACATAAAAATAGCATCTGCTATCATTGAACCGAAGCCAACCACCCAAGCATGCCAAAATCCATTTTTAATACCTTTATCTAACCGTGCAGAATTAACTGGACCAATGGGGGCAGCTAGCGTCAACCCCAAAATAATATAACTAACTAATATCGTAACACTCAATCGCAATCACTCCATCCTCAAAAATACAACTTGTACATTTTATGAAGAACTTGTAAACGTATTACTGTTTGTCCCAAAAAATCAAATTGTTTATTGAAAAAACATTAACCGCGATTGTTGATATCGATCATAGAAACTTTTAAACTGGTTAGTAGAACAATAAAGAATAGGTGAGAGAATGGCTAAAACAATTATTGATAAATTAAACCTGCGAAAATACGATAAAAAAGCAATCATGCACATTCCTGATGGGGCCAATTATTTTGAAGGATTAACAGATTTTGAAACGAATCTCACTGAAGGCAATTCGTATGACATGATATTTGCTTTTGTACTCGATTTGAATTCATTAAAAGAATTAGTTAATAATGTGATTGAGAAGCAATTATTGAATAAAAAAGGATATCTTTTTGCGGCTTATCCTAAAAAGGGGAATAAAGTATATCCAACATTCATTCATCGGGATGATTTGTTAAGCGGGCTTGGAGCAGATGATGAAGGGTACATTGGTAATAGTGACATCAAATTTGCACGAATGGTTGGATTAGATGATGTGTTTACGGTTGTTGGATTCAAAGAAGAAGCCGGAAAGAAATCGGTAAAATCAACAAAAGCAAGTCAAAGTGTGGATGATTATATTGACATGATTCCAACTATTAGAGAAGATTTGAAAGACTCACCAGACCTTCTTACCTTTTATCAAGCACTTACTCCTGGGTACCAAAAGGATTGGGCACGTTACGTGTATAGTGCTAAGCAAGATACAACTAAGCAAAAGAGACGTGAAGAAATGAAAATGATCCTCGCTCAAGGGTATAAGACCCGTGATCATTATCGCGCAAATAAAAAATAATCTAAACGATCAACTAGTATTTCCTGGTTGATCTTTTTTTGTAAATTTTTAAAATAATTGTAAAAAAATGAAACCTTTTGACATTCTTTGCCGTCTTAATGGTTAGGGATAAATTTGATATTTTTTATTCAATATCAGCATGTATAACACGATAACTATTAGATAGAGAGAAGTGGAGAATTTACCCGTGATATGAAAACTTTAGGGGGAAGTATGGTGAAGAAAAAGAAGGTTTTAATTTGGGTCTTGTCGATTGTCGGTGTTTTGGCAATCGCAGGCGGTGCAGCAGCTTTTTTTATAAAAGAAAGGAGCGTTGCATCGGTAGGAAATCAAATGGAAGAAGTAAATGTTACTGTTCAAAAAGCAAAGGAACAAGAATTAATTGAAACGATTCTAGTAACAGGTGAAATTGTACCTGAAGGAGAGCAGAAGGTATTCTTAAACCCTGAGCATGGAGAAATCAAGGAATATAAAGTTGAGGAGAACAAAACTGTAAAAGCCGGAGACCCGCTATTTGTCTATGATTCTTCAAAGCTAGATGCAGAGCTGGCACGAGCGACCCGAGAAAGAGACTTAATCCAAACCCGAGCAAAAACAGAACAAAACCAAATTGCGGCCTTAAATAAACGGATTGGAGATGCGAAAAAAGCTCTCGCTGCACAAAAAAACAAACCCAAAACTGAGACTCCAGAAGGTACAGAACCGGAACAAGTTGAGGAAGCCCCAGTTGAGGATGTAAACCAGCTTACAAGTGAAAAGGTTCAAATGGAGCTACAATACGAAAATACGAAATCAGAAATCACAGCAGCTAATGAACGAATCACAGAAATTACAAATCAGAAAAAAGAAATGACAGTTGTAAGTAAAATTGATGGAATCATTGTGAAAGTCAATAAAAATATTGCCGCAACCGAAGCGGGTGCTAATGAACCTGTTATACATATCATTTCAAGTAAACCGTATAAGGTTATTGGGACAATGAGCGAGTTTGATGCAGTTAAAATCCAACAGGGACAAGAAGTCATTGTTCGCCCAAAGGTATTTAAAGATCGCGATTGGAAGGGTGTTGTCGAATCCGTCTCCCATTTTCCAAATGATAATGGTGGTGGAGGAGAAGGTGAATTTTATGGAATGGGCGGTGGCGGTAATGTCACGATGTATCCATTTAAAGTCGGCATTACGGATGACACATCTGAACTACGTCACGGGTTTCACGTTTCACTTGAGGTAAGAATTCCAGGAACAGTTATTCTCCCTGTTATTCCGCATACCGCTATTTTAGATGAAGGTGGCGTAGCAGTTGTCTATGTTTTAGTAGACGGAATCCTACAAAGACGTGAAGTTCAAACTGGATCAATGAATGATGAATTTATTCAAGTTACAGAAGGTGTTACAAAGGATGAGCTTGTTGTTTTAACACCATACGAAGGAATGCATGATGGAATGGAAGTGACCTCCTTTGATGAAGTTGAGTAAGATTACAAAGGTGTATGGAAATGGTGCTCTTGAGGTACCAGTCCTGCACGGAATTGATTTAACCATTGAAGATGGAGAATTCATTGCTATTATGGGACCATCTGGATCAGGTAAATCTACATTGATGAATATTATTGGATTTCTAGACGCTCCAACTTCAGGTACGTTTGAATTAAATGAAGAGAAAATCGGCTTAGTTAAGGATAAAAAACTAGCAAAATTACGAAACGAGCATGTCGGTTTCGTTTTTCAACAGTTCTTTCTGTTGCCGCGACATAATGCACTAAAAAATGTGGAATCCCCACTTATTTATGCAGGAGTACCAAAGCGGGAGCGAACGGAAAGAGCAAAACAAATGTTGGACAAGGTTGGACTTGGAGACCGGGTTAAACATTTACCCAACCAGCTTTCAGGTGGACAAAAACAAAGGGTGGCGATTGCAAGAGCTCTTGTTAATAATCCTTCTATTGTGTTAGCAGATGAACCAACGGGTGCTCTTGACTCCAAAACGAGTGAACAAATAATGGAGCTTATGGTTCAACTAAACAGAGAAGGTAGAACCGTCATCATTGTTACGCACGAGGAAGAAGTGGCAGCATATGCAAATAGGGTTATCACCTTAAAGGATGGGTTGATAACGGATGACCAGAGGAGAAGTCTATGAGTCTATTAGAAAGCTTTAAAGTAGCATTATCCTCGATCTGGAATCATAAGGTTCGATCTATTTTAACAATGCTGGGCATTATTATCGGTGTTGCAGCTGTTATTATTATTGTTGCGATAGGTCAGGGTGCCAAAACAAAAATGACAGAGGACTTGTTTAGTCTTGAAAAAAATGCAGTCGACATTTGGTATCAACCGGTGCCTCAAGAGGGGGAAGAGGAGTCAGAAATGTTCTGGACGGAACCGGAATTAACCTCTGAAGATGTTGAAACTCTTTCCCTTGTTCCTGGCGTAAAAGCTGTAATCGCCACAAACCAAGGTTGGGGACCGATGATTTACAATGATAAACAGGGCGATATGGAAATTACCGGGGTAGGGCCTGAATTCTTTTCGGCTCGAGATATTCAAATTGTCGAAGGACGTCCAATCAACGCTAGGGATAATGATGGAAAAAACCGTGTCGTGATGGTCGATACTGTTGCAAGGGAGAAATTCTTTAAAGATAAAGAAGATATTATCGGTGAAATCGTCGACCTTAATGGAAATCCATATAAGGTAATCGGTGTCTATGAATCTCCTATCCCTGAACAATATCGTTACAATGAATCAGGCGAAATGCTAATGCCACGAGGAGTCATTTCGATGATGTTTGGAAATCGAGAAATTGAACGCTTAGCCATTATCGCAGATGACCCGGAACGAATTTCCGAAATCGGTCGTTCCGCTGCTGATTCATTAACAAGGGCCAAAAAACTTGAAGACGGGATGTACACAGTGAACGATTTCTCTGAATATGAACAAGAAGTCGATACCGTCCTTACCATTATGACGTTAGTTATCGGCAGTATCGCAGGGATTTCCTTATTAGTAGGTGGTATCGGTGTAATGAATATTATGCTCGTTTCCGTCACTGAAAGAACGCGGGAAATTGGTTTGCGAAAAGCACTCGGTGCAACACGAGGACGAATTTTGCTTCAATTTTTAATTGAATCGATGACTTTAACCTCATTAGGAGGCTTACTCGGAATCGGACTTGCAGCATTAGGAACCATTATCGTATCAATTTATTCACCAATCTCCGCTACCGTCAGTCCACTAATCGTGGTTGTTGGTGTTGGATTCTCGGCATTCATTGGGATTATTTTTGGCATTTTGCCAGCTAACAAAGCCTCAAAACTTAGCCCAATCGATGCGTTACGTTATGAATAAGGCTGGATTTCCAGCCTTTTTTATTTTGCCTAAAGGAAGTTAACAACAAATGTCGAAGTTTTATAGATACAACATAAATAAAAGGTGTGAGAAGAATGATTCATGAAAAATATGAGTTAAACCATAACAACGAAAAAGCAGATTTTTTTACCTATATCCTTGATAACTCACAGAGTATTGACCCAGACCGTAAAAGACCCATGATTGTCATCTGCCCAGGCGGTGGATATTCGCATACATCTGACCGGGAGGCTGAACCTGTTGCCATCCAGATGCTCAGTAAAGGATATCACGCAAGTATTCTTAGGTATAGTGTGGAACCAGCTGTTTTTCCAACAGCACTATGCCAATTAGCAAGTGCGATTGGCTTCATTCGTGAAAATGCTGAGAACTGGAACGTTGATTCCGAAAAAATCATTGTCATGGGCTTTTCGGCTGGTGGTCATTTAACAGCAAGTCTAGGCGTTTTCTGGAATAGAGCGTTTCTAACAGAACAAATCACTTATTCAAAGGAACAAATTAAACCAAATGGTTTAATTCTAAGCTATCCGGTTATTTCTTCTGGTCCTCATGCACATGAGGGGAGCTTCAAAGCATTATTAGGTGATAAATTCGAGGACAAACAAAGTAGAGAGTTTTTATCTTTGGAAAATCAAGTTACAAACGAAACTCCACCAACTTTTTTATGGCACACGGTTTCAGATGCTGCTGTCCCCGTGGAAAATAGCATGCTATTTGCACAAAGTTTACTGATGCGCAAAGTCCCGCTCGAAATGCATATTTATCCCGAAGGTGTCCATGGATTATCTCTTGGAACGGAAGAAACACAATCAATAGGTCGAGATAATCATCTTCAACCAGAGGTAGAGAATTGGATTGAGATGGCGGGGAGATGGGTGAAGGGATTATAAGGACTGACCCTTGAAAATGAGACTACGATAAAACACCTTTACTACCTGGATTCCATATTAATGGGAGCCAGGTAGTTTGTTTTTTCCGTGACTTTTTCCTTAAAGTTAACCGTTTTAGATTTGAGCACTTGCTAACTCCTTTTTTAAAGGAGTAAAATGATAAAATACGGTTAAAAGAAGCTAATTTGAAACTGGTCTTATTCAAACAACGATTGGAGAGATTGTGTGAAGCGAAGCTGGGAAACTGCTAATGATTCACTATCTACTATTACTGTTTTATCAAATCCAAATAATGAGCCAGTAACCATTATTGGTGACACCGATGATCTAAAATGTATCGGTGTCGGGACAGATGCGGCTGTTTTTCAATCCCTTAATGCCCCAGAATATGCATTTAAAAAATATGCGAATGACAAAGTTGCAAAAGTTATTGTGGAGGCAAATGTTTATCATAAATTAGGGGAGTCCCCTTTCTTTTCTAAATGTTATGCTTCTTATGATCATTACCTTGTTTTAAGCTATGAAGAAGGAATAACTCTCTACGACTGCATACTTCAAGGGATCCATATCCCAAAACAAATTATCATAGATGTGGAGGAAGCAAGAAGTTTTGTTCGCAGTAAGGGGCTAAACCCACGTGATATTCATTTAAAAAATATTTTACTTCAAAACGGAAGAGCAAAAATTCTTGATGTTTCTGAATACATTCAGCCGGGCAATGATTTTCGATGGGAACATCTTAAAAAAGGGTATGAAGAATATTATCACTTAATAGATGGGAAAGCTGTTCCGTATTGGGTAGTAGAAACTGTTCGTAAGTGGTACAACCAACAGAGTACATATTTTCCTTCAATTGATGAGTTTATGAAAATCATCCAGAAGCTTATGCGTATATAGGAGACATTGATCTTTATCATGTTTTCGATGCACCCTCTAGAGTTAAGGTGACTAATCTTAGCTCTTTTTTTCTTCATTAGGTAAACTGAGGGGAAATTCCCATCCAGTTTTGTAAAATGTCTACTCCCAATTAAATTCCATTCAAAATGAAACCATTCGCCTATGAAAATCGTATTACACTACTAGAAAGCAATTACAGATAACCAATTTACTGTTATCATGTATGTATAATAAGACATTTTAAATAGTTAAAAAGATTCGAGCTTAAGCAGGAGGGGTTATTAATGGGAATTATTAAAGCAGCAGTTGGTGCGGTAACAGGAAACATAGCAGACCAATGGCTTGAGGTCATCGAACCACAGGCGATGAGTGATACAACCGTCATGTCGGTTGGAGTGAAAGTCCGCGCAAAAGATCGCCGCAATCAGAATTTTAAAGGAACTGATTCAACCATTTCAAATGGTTCAATCATCCATGTGTATCCTAACCAATTTATGATTTTAGTTGATGGTGGAAAAATCGTTGATTATACAGCAGAAGAAGGTTATTACCAGGTTGTAAACTCTTCGCAGCCATCATTATTCAATGGTCAGTTTGAAGAAGCCTTATACGAAACCTTCAATCGATTTAAGTTTGGCGGGGTCCCATCCACATCGCAAAAAGTGTATTTTATCAACCTTCAAGAAATCAAGGGAATTAAGTTTGGGACACGTAATCCAATCAATTACTTCGATAATTTTTATAATGCGGAATTATTTTTACGTGCCCATGGGACCTATTCGATAAAAATTGTTGACCCAATCAAATTTTACATGGAAGCCATTCCACGAAATAAATCAAATGTAGATATTAATGATATTAATGCACAATATTTATCTGAATATATGAATGCACTACAAACAGCAATTAATAAAATGTCCGCAGATGGCATCCGAATTTCACACGTTACCTCAAAAGGAATGGAGCTCGCAAAGTATATGTCCGAAGTCCTTGATGAAGATTGGACACGGATGCGCGGAATGCAGATTGAATCTGTAGGAATCAACAGTATTACGTACGATCAGGAATCTCAAAAGCTCATCAACATGAGAAACCAAGGGGCCATGCTCCAAGATCCATCTGTTCGTGAAGGATATGTGCAAGGTGCTATTGCAAGAGGCTTGGAGGCTGCTGGTTCCAATGAAGCTGGTTCTATGCAAGGATTTTTAGGCATGGGTATGGGAATGCAAGGTAGTAGCGGATTTATGGGTGCTGCTTCTGAAACCAATCGTCAGCAAATGCAGCAACAAGCACAGCAACCGCAAAGTCAACAGGGAGCAAACCCAAATCAATGGAAATGCTCATGTGGACACACGAACACTGGAAACTTTTGTTCAGAATGTGGTTCACCAAAACAGGAAGCTAAAAAAGACACATGGAAATGCCAATGTGGCCAAGAAAATAGCGGGAAGTTCTGTTCAAACTGCGGCAATAAAAAGCCTGAAGAACTAACATGCAAAAATTGTGGGTTTAAACCTACTAATCCAAATGCGAAATTCTGTCCGGAATGCGGAACACGTTTTGAACATTAATCAACCATATTCGAAAGATAAGAGGTGATATCGGTTGGGGGTTGTAGTATATAAATGTATAAACTGTGGGGGACCATTAGCATTTAAGGCAGATACCCAAAACTGGACCTGTGATTACTGCTTAAGTGAATTCACCGAAGCAGATGTGAAACATTTTGTTGATAACGAAAAGGCTGAAGAAGAAGCCGAAACAAGTGAAGAGGCGTTACACCAAGCAAAGGAATTGGATCAAGAATTCAACGACAAAGCAACAGGCTATACGTGTAGCAGCTGTGGTGCAGAAATCGTAACCGATGACACAACTGCAGCAACGTTTTGTTATTATTGCCATAATCCTACGATTATTCCTAGGCAGCTAGAAGGAGAATACCGTCCTGAAAAAGTCATTCCGTTTAAAATTGACCGGAAGAAAGCGGAAGAATTATTTTTAAAATGGTGTAAAGGTAAGCCTCTACTTCCTAAATTCTTTACTTCAACTTCACAGCTAGAAAAACTATCAGGAATCTATGTTCCATTTTGGTTGTTTGATAGTAATACATCTGGAAGAATTGAAGGTGATGCGAGGAGAGTCAGAACCTATACAAGGGGAGATACAAGGTATACCGAAACAAAGCATTATAAGGTGATGCGAGAAGGAATCGCAAAATTCCGCGATGTACCAGCGGACGGTTCAAAGAAAATGGATGATGAGCTTATGTCCATCCTTGAACCCTATGATTATAAGGATTTAACTGATTTTTCGATGTCCTATTTATCTGGTTTTTTTGCGGAAAAGTACGATATGAACCAAAATGATGTGTACGGTAGAATCTCAAGCCTCCTTCGCAATAATGTGGGAACTTTACTTCAAGGGACAATCCATGGGTATAGTTCGGTTTCAATTCATAATACAAACGTCAGACTATCGAATGTTAAGGCGAAATATGTGCTATTACCGGTTTGGATGTTTACGTATCAATTTAAAGGCAAGACCTATGTCTTTGCGATGAATGGGCAAACAGGTAAAATTGCTGGGAACTTGCCAATTAGCATCGGTCAAGCAAGTAAGTGGTTTGGTATGATTTCAGCTAGTGTCTTTGCAGTCCTATCGTTAGGAGGGTTGTTTATATGGTAAAGAAAAAGCTTCTCATCCTACCATTTTTCCTCCTTACCTTTTTAATTTTAGTGATCCCTACATTTGCAAATACTGAAAAAATTTTTGATCAGGCTAATTTATTTTCGGACACGGAAAAAGTCGAACTACAGGATGAAGCTAATAGATTAAGTGAACAATTCCAAATGGATATCCGAATTGTCACAACGGATGACAGTGAAGGAAAATCAGCCAGACAATATGCAAGTGATTTTTACGACAGTCATGGGTTTGGATATGAGGAAACAGAGGATGGAATCTTGTATTTAATTGATATGGATAATCGCGAAGTGTATATCTTTACAAGAGATAGGATTGTTGATTACTTCCCGGACTATACCATTGAAGAAATTCTTGATCACGTTTATCCATATTTAATCGAGGAAGCATTTGGTGACAGTGCAAAAGCCTTCTTGACAGATCTTGAGGCCACGATGAATGCCGGGATTCCTGAGGGATCAATCTCTAATGCGGGATATGCTCAGTCAGAGGGCTCTTATACATCTAGTAGAAACTCACAAGGGGAATTGGTCAAAGAACTCTTAATCTATTTTGCGATTGCAATTGGGATCGGAGTGATATCCGTTGGAACAATGGCCATGTTTAATAGAGGCCGTTCCACAACAACGGCCCATACGTATCTAGACTCAAATTCGTTCAAAGTAACAAATAAAATGGATCGACATTACAACACAAGCATTACACAGCAAAAAATTCAACGAAATTCAAATAGCGGTGGAGGTTCCTCTTTTTCTGGCGGAGGCGGTGGCCGATCTGGCGGAGGGGGAAGAGGGTTTTAGGAAGCATGAGGAGACTAGGGCCTCATGCTTTTTTCTGTTTGAAAAAATGGTAGAGTGTAATGAAATTATTTCACGATAACACATTAATTCACTAAGAATAATTTATTTCCCAAAGCTTTCAACGTGGACTTTAGTGAGGTTTAATAGAGGGCGTTTAAGAGCAAAAAATATTTGCGCGATTACATGGTTTTCTAATTTGTAATTATACTGCAAAGAATTTTTTCTATAGCCTGTAGCAGTGGTGGTATATATACACCTGATGAATTAATAAGGAAAGTCACTGGTGAAGGCTTAAATGCTACTTATCTAGTGAACTATTTAGATGAAAAGTATTCAAAAGTCTATTCACTATCTTAACTTTTGTAATGCAAATAATTAGGACTATCCAGAAAAGTAAATTTTCAATGACTTTTCTGGGTAGTCCTTTTTTATCAGTTTTGTCTGTGATTTACAGTTTAGAAATTTTTCCACCTTATGGATGAATTATTAGAATGCGGATGTCCGTCAGATTGAGCTTTAAAATGTGCATATTCTAACTCGGATAAAGTTAATTCAAAAAGATGCTTTCCATCTTTTTTATATTGATCAAGATCTAGTAATTTATTAATTAGCTCGTTCCGTCTTTTTTCAAAAGAATCTCTTAGTAAACTCATATTAAAATCCTCTCCCTTTACAAATATTTTTCATTGAAAATCATTGAAAAGATAAGGAGAGGATTTTTAGTTAGGGTGTACCTCAACTTATCTTTCAAGCTGAAAGCTTGCAGGATTTAGCACAGTATTCTTATGAATCTGTTGCTGAGGTTTCTATGGGCCAGTCCCTCCACCTCTCTAGATAAGCGTTTATTTTTTTGTCTATAGTATCTTAAGTTTAAACCTAATATTCCGATGTGTCTACTATGACTATACATAAAAAAGATGTTAACTAAAATATTCGACATTAGACGGAGCCCAAGACAAAAAATAGGCGATGCAATCAGGCACAATACCCAATTACCGCACATAATTTGTTGAGGAAAGTCTTTGAAATATTTCCAATATAACTTGAACACATTACTTTTCTATTTGTTCGTTCTGTTTCATTTTAAAGTGCTTTCATATCAAATTACATTATTAAACGGAGGTTATATACGTGAACAATTTTCAAAATGAACTCCAAATGTTGAACCTTGGAGATTTTCATTCGAGTGAGGCAGTTCCTTGGGACCCAAACCAGTATTATTATGATGAATCTGCCCGACAAATAAGTGGATTTGGTGGATTTGGACGTTGTTCTAGTTGCTTTAGTTGTTTTAGGTGCTTTAACTGCTTCTTCAGTTGCTTTAATTGTTTCCGTTGTTTTAGTTGCTTTAGTTGCTCTCATTGTGGTGGACGCTGTGGAGGTGGACACCGTTGTGGAGGCGGCGGACGCTGCGGAGGTTACTAAATCAAAATAAAATATAAAACATATCCAGCCTATTGAAAAGTGCAGCCCCTGAAAAAATACATTAGGGGCTATCCCTTTGTGATTAGACATAATAGACAAATTTCACTACATAGGATTATAGTGACAGTTATCGTACAGAATCTCAAGCTGGATTTAAAGTAAAGGAGGAGCGCAATGACAAAATTAACCCCTTCTATGCGTCTCAAGGTAAAAAGAGACACGTTTTTTCTCCCTTATGAAAACAGCGGTGTATATTTTCGGAACAACACAATTTCGTTCCGTATGGAAGGAAATACAATCGATAAGTGGATTGAAAAGCTAATACCGATGTTCAATGGAGAGTACACTTTGGGGAATTTAACAGAAGGATTACCCGACCCATACCGAAAGCGGGTATATGAAATTGCGGAAGCACTGTACCGCAATGGATTTGTTAAGGATGTAAGTCAAGACTTGCCACATCAATTGCAATCACAGGTTATGAAGAAATATGCATCCCAAATTGAATTCCTGGAAAATTTCGGGGATTCCGGCGCTTACCGCTTTCAAGAATATCGGCAGTCAAAAGTTTTGGCAGTTGGTTCCGGTCCATTTTTAGTATCGTTGGTATCTGCATTACTCGAATCGGGATTACCGAAGTTCCATGTACTAATTACTGACCAAGAGTCTACTAATAGAAAGAGATTGTATGAACACGTCGAACACGCACGTCAAACCGACCCCGAGGTAATGATTAATGAAATAACCCTTCAAAAGGATGTCATGAGTTCATGGAGGGAAATAGTGCAAGAGTTTCAATTCATTTTGTATGTATCAAAAGAAGGTGATTTGGAGGAACTGCGTGCTCTTAATGAGATTTGTAAAAAAGAGAAGAAGGGGTTTCTCCCCGCTATTTGTTTAGAACACATGGGTATGGCAGGTCCTCTTGTGCTTCCTGAGTCAAAGGGATGTTGGGAATCTGCATGGAGAAGCATACATGAATCTGCGCTTCACAAAGAACAGCCGGCATCCAATTACTCTCAAGTAGCAGGAGCGATGTTAGCAAATGTAATCGCCTTTGAATTATTCAAAGAACTGACCAGAGTAACCGAATCGGAAAAAGAAGTTAATCAATTCTTCCTGCTTAATCTAAATACTCTGGAGGGAAACTGGCATTCCTTCATTCCACACCCTTTAGTGACGGAATTTGCAGAAGCTAGATGGATAAAGGATTTAGATCTACGGATCAACGATGCATCTAGCAGTGGTGATGTAGATAAATTATTTCTATTATTCAATCATTTGACTTCACCTGAAACTGGCATTCTTCATAGTTGGGAAGAAGGAGATTTAAAGCAGCTTCCCTTATCACAATGCCGGGTTCAGGCAGTCAACCCGTTGTCAGAAGGACCCGCTAAACTGTTGCCAGACATTATCTGTGCAGGCTTGACTCATGTTGAAGCACGAAGGGAAGCAGGATTAACAGGGATTGAAGCCTATGTGTCTCATCTCTTTAAAACTCTCCCACAACAGGAAGTAGATAAAGGAATTATAGAAAAAAACGAGTTTATCGGTGTAGGAATGGGAGAATCGTTAGCAGAAAGTGTTTGCCGGGGATTGCAAAAGTGTTTGGTTAAGGAGCTAAGTGAAAAAAATGACGAACAGAAGCATACTGTTTCACGTATAGAATTGAAATCAGTAGAAGATAAACACTGTCATTTTTATCTTCAGGTATTGAATAGATTGAATGGGGCACCGCTTATCGGCGTAGGAGAGAAGGTTTCTGGATTCCCTGTTGTTTGGATTAGAACTAATAACCGCTGGTATAGCGGTATAGGTTTTACTATCACAAGGGCATTGGAAAATGCATTACAGCACGCCATTATGAAGACAACAAACAGAGAGGATTTTCGCACAGCTCATTCATATGAAGGTTCATCCGTATTTCTGGAGCAAAATGTACCACTAAGCCTGGAAATACCTTCAAGTGAAGAGATGACACATTCAGAGATTTTAAAATCCGCAATAAAAGTATTAGAACGAAACAGCAGGCAAATCGTGGTATTTGAACTTGAATTTGAACCATTTAGCAAAAATGAATTGGTAGAGTTGCATGGTGTTATTTTAATAAAGGAGGAATCCACTTGAATGGTATCGTGGTGATTATCGGAGAAGGTTTTTTAGCGGATCACGTGTCCAAAGAATTAGCCTCCCATTTCATGTTAATTCGTCATCCCGATTTCGACTCAGGAATACCAGAAGAGGCTGATTTGGTTTTAGTATTACATGAAGCCTGGGATCCCTCCATTCATCAAAAGGCGGAAGAGCTATTACGCCCTAAGGGCATCCCCTGGTTACGAGGCTTTGTTTCATTTGGTGAGGGTGTGGTTGGTCCGTTGGTTCGACCAGATTCTCCAGGATGCTCCCAATGTGCTGACATGAGGCGGCTTATGGCTGGACGTGACCGAATAGATATGCGGCATTTGCAGGAACACCTTTCCATACAAAGAGGTATTACTCGTGATGTATGGGCTTCTAATACAGGGCTTTTTCAGATGGCTCACTTGATAGTTGAAGAGTCAAAGAGGATTTTGGGTGGAAAGGACTCTCACGCAGAAGGAAAAATCTTCTTACTAAACTTGAATACTCTTAAAAGTTCATGGCATTCCTTTCTTTCAAACCCATTATGCTCGGTTTGTGGTGGAATTCCCGATGATTCAGCAAGTAGTGCACAAATTACTCTGCAACCAAGTCCCAAGACCAGCATTGACAGTTACCGATGCCGTTCTTTAGACGAATTAGAAAAATTCTTAGTAAATGACTATCTGGATTCTAAGGCTGGCTTTTTAAATGGGAAAATGTATGACCTCTTGCCACCTTTTGCCGATGTAGGTGTGAATCTGCCTTTGATGCACGGCGATGAGGGGGTAGCGGGTCGGACTCATTCATACGCAGTAAGTGAATTAACTGCGATATTAGAAGGCTTGGAGCGGTACTGTGGTCTTTCCCCACGTGGCAAAAGAACTGTCATCCATGATAGTTTCCGCAATTTAGAAGGAAAAGCACTAAATCCTCTCACAGTAGGTATTCATGAAACGGAAAAATATTCTCAATCTGGTTTTCCGTTTAAACCGTTTGATCCAGATAGACCCATGAATTGGGTATGGGGCTATTCGTTTTTGCAGGAACGCCCGATTCTTGTTCCAGAGTTGCTTGCTTATTACAGCTTAGGCGATGGGGATGGGTTTGTTTATGAAACTTCAAACGGATGTGCATTAGGTGGAAGTTTAGAAGAAGCTATTTTCTACGGAATGATGGAAGTCGTAGAACGTGATTCATTTCTGATGACTTGGTACGCGCAAATGTCACTTCCACAATTAGACCCATATTCCGCTAAGGATAAGGAATTAGATTTAATGTTAGAACGTATACGTGCAGTTGCAGGATATGATATATTTTTATTCAATTCGACGATGGAACACGGTATTCCGAGCATATGGGCATTGGCAAAAAACAGGAAGAATGTCGGATTAAATATTATTTGTGCTGCAGGGGCGCATCCTGACCCGATACGAGCTGTAAAAAGCGCAGTTCATGAGTTAGCAGGTATGATGCTTACCCTTGACGAGAAATTCGAGGGGAACAAGGGAGAGTTTGTTCAAATGTTGCACGATTCAACCCTTGTTCAGAAAATGGATGATCATGGCATGCTCTATGGATTACCGGAAGCTGAAGAACGTCTAAATTTTTTGCTGGACGATAGTCGTCCATTGCGAACATTTGCCGAGGAATTTAAGTTAAAGGTACCTCATTCAGACCTTACCGAAGATCTTAAAGACATACTTCAGGAGTTTCGTCGCTTGAAACTCGAAGTGATTGTAGTGGATCAGACGACATCAGAAACCCTACGAAATGGACTTCACTGTGTAAAAGTTATAATACCTGGGATGTTACCCATGACATTCGGACACCATCTTACCCGAATAACTGGACTGGAGAGGGTACACAGGGTACCGATGGAACTCGGGTATGCGGATCAACCCCTTACATTTGAACAGCTTAATCCACATCCACACCCGTTTCCATGAGAATGACTAGGAGGTAGTAGGATGAGTCTGGATGAATTTCTACACAACTTACATTTTGATATTGATAAAGTAAGCCCGCCGGATCGGGTAATTGATTGGGAAGATTCACCATTGCCCTATAAACTATACCGTGGTTTGCATGATTTTCCGTTATCGTTAGACGTGCCTTTGAAGCTAGATAAGCAGGATGTCCCCAGCAAACCTACTCATAGCAGAATGGGACATTTCCTTTGGTATGTTTTCGGTCTTAGTCAAATAAGCCAATCCGTCTTCACAACTGATGATGACGTTGATCTAATACAGTCGTTCAGACGATATGTTCCTTCCGGTGGAGCATTATATCCAAACGAATTATACATTTATCTGAAATTGGAGGATTTGCCTGTTGGGGTATACCACTATGATGTCGCACTTCATCGATTGGAATTACTGCGAGAAGGCAATTTCGATCTTTATATCAACCAAGCACTTGGTAATCGCATTGATTTGTCTACATGCTTTGGTACGGTTTTTATATCCACGATGTTTTGGAAAAACTTCTTTAAATACCACAACTTTTCCTACCGTTTACAAGGCTTGGACACAGGTGTTCTAATTGGACAGTTACTCGAAGTAGCAAAACGATTTGGATTTGAGACAGGGGTGTACTTCCAATTTCTCGATAAGTCAATCAACCATCTGCTTGGGCTATCCGAGAAAGAAGAAAGCGTATATGCGGTGATTCCACTCACCGTTGAAGCAACAAACTGGAATATGAATCAGAGTAACAGATTCGGGAATGTCAATTCAGTGGAATTGGCTTCTAATTTGAATGAAATAAAGGAGAATAATTACTATTTACGATCACAAAGAATACTAGAGCATCCCATTTTAACTAAGTTGAATGAAGAGTCTTTTATTGAATCAACAGAATCAATTACTAAGATTAAGCCAAAAAGGAAAATGATTGGTGAAGGTCCGAAAGTATCTCTGCCTCAAGTATATCGTCTAGAGTACGACCTTGCGTCCGTCTTACAAAAGCGTTTTTCACCGGACACGGACTTCACGATGGGAAAGGTAGACCAACTGGAACTGGCTAGTTTACTACAAGAGGCAACAGCTGCCTTCGCATATCGAAATGATCTGGATAGCGAACTAAAAGGGCATGAGCCACGTGTCGCACTCTATGGCTGTTTTCATAATGTAGAGGGAATTCCGGATGCTGCTTATTTTTATGATAGCGCGGCTCATTCGTTACGACAGATAGAGCCTGGAGACCACCGACTTACCCTTCAATACGGAATGTCTGCAGATAATGTAAATTTAATTCAAGTACCATTATGCTTTCACGTAGCAGGAGATAAAGATCACTACAAAACATCACTAGGTATAAGAGGATACCGTATCCAACAAATGGAAGCGGGTATGCTGGTGCAGAGATTACTTTTGGCAGCCTCATCGATTGGGTGGGGAGGGCACCCACTCCTTGGATTTAGTGCGAGCTTATCTGATCAAATTTACAAGATGGATTCACGTAATTCAACAAGTTTAATCCAAATCCCAATCGGTCCTTATCGACCACGACCATGGCTAAGGGGTAGCTTGCGTTGCTGAAACACTTTAAAAGTTAATAGTTTAGAAGAGCAAAGAGAAGGTGTTTTCTTTGCTTTTTTTGATATAAGCAAAGCAGCTTATTTGTAAAATAATAAATGGATAAGGTAGAGGGGGCAACTTCACAATTCTTATTTTGGAGAGTATGTAGGCGCCATTGTATCTTTTTGACTATACCGAAAGGGTTTTAAAGGATATTTTTTAAAAAAGGTGGATAAATATCCACTTGTATCTAAACCCATTGGCACTGAAGGGAAGGATGCTATTTTTCTTATCCTTTTCTATGTGATTGAGACCTATTGTTCCATCAGGTTTAGTGACCTTTACCTCCACAATAGGTAAAGTTAATCTAAGCGTATTTCTATTTGCAAGTTCAATTTGAAAGATTCCAGCAGTACTTATTGAAGCTTATTCAGTGAAACAAGTAATCAATCGAACAACAGAAGGTAAGCCCAAATCTACTATACTTTAAAAGTAGGGGTAATCTATTTCATAAGAACTATAATTAAAAATCAAAAGGAAACATAATTGGAGGTAATCCAAAATTATAGTTTATTGAAAAGACAAAGTGCATTATAAAAATGCACATGTACTTTTTTAAAATTTGTAATAATATTTTTGAAGGTCTAATTAACTTTTGTTTTGAATTTATAATATAGGAATATGGCACGTACGTATAAGTCAAAAGCAATAGAAAGCCAAACCCCCGTTATCCCCATTTCAAATTGAATCCCTAATACGTATACGCCTATTATTCTGATTACCCACATACCAATTGCAGTACTAAACATCGGGCTTTTTGTATCGCCAGCCCCCTGTAAGGCACCTGCTAATACTAATCCAATAGCTAAAGCTGGTTGAGCAAAAGCATCAATCCTTAGTGCGGTTACGACCATATCGATTGCAGTTTTGTCTGTGGTAAACCAAGAAGCAAACCATGGAGATAAGAAAAATAACAAAATACCTATAACAGACATAAAAACAACAGCAATCCATGATGTAATCATTCCATATTGATATGCCTCTTTAGAGCGATTTGCTCCCACGTTTTGACCAACTAATGTAGTAGCAGCTATGGCTAATCCATAGCCAGGCATATATGCAAACATTTCAATATTACCAGCTATAGAATGAGCTGCGAAAGTATCGGCACTTATTTTTACAATAAGACCAAAATAAAGAACCTGACCTAGACGCATGATTAATCGTTCAATGGCAGCTGGTGTTGATAACTTTAATATTGATGTTGTATCTTCTTTAGAGGCTTCTTCCTTTAAAGAAAATGCGACTGGAGATTTCTTAATATAATAATATAAAGCGATTGTACCGATAATTCTTACTATTACTGTTGCCCAAGCGGCACCGGCTACCCCAAATCCTGTTAGCCCAAGAAAACCAAAAATAAGAAAATAGTCCAACACGATGTGTATAATATTAATCCACCAGCTAACCTTCATTGGAGTTTTCGTATCACCAGCCGCCCGTAAAATGCTTCCAAAGATGAGCATCAGTGAAATAAAAACGGATGGTACAGCAACAATTTGGAAATAGATAATACCATTGTTTAGTACTTCACCTTCGGCCCCCATTAAACGAAGTAAAGATTCACTAAAAAATAAAGAAATGGCTCCAAAAATCAACCCGCTGACTATTGAAATGAACGTTGATTGACGAGCAATTGATCTTGCCTTTTGAAGGTTACCAGCCCCTATGTTTCTTGCTATGAGAGAGGTAGTTCCAACTCCTAGTGCCATAAAAACAGCAATATAAACAGCTATCACAGTATTTGCAATCCCAACAGCCGTTACAGCATGTAACCCAAGTTTGGCAACGAAAAGTGTATCTACAAATCCGACAACTGTTTGTAATATATTTTCAATCATTGCTGGAACGGCCAAAGCAAGAATAACTAATATCTTTTGTTTTGTATTTTTCTTTTCATTTAGTTTGAGTTCTTGAAGTTTTACCTCCCCCATGTCCTTTCATCTCCCTAACGGATAAAATTATCTAGTGCTTTTTTTATATCCTTGATGACTATTTCTTCATTTCCGTCGTGCACAGCATCAACTAAACAAGTTTCCATATGATCAGTTAGAACCAATTTTGCTGTATTATCCAATGCTTTCCTAACCGCAGCTATTTGTAAAAGGATTTCCGAGCAATCTCTGTCATCAATAGCCATTTGTCTAACGCTTCTTACATGACCTTCAATTCTTGCTAGTCTATTAATGACACTTTTCCTATTTTTGTGATTGTGTTTTTGGTTTTGATTTTCTCGTTTACTCATTTTATTGACCCCTCCCTAAGGGGATTATATCCCCGTAGGGGGGATATTGTCATTAAAAATATTTTGAATTTTATGTAAAGTCTTAAAATGACCTTTAATAACTCTTATTGAATAGGGGAGAATTTAATAAAGGAAAAAAACATGGTTCCACCTGGTTCTGATACACATAAAAATGAAATAATTCGAAAGTATAGAAAGTGTTGCTGTAAGGTGTGTTCTTCTTCATACAAAAATTGAAATAGGTACCGAAGCGTGGATTCTTCACAATCTCAAATCAGTTAGCGATGAAGATATTAAAGCTTTTGAAAAAGGGGTAGAAATAAACATTATTTTAATTTAAATAAACACGCTTAAGAATTGGCAATTTTTTGTTTAGTAATTCAGTCTACAATAAAAATAGTAATTAGAACTAAAATCTAATCAACATAAAAGCAGCAGGCCTTTAGCCTGCTGCTAGTTTAATACCACTAATTCTCCAATCATACCATTCTTGGCATGTCCAGGAATGGTACAATAAAATTTGTAAATGCCTTCTTTTAAGGGAGTAAAGTGTATCACACTACTGCTATTTTCTGTGGTATGCAGGTGAAGATCTGCTTCACCATGGGAGTGCTCAGAATGGTTCTGTTCTGTCTGAGAATGAATTGGGATTTCTTTAATTTCAATATCATGTTCTATTGCATCGTTATTTTTTAAAGTGAGTATAACTGGCTGATTCTTCTTTATAATAATTTTAGAAGGAGTGTAAGAAAATGTTGATGAGTTAACATTAATTGTGATTTCAGAAGAATTATTTACAGTTGTTCCTCCATGATTTTCATGGTTATTATGACTTGTCCCTGTTGAGGATTCAGTTTTTGATATTTTCGTGTTTTTATCCAATTGATTACCAAAATAGAGTAAAGTGATTATAAAGGCAAATGTAAGAATTGGTTTTAAAAACCAACTTCTTTTTTCAATTCGATTTTCCTTTCCTAGCGAACTTGGCAAAATCAAGAATAGAAATAAAGAGCAGATTGTGAGAGTAAGTAGGATATTGATCAAAACATCTGCTTGTTCCAGAGTAATCATATCCCCGAGCATTGCACCCATCATTCCACCCATAAGCCCAGACATGAATCCTTCAACTATTGGAAGTAGTCCTAAACTTAAACCACATGCTAGTCCTGCAAGTGTACCAATAGCAACAGATAGTATTGTGGAATAATATAGATTGCCTTGATATAAAGAACCAAATAATACACCAACTACTAGTCCAACATTCATTCCCATAGCCATCGACAAAACCATACTGTGCATATTACTCAGTCTATTTTTCAGAAGAAAAGAAAAAAACACTGCTAGCACCGTACAGGCAATGACGGTAATAATAACAAAATTATAAAATAAACTCATCTATTTTTACCTCCTTGTATTTGCTAAATCATATGTATAACTTAGACATGCAATGCAAAAAAAATTTATTCTTTCAAAGAAGGTGAAAAAACGTTCATTCAGTTTTAAATTTTCTCAATTTTTAGTATTTACAATCATTTGATTTAATACTATGATATTTTTAACACCCACAATATACAGTAGTGGGGTATTGTATTTTAAGGGGGAATTACATTGGCAAAAGGTCAAAGAGTTTTATTTTTAGGTGTTTATGGGATGGAAGTTGTCGAATGTGGTGGAGCTTTAGCAAAAAATGTATTAAGCGGCGGGGAATCATACGCATCGATAATGCTCTGTCGGGATAAAAGTCAACCACAAGTAAGACAAGCAGCGGAAGTATTAGGAGTTCAAGTTTCCTTCTTAAATTTTCAAGCTGGGAAAGTAGATTTAAGTGAAGAATCCAAATTAAAACTAATCAAGGTAATCCGAGAAGTAAAACCGGATATTATTATTACCCAAGATCCAGAGCACTCTTTCCATGATTTAGATCCTGACCGTCGCCCTGCGATGACATTATTGTTAGAATCTATTGCATTAGCTAGTAGGGACTTTGGTTTAGATAAGTTGCCAGGATTAAGCCCACATCCGATTCCAACAATTTATTATATGACACCACACCATCCAAATACGGTAGTGGATATTGCTGATGTATGGGAAAAGAAAGAAAAAGCTATGGACATGTTAGAAAGCCAATTGGAATTTAGTGGGATGCATTTTGATAGAATGTTAGATCCTGAAACAGCGGAAATATTATGTCCCGGTTTTTCACAATTAAAGAATAATCACGAAAAAGGAAGAGCTATCCATAAGGTCCTTGACAAGGCTGTTCATGTTTATCACGGTCTTCCTTCACATGGACATTTTGCGCTTGCAGAAGCATACAAAAGAGAAGGGAACTTTCATTTGCAGGAATTAACCATTTAATAAACTATCTTTTAAATTTAGGGGGGTAAATATGAAGAAATCTTTTCTAAGCATAGGATTAATTTTTTTATTATTAGTTTCAAATTTATCTTTTGTAAATGCTGCAGAACCTGTCGATTCACTTAGAGTAGGTATTACAAAAGATGAAAATGGTTTAAATCCTTATACTTATGTAACGGGCTATCCGGGATTGGATTTAGTAAATTTACTCTACGATAATCTATTTAACCTTGATGAAAACAATATTCCGCAACCATGGCTTGTTAAAGATTATAAAGTAAGTGAGGACGGTTTAACTTATGAATTTACTTTTCATGAAAATATTAAGTGGCACGATGGTGAACCTTTCACTGCACAAGATGTCAAATTCACAATGGAGTATTTTATTAAGTATCCAAAATCGCGGTTTACTAATCCACTAAAAACAATCACATCAATAGAAGCAGCAAATGACACATCGATTAAACTTGTGTTATCGGAACCTAATCCAAACTTCATGATTCAACCACTTGCTGATTTACCAATTTTACCTGAACATATATGGTCATCAATTACAACGCCAGACGATGAGACAAATGCACTCGGAAGTGGACCATATATTTTCGAAGAACATAAATCAGGTCAGTACTACAAAATGAAAGCCAACCCAGATTACTTCAAAGGTGCCCCACCAATAAATGAAATAATATTTCCAATTATTGAAGATACAACCGCTATGTTAAATGCTCTTCAAGCTGGTGAAATAGATGCTATTTCTTCTAGTATATCTCCTGAGTTAGTTGAACAATTTGATTCTAACCCTTCTTTGAAGGTAATAAGGGGTCCAGGATATAGCACTAGTTTATTCCAGATTAATGCAGAGAAATATCCTATGACAGAAACTGCATTTCGTCAAGCAATTGATTATGCAATTGATAAAAAAAATATAGTGGATACCGTATTACTTGGATATGCGGAAGTTGGAAGTCCAGGATTTATTCATCCTTCATCCACATTTTACAATAGTGACTTAAATCCGGTATTTGATCCAGAAAAGGCAAAAGAATTATTGGAAAGTGATGGTTTTGTTGATACAGATGGAGATGGTTTAAGAGAGGGTCAGAATGGTGAAAAAATTGATTTAACTACGCTAGTTTACGCAAGTAATCCAATCCGAATCCGGACAGCAGAGTTAATCTCAGAATGGTTAAATCAAGTGGGGATTAAAAACACTGTAAAAGCAATGGATGCAACAACTGTTGATTCATTAATGTGGCCTGACTTTGATGTTAGTAAAGGAAGAGATTATGATCTAGGAGTTTGGAGTTGGTCAAATACCATGCAATTGTTCCCTGATCGTATGGTAGAACTATTCCATTCAGATCCAGCAATAGGCTCTGTAAATATAGGTGGTTACAGCAATCCGGATTTTGACAAATTGGGTGAAGAACTAGGGCAAACTTTTAACGAGGCTGAACGAAATAACATTATTAAAGAGATGCAGTCTTTTGTGGCTGAAGAAGCGCCTTTTGTGACGTTATATTATCAAGAAATAATTAATGCTTATAATCCTGAAAAGTATGATCAATTTGTGTTTCAGGTAGGTAAGGGTATTATCAACAAATTGTCTTTTGTTTCTGGTGAAAAACAGTCGCTAGAAGAAACGGGAAATCAAGGAAATGATGAAGAAGATAAGGCATCTGAAACGAAGAATAAACAGTCTGATAATGCATCTACTAATTCGAACAACACTATGCTTTATGTTTTTGGGGCTATTATTCTTTTAGGTGGAATTATTTTCTTCCTATTTAAAAGAAACAAAAACAAAACTAAGCAAGATGATGATTTTGATTTTTAATTAATACATTTACTCCCGTAATAGGATTACCTTTTACGGGAGTAATTTTAAAAAAGGTTCTTGGGGGTGAAGGCTTTGGGTAAATTTATTGCTAATAAGCTTTTACAATATTTAATCGTTATTTTTTTGATGCTAACTTTAAATTTTCTTTTACCAAGACTCATGCCAGGAAATCCTTTGGTATTTTTGGCTGGTGAGGACGTAGGTTTCATGTCAAGTGCTGAAAAGGAAGCAATTCTAGAAAAACATGGGCTGAATGATTCCATATGGCAGCAATATATAACTTATACAAAAAGTATTTTAACAGGAGACTTTGGTTATTCTTATCAACAAAAAAGGCCAATATCTGAACTTTTGTTAGAACGTTTGCCATGGACGATGCTTTTGACTGGTCTTGGTCTTGTATTGTCCACAATCATAGGTGTTATTTTTGGAGCTGTTTCAGCGTGGAAAAGGGGAACTAAAACTGATGCGAACCTCTTAACTTTGTTTATGTTTTTAAGTGCAATGCCATCATTTTGGGTAGGTATGATTTTGGTATCGATCTTTGCTTCGCAACTTGGATGGTTACCAGCATTTGGTGCTGAAAAGGCATGGTCAAACCTTACAGGTATTGATCGAATGTTGGATATTGGGAAACATCTTATTCTCCCTTTAACGACCCTCGTTCTTATATCAGTAACGAGTACATTTATGATCATGCGATATTCAATGCTAAATGTTTTAGGTGAAGATTATATCATGATGGCTAAAGCTAAAGGAGTAAAAGAAAAAGTTATTAAATATAAACATGCAATGAGAAATGCATTATTACCGGTAGCAACTGTATTTATGTTAAGTCTTGGTTTTACACTAGGTGGGGCTACCGTAATTGAGACTGTCTTTGCTTATCCAGGAGTAGGCCGTTTAATGTTTGAATCTGTCTTAAGTAGGGATTATCCACTAATTCAAGCAACCTTTTTAATTATTACGTTTAGTGTTGTTATTGCAAATTTCCTAGCAGACTTGATTTATCCTTTACTAGATCCAAAGGTGGGAAGCAATAATGGGTAATCAAAATAAGTGGAAACAATATTGGAATGTATTGACTTCTAGTAATCTTGGGATGTTTGGTTTGTGTCTTTTAGGGGTATTTTTCTTGATTGCTTTGTTAGCACCTCTTATTGCTCCTTTTGACCCTTCTCTAAGAGTAGGAGCTCCATTCGAGAAACCAAGTTCACTATTTTTGTTAGGTACAAACGATGTCGGTCAAGATATATTAAGTGAACTTTTATATGGTACTAGGATTTCTTTATTAATTGGAGTAATTGCAGCTTTTATATCTATATTGTTAGGCTGCATTGTTGGTATTATTGCAGGCTACTATGGAGGTAAAATCGATACTATTTTAATGCGACTAGTAGATCTGGTTTTAGTTATACCTTTTCTGCCTCTTATGATACTTTTAGCTGCTTTCATAGGGCCAAGTTTTTGGAATATCATTCTAGTTATCAGTTTAATTTCATGGGCAAGTCCGGCAAGAGTTATTCGTTCTCAAGTTTTGACATTGAAAACTAAAGGGTATGTTGAGGCAGCAAAGTCAATAGGGACCAGTATTAAGGTTATTCTAATGCGTCACATTTTACCTGGGGTTATACCAATTGCCCTTTCTCAATTTGTACTTGCGGCTAGTAACGCGATATTAATAGAAGCTTCCTTAAGCTTTCTTGGACTTGGAGACCCTTTTACAAAAAGTTGGGGAACAATCCTGTATTATGCTCAAGCAAGAGGGGCATTTTTAACAGATGCTTGGATTTGGTGGGTGCTTCCGCCTGGCTTATTAATTACCACACTTGTTATAGGTTTTGCTTTTACGGGCTATTCATTAGAAGAAATCTTAAACCCTCGTTTAAGAAAGGAGCGCTAAATGATGACGGTATTATCAGTCGAGAACTTATCTACTTATTTTAAAACGGACAAAGGTATTGCGAAAGCTGTAGAAAATGTCTCCTTTACCGTTGAAGAGGGGGAGATGCTTGGCTTAATTGGTGAATCGGGATGTGGAAAAACTACTGTTGCTCAATCTATCTTAAGGTTAATAGAGTACCCTGGAAAGGTTGTATCAGGAAGCGCAAAACTAAATGGAATTGATTTATTAAAAGCAACAGAATCAGAATTATATAAATTAAGATGGAAAGAGATTTCAGTGATCCCGCAAAGTGCAATGAATGCATTAAATCCCATTTATACAGTAGGGGATCAAATAATTGAAGCAATAATGCTTCATGAGGATATAAAAAAATCAGAAGCTATTCTTAGAGCAAAAAAAATGTTAGAGCTAGTTGGTATTGATGGGGACAGGTGGAAAAGTTATCCTCATGAATTCAGCGGTGGAATGAAACAAAGGGTAGCCATTGCGATGGCATTATCTTGTAACCCTAAACTAGTAATCTCTGATGAATCGACAACAGGTTTAGATGTGTTAACACAAGCACAAGTTATTGCACTTATAAAGGACTTACAAAAGAAGATGAATACTTCAGTAATTATCATATCGCATGATTTACCAATGGTAACAGCGATTTGCGATAAAATAGCTATAATGTACGCAGGAAATATAGTGGAATGGGCTACAACTGAAGAAATAATAAAAAATCCAAAACATCCGTATTCTCAAGCTCTTTTAAAAGCGACCCCTGATTTAGCAGAACCAGATAGAGAAGTAGTTTCAATTCCAGGAAGTGTACCTGACCTTGTTAATTTCCCTAAATCCTGCCGTTTTCATACTCGTTGCCCTCACGCTTTTGTACGATGTCTTCAAGAATCACCAGATTTAGTTGAGGTTAAGCCTGGCCATTTTTCAGCTTGTTTTTTAGAGGGGGAGGAAAATGAGTAATTCAGTACTTCTAAAAGTTAACGATTTGAAAAAGACATTTGTGAAAAAAACAGGTCCATTTTTAAAGAGAAAAATTACGAATGTTTATGCAGTAAATAATGTTAGCTTTAAAATCCACAAAGGAGAAACTCTTGGCATTATTGGGGAAAGCGGCTGTGGTAAAACAACAACAGCGAGAATGGTTATGCGTTTAATGCAGGAAACTAGTGGAGAAATTTGGTTTGATGGAAGAAATCTCTGTACTTTAAAGGAAGCAGAAACTAATCGGATTAGAAGTAAAATGCAGATGATTTTCCAAGACCCTTATGACACCTTAAATCCTGGAATGAGAACACTAGATATTCTTATGGAACCAATTAATGCTCATGAAAAGGCCTTACCATACAGTAAAAAACTCGAAATAGTCAAGGAAGCAATTGAATCCATAGGGTTAGTGCCAGCAGATGACTATATGTACCGTTACCCACATCAATTAAGTGGAGGACAAAGACAGAGAATTGCCATAGCGAGGGCAATCATTTTAAAACCATCCTTTATTGCAGCAGATGAACCCACTTCAATGCTGGATGTATCTGTGAGGGCTGGAATACTTAATTTATTATTAGAATTTAAGAAAAAAATGGGTTTAACTATGATGTTTATTACACATGATTTAACAACAGCTAGTTATATGTGTGATCGGATTGCAGTTATGTATCAAGGTAGAATCGTTGAAATAGGACCAACAAAGAAAATAATCCAGCGTCCCTCACATCCCTATACAAAATCACTTGTCTCTGTAGTTAAAGATCTTAACAATTTTATTGAAAATAGAGAGAAATTGATACTCGATGGCGAAGTGGATGCTACGAAGAATAATGTGGGTTGTCCTTTTGTATCGAGGTGCCCACACCAAGAAAGTGTTTGTCATACGAAATATCCTGAACTTGAACTAGTGGATTCAGGACATTCTGTCTCTTGTCACTGCCATTCAGAATTACTTGAAAAACATCATAAGTGATAGTTATACTTTAATAGGTTAATAAGAAATAGAATATATACATTCTTAGCATAATAGGATTATTGAATATCCAAAAAATTAATAAATAATGATGTTTTGACGAGGGAGGAAACTAAATTGACAATTGATTTAGAACATGGGAATAGCCTCTTATCAGCAGAAGAAGGATGTTGCTCACCTTTAAGTGATAGAAAAAGCCACCATTCTGATAGAGTTAAGAAGAATTTAATTTCAAGATTGAACCGCATAGAAGGTCAAGTTCGTGGGATTAAAGGATTAATCGAAAAAGATACTTATTGTGATGATGTTATAACACAGATTTCTGCAACTCAATCTGCACTAAATAGTGTTGCAAAGATTCTTTTGGAGGGTCATTTAAAAGGGTGTGTTGTTGATCGACTTCAAGAAGGGGATACGGAAGTTTTGGATGAAGTCATAATAACAATTCAAAAATTAATGAAAAAATAATGAGATGGTTAATTCGATACTAAAATGGTCAAAAAGAAATATTGTCTTTTCTGATTGACCTTCTATTACGCAATGTGCCTTAGTTTAAGATCAAAACTAAAAATAAAAGAGTTCTTATAACATAGATTATGAGAACCGAACATACTAAAGAAAAAGGCTACCAGAGAAGCGAGGTAGCCTTGACCCAACATTCGAGTGAGAACAATACATTAAAATTTCCAGTATATTTCTAGCTAATCTAAGTTAGCGAATCACGGTAAGTTTCGCGAGCAAAAATAGTAGATATAATACTTAATATTCCAAGAATACTTAAGTACACGGCGATTGGCCAGCTTTGACCGTCGAATTCCGCTAGTAGATAGGTAGCGATAAGCGGGGAGAATCCACCTGCAAGAATAGCTCCTATTTGGTAACCAATTGAAGCACCACTTAGGCGTACCTTAGTACCAAAAAGTTCAGAGAAATACACTGCTTGAGGGCCATAAACAGCATCATGTAAAATATTCAATCCAATTATAATCGCAATTGTAATTAATAATACAGATCCTGTGTTCATCATCCAGAAAAATGGAAACACAAACAGAGTTGAAGCGATAGTACCAAACATGTAAACAGGTTTTCGTCCAATCTTATCCGATAAATGCGACCAAAGAGGGAGGGTGGCTAATCCAATAACGGATGAAATCATAACGGCATTTAATCCAACAGAGTTATCCATTTTCAGTGTGGTGGCAATGTAGCTAAGAACAAATACTGTATATATATAAAACACAGCGTTTTGCAATAGCTTCATACCGATTGTCTGGAACAAAGGCTTTTTCTGTTCAAGAAGTACTGTTTTCACAGGACTTTTTTCTTGTTGATTTTTAGTAGCTACTTCTAGGAATACTGGTGATTCGCTCACTTTTAATCGAACATAGAGACCTACCACAACTAATAAAGCACTCAATAAGAATGGAACACGCCAACCCCACACCAAAAATGCTTCAGGTGACATGGTGTTGGATGTGATTGAAAACGCAATGGTGGATAATAGTAACCCAGCAGGTACCCCCATTTGAGGAAAACTTCCAAAAAGTCCTCTCTTATTAGGTGGAGCGTGTTCTACCGACATTACAACCGCTGCACCCCATTCACCTCCAACTGCAAAGCCCTGCACAATGCGTAATAGACTTATTAATATCGGAGCTAATAAGCCAACTGAACTATATGTTGGTAATACACCCATTAAAGTGGTAGCTATCCCCATTAATAAGAGGGACATCGTTAGCATTTTTTTTCGTCCGATTTTGTCTCCAAAATGACCAAAGATCATACTTCCAAGTGGACGAGCGATAAAGCCTGCAGCATAGGAACCAAATGCAGCTAATGTTCCAATTAATGGATCTAGATTTGGAAAAAATATCATAGGGAAAACTAGTGCAGCTGCTGTACCATAAAGATAAAAATCGTACCATTCAATAGTAGTACCCATGAAGCTCGCCATTGCTACTTTCTTTTGTTCCTGAGAGAGACCTTGATTTTTGTTCTTCATCATTCATTTACCTCCTTGTATTTTTATTGGTCAGTTTTACCTCATTTGCACAAAAGTCAAGAGTTCTTATTTGCTAATTTACATAGAGTTTTTTTAGAAAGATACCATACATTATTGCAGTTTATATAGGAGACATCCGTTGCAAAATTAATCCAAAAAACTCGTAGAGACTCAGCCCTCCATTTTGATCATTTATTCCTCCTCCTTAATGCTTTAATAAAAGATTAAACAAATCCAAGTAGTAAATTTTGGAGATAAACTTGAGATAGATATTTTCTGATATATAAATTCTAATCTCTTATTAAATCATTCAATTTAATGATTGATTAATTTATATGTCAGTAAATTTTGAATATTCTTTTCACTTAAACGTGACAGAGATACAAAAAAATCTTCATCACAAAAATTTATCTTGTTAGCGTTAAATAAATAGATATTTTTAAATTTTCTGAATTAAGATCCCTCATTTTAGCATAAATAGATAGCTCCCCTAATAATGTAATAACACAACTATTCAATTGAATCATTTAATAATTATCAAAACTCGGGTTACACTTAATGAATTTAGTAGCTAACAAGGAGGTACGTGATGATTTTAGAAAATGTGAAAAATAAGCCAATCATTCTTTGGGAGCCTGATGATAAATGGATTAGCAATGCGAATATGACTGCATTTGCGAAGCGGGTAAGTATGTGGCCGATTCAGTATGACCGGTTTCACAAATGGTCGTATGCATATCCAACGGAATTTTGGTCAGCAATTTGGGATTATACAGGAATAATTGGGGTGAAAGGCAATGATATTCTAGTTCGGCCTAATGACGGAAAAATGCTCGGAACGAGATGGTTTCCACAGGCAAAACTAAATTTTGCCGAGAATCTATTACGTGGAGATGGAAAACGTCAGGCAATTATTGAGGCAACAGAAGATGGGGTTACCCGCACCTTAACAATGGAACAGCTTCGTACTATGGTTGCAAAAGCGCAAACAGGCTTACGTTCAATTGGTGTTGGAAAAGGAGACCGAGTTGCTGGGATTGTCGCCAATGGAATTGAAGGGCTCGTTGGTTTACTAGCTACGGCCTCCTTAGGAGCGATTTGGACGACGTGTTCACCTGATTTTGGTCCTCAAGGAATAGTTGATCGTATCGGTCAGGTTAAACCAAAGGTCCTTATTGCTTCGTTAAGCTATCAATATAATCGTAAAAAATTTGACCTTAATGAGAAGATTCAAGAAGTGTTAGGAATGATGGAAGGAATCTCTACGATTGTGACATTAGAGACGGCTCAATTTTTGCTTGAAGATAAAAATGTAAACGTTATCAACTGGAGTGAGTTAACTCAAAATGGTGCAACAGACCCACAGTTTGAACAAGTTGACTTTGATTCCCCACTCTATATTCTTTATTCATCTGGTACGACAGGACTACCAAAAGCAATTGTTCATTCTGTAGGCGGCTCGTTACTAAAGCATGTTACTGAACATCAATTGCACTGTGATGTGAAACCTGGAGATGTGATGTTTTGGTATACCAATAGCGCTTGGATGATGTACCATTGGTTGGTTTCTGGCCTGGCGAGTGAGGCAACTCTATTACTCTATGACGGTGCGGCAGTTCTTAGGGATGATCTAGGATTTTTGTGGAAAATTGCAGAAGAAGTCGGTTTAAACCACTTCGGATTAAGTCCAAAGTTTCTAGACATATTGATGAAGAGTTCCTATGATGTTCAAAATTTACATGACATGAGTCATTTACGAAGTGTGTTTTCCGCTGGAGCGCCTGTTTCACCGGAACATTTTGAATGGGTTTATGAAAATATTAAAAAAGATATGTTGTTTGCCTCATGTTCTGGTGGAACTGAAATATTAGGATGTTTTGTTATGGGCTCACCGTTACACCCAGTTCGCAAGGGGGAAATTACATGTAAAACACTTGGAATGGCAGTTGATGTCTTGGACGAACGCGGTGCATCTGTTCTACATCAAAAAGGAGAATTAGTTTGTACTGAACCTTTTCCAAGCATGCCGATTACCTTCTGGGGGGAGGGTGGAGACGAACGCTATTTCGATACGTATTTTGCAGAACGAGATGGAATTTGGGTTCATGGTGATTTAGCAGAACAAACGATTAATGAAACAGTAATTATATATGGCCGTACGGATACAACTCTAAAGCCTGGCGGTGTACGCATAGGTACTGCAGAAATCTATCGTGTTATCGATCAATTCTCTGAAATTCAAGATTCCATTGTGTTTGGAATGAAGATTGATGGAGATGAAGAGGTAGTGTTATGTCTTGTTATGGAGGAAAAGATGACTTCAGAGTTTGTTAAACAACTTCGTCAAGATATACGTATGAAGGCATCTCCAAGACATGTCCCAAAACGAATTTATCAAGTGCAGGAGATCCCGTATACCTTAAATGGAAAAAAGGTTGAAGGGGCGGTTCGTTCGGTTGTTGCAGGAAAACCTGTGAAAAATAAAGGGTCAATCATTAATCCAGGCTGTTTAAGTGAATATGAAAATCTATCTGTGAGGGAATTTTTATGATATTGAAAAAACGTGAACCACTAGCAGCGGTTGTTGGAATTGGGGAGCTGAAGCCTGTTAGGTACACAGAAGGTAAGACAACTTTGGGGATGATCGCCGAAACAGTAAAATTAGCGGTTGAAGATGCTGGACTTGAAAAAGATGCAATTGACGGGTTATTAGTTGGACCTCAAGTGGGTGAAACACCTCAGCATGTCCCGGCTACTGTAGTCGAGTACTTAGGAATTAAACCAAAAATGTCGAACGTTGTTGATCTTGGTGGTGCATCAGGAGCTGGAATGCTTTGGCGAGCAGCGGCAGCGATACGTATGGGTATGTGTGAATCGGTTGTCTGTGTGCTGGCAAATACAAATGAAAGAGTGAAAACAGGTCCAAGGTCGCCAAACCGAAATCCAATTCGTGAATTTGATGTTCCATTTGGCGCTTCAGGTGCAAATACTTCCTATGCATTGCTAAAGCAACGTCATATGGCAGAGTATGGCTCTACACAGGAACATTTTGCACAAATTGCTTACTGGGCTCGCCATAATGCACAAAACAACCCGCAAGCCATTTTTTACGGAAAACCAGCAACTGTTGAAGACATTTTAAATTCACCGATGATTGTTGATCCACTTCATTTATTTGAAATTGTCATGCCAGTTGCAGGGGGAGCCGCATTTGTTGTAACATCTGTTGAAAATGCAAATAGGTTACCCAGACCAACTATTTACTTATACGGAGCTGGCGAAAAAATAACGCATCGTGCTGTTAGCCAGTCACCTCCACTAGCGGATTCACCTTTTAAATTTGCGATTGCTCAAGCATTACAGCAGGCAAATGTGAGTGTTAAGGAAATGGATTTACTGTCTTTATATGATTGCTACACAAGCGTTGTCGCGAATCAAATTGAAAATACAGGGCTTTGTGAGCCTGGACAATTTGGCGAGTGGATGAAGGATCAGTCATTTGATCATCATGGTAATTTTCCATTAAACACACATGGAGGTCAGCTTGGCTTTGGTCAGGCGGATTTAGCAGGAGGGATGTCACATATTATTGAAGCCGTTCGTCAGCTTAGGCACGAGGCACATGGGCGACAAATTCCAAATGCACGACTTGCATTAGTGACAGGAAACGGTGCTACGATGAGTGAAATTACGGCATTAGTATTGGGGGCTTAAATCATGACGGTAGAGTATCAACGTTTATCGGTTCCGGGGCCAACAGTAACACCAGTTTCTGAGCCATTTTGGAAAGCTATTGCAAGGAAGGAATTCATTTTACAAAAATGCTCAGACTGTGAGGAGTTTGTTTTTTACCCTCGCTCACACTGCCCATTTTGTTGGAGTGAAAATCTAAACTGGAAAAAGGTGTCTGGGAAAGGACGATTAAAGACTTGGTCTATTGTGCATAAACCCGGACACCCTGGTTGGAACATTGCAATTCCGTATATGGTGGGATTAGTAGAGTTAGAGGAAGGACCAACAATGCTTAGTCATTTATTAATTGATGATCCGCAAAACCTTGAAATCGGCTTACCCCTACAGGTTCATTTTCAAAAATGTGGGGAGCATTATTTACCTTTTTTTAAATAAGTGAGGGGTGGTATTCCATGAAAAAAGCAGTTTTACTTGATGGCTGTCGAACTCCAATTGGTCGATTTATGGGGGCTTTATCTGAAAAAACTGCGGTAGACCTTGGTGCGACCGTTGTCACAAAGCTTCTCGAGCGAGTCCCTGAGGTGAAAATTGATGAGGTCATCCTAGCTCAAGTCATTCAAGCGGGGCAAGGACAAAATCCTGCCCGACAAGTGGCTGTAAAGTCTGGCTTAGATTTAACAATCCCTGCGATAACATTAAATAGTGTCTGTCTTGCAGGGTTAGCGACAGTAGCCGATGCGGTACGGAGAATTGAGAGAGGAGAAGGGGAAACCTACATTGTCGGCGGTTTTGAGTCAATGACAAACGCCCCGCACACATCTGTGATTCGCCACCAACAAAAGATAGGGAATGTCTCCTTTTACGATACATTGAATGACGGACTTTGGTGCTCACTTTCAGACCAGTCGATGCTTGGGATTGCCGAAAAATCAAATGCTGAGTTGAATATTACGAGAGAAGAACAAGACCGCTATGCCGAAACTTCTCAAACGCGTGCAACAAATGGGCAGAAAAAAGGACTATTTGAAGACGAAATTGTGACAGTGGAAAATCTTCTACAAAAGGACGAAGGAGTAAGGCCAGGGACGACGTTTGAAAAATTAACCAAACTGAAACCAATCGAAGCCAGAGGCACCATCACAGCCGGAAATGCCAGCCAAATGTCAGATGGCGCAAGTGCAGGAATTGTTACAACTCTAGAAATCTCTGAGAAAATCGGAGTCAAACCGCTAGCAACAATAATAGATTGGGCAACTGTGTCAGGTCCTGATACTTCGTTACATCTTCAACCGGCTAATGCGATTCAAGCATTGCTCAATCGCACGGGATTAAAGCTCTCCGATATCGATTTATTTGAAATCAACGAAGCCTTCGCAGGAGTGGTCATCGCAAGTCAAAAGAAATTAGGTCTGTCGATGGATGTGGTCAATGTCAATGGTGGTGCCATCTCAGTTGGGCATCCACTTGCAGGTAGTGGTTTCCGTCTTTTACTGACATTAGCCTATGAATTAAAACGCCGAGGTGGAGGACGTGGAATCGCTACTCTCTGTGGTGGCGGAGGTCAAGGAATGGCAATTCTAATCGATGTTTAACAATTTTTTAAAGGAGTGTTTTGAGATGAGCGAAGCGAAAAACATGAATGGGTGGACGAAATGCCGTTTTGATCAACCTAAAGTAGGAGAATACTCGGAAATTGTTAAGGAAATTAGTTTAGCAGATATTGAACTTTTTAGTGCGATGACGGGTGACCGAAATCCACTTCATACTGACAAAAAAGCGGCTGAAGCTTCACGATTTGGCGGGTTGATTGTACAAGGTGGCGTGACTACCGGTATTTTAAATGCCATTGTTGCTGAAAATCTCCCTGGTCCAGGTTCTGTCTTTTTAACCGTACAATGGGATTTTAAAAAGCCAGTCTATGTGGGCGATACGATTACGGGGAAGGTTGAGATACTTGAAGTACGGGATGATAAACCAATATGTAAAATCAAAACTACGGTACGTAATCAAAATGATGAAATATGCCTAGAGGGTACGGCGGTCACGTATACTGCTGCATTGGATGAGTAAGAACGACTCTTTCGAATACGGAAAAAGTCACACTACAAAGTTACTGTTGTTATCACTTGCCATGCTAGGCACAATGACAACTTGGTTTTCGATGACGGCGGTTCTTCCAACTTTAATGGATATATGGGATTTGAACAGCAATAAGGTAAGCTATATTACCATTATGGTCAATTTAGGGTTTATTGTGGGGTCCCTGGTCTCAGCATTTATAAATCTACCCGATCGAATCCAGCCACATATTTTATTCTATTGGTCAGCAGTGCTAGCGGGAGTCTCAACCATTTTAACAGCTTTACTTGCAAATAGTTTGATGGTTGCATTGATTTTCCGTTTTATCACGGGAATTGCCTTGTCCGGTGTATATGGACCAGGTCTGAAGCTTGTATCGACTTGGTTTCGTCTTCGGCGTGGGACAGCGTTGGGGCTAGTCGTAGGGGCACTTACGATTGGCTCGGCTGGTCCCCATTTATTCAAAGGAATTGGAATTTCTTCATGGGAACTGGTTTTAACTATAACAGGTTTTTTATCCATTTTATCCGGAATCTTAATACTTTTTGTGAAGATAGGACCTTACCCACTGCCACTAGGTAATTTTGATCCAAAAGCCATTCTACGTGTTTTCAAAAATCATAAGGTACGCCTTGCAAACTTCGGTTACTTTGGCCATATGTGGGAGCTTTACGCGATGTGGTCCTGGTTTGGCTTATTTTTATCAGAAAGCTTTAAAGCAAGTGGGATGAGTAACTTTTCCTCAGCGGCTTCAATGGTTACATTTGTTGTTATTGGGTCGGGATTTTTTGGTGCATGGTTTGGAGGTGTATCTGCCGATCGAAATGGTAAGGAAAAAGTGACATTATGGTCATTAGGGGTTTCTGGAACAATAACACTTATCATTGGATTTTTCTTCGGTAGTTCTCCTTGGATTATTGCCATATTGGGTATCATCTGGGGAGTGAGTATTATAGCGGACTCAGCTCAGTTCTCAGCGCTCATCACCGAGCATGCCGACCAACGTTATGTCGGTTCATCTTTAACAGTTCAATTGGCCATAGGGTATATCCTTACAATCGTTGTTATTTTTCTCATACCTTTTATAGAATCAATTATTGGTTGGAAATATACGTTTTTAATTCTATTACCTGGACCAGTTCTCGGATTCCTTTCGATGTACCGATTACATCGGATAAAAACTAGAGTTGCAATGAGTGATCAGGATAAAAGGGGGGGGGCTAGGAATTTCTATCAAAAGACTAAGTAGTTTTTATAGTAAGTTAATGGTGAATCATTATGAAAAAACAATATTATAGAAGATTTTTATCAATCTAGTAATAAAGTTAGGACCATCATAGTAGATATATTAGAAAGGGGGGATAAATTTCGACGGTTATTATGAATAAAAGAGAATTTAATGATACAATCTATTATTATTTTTCAAAGGTAGGAAAGGCATTAACGAGTCCAAAACGAATGGAGCTTTTAGACTTGTTGACGCAAGGCCCAAAAACAGTCGAGGCGTTGTCTAATGAAACGGAGATGAGCATCGCCAATACATCACAGCATTTACAGGTTTTATTGGATGTAAAACTAGTGAAATTTCGAAGGCGAGGCAACTTCATGGTCTATTCGTTAGGGAATACGAAAGTATGTGAATTAGTGCAATCCCTGCAAAAGGTAACAGAAGACCGCTTTGATGAAGTGCGCCAGCTGCGAATGGATTTTATAGTAAGGTCAAAAGAAATAGAGAGTTTAGAAATAGAGGAATTTTTAGAAGAATATAACAAGAAGGATATTGTGGTCGTCGATGTTCGCCCGGAAACCGAGTATAATGCATCACATATAGAAGGTGCGATTTCGATTCCTTTTGATTCAATCAAGGACCAAGTTTCTAAACTTCCAAAGGAAAAAGAAATTATCGTATATTGTAGAGGCTTTTATTGTGTATACGCTACAGAAGTCGTTCAATATTTAGTTTCTAAAGGATACAAAGCTAAACGTCTAAATCCCGGTATCCAGCATTGGAAAAAGAAGTTTAATTGAATAAATAGATTGCATTACACTAAAGTGAAAAACAGTTGTATGAAAAATAGTAGCTATTAGATCAAGGAATCTACCAAATTATTAAAAAATTATGCAATATTAAATTGCAAAAGTGTTGTACTAACTAGAAATTTTCAGCGTATAAGTTATTTTACTTTTTACAAATGAAAAATGTAAAATAAGGTTTTCCGACACATTTTCGACACCGACCAACCATTATTAATTTGATGGTTGGTAAATTTAACACTTTAATAGTCAGAATATAATCAATATTATGATTTATAATACACTTAAATTTAAAACCATTTTAAAATTCTAGTTAAATCTACAAAAATAACTTGAAAATTGCATGTGGAATTAAATTTATCAAAAAGGAGTTGGGAAATTTTGATTAAAAACCAAATTCAGGTCAAGCACCCATTGGAACCGTTAACAGCGGATGAAATTAAACTTGCCACAAAAATACTTAAAGAGAAAAATGGGATTAAGGAGAATTATCGTTTTGCTAATGTATCATTAAAAGAACCGCCAAAGGATGTTGTTTTAAATTATACTCAAGGTGATTCTTTTGATCGTGAAGTGTTTTTTGTACTCCTAAATAATTCGGAGAATAAAACCTATGAGGCTGTCGTCTCACTAAACCAACAAAAAGTCGTATCATGGACTTATATTCCAGGTGTACAACCTAATATTATGCTAGACGAATTTTTTGAGTCGATGGAGGTAGTGAAAAATAATCCGGAAATGCAAGCGGCATTATTAAAGCGAGGAATTAAAAACCTTGATCTCCTCATGGCCGATCCATGGTCAGCAGGTGACTTTGGTCATGAAGATGAAGTAGGTGCTCGCCTTGTCCGTGTGCTTTTATGGTATAAAACATCCAAGACTGATAATGGCTATGCTCGTCCAATTACGGGACTCTATGCCATGGTTGACCTCAATAAAATGGAAGTTGTAAAAATTGTAGATAAAGAGATTATTCCTTTACCACCCACAGACGGTAATTATAATGCTGAAGGGGTTGAAAAATACAGAGATGATCTGAAACCACTGGACATTATTCAACCTAAAGGACCAAGTTTTAAAGTAAATGGTCATGAAATTGATTGGCAAAAATGGAAGATTCGATTTGGATTTAATGCCCGTGAAGGACTTGTTCTCCATACTGTTAGTTACAACGATAAAGGAGAAGATCGTCCAATTCTATATCGTGCTTCTCTATCGGAAATGGTCGTTCCCTATGGAACCCCTGAAGAACCTGCCGACCGAAATAATGCCTTTGATGCAGGAGAATATGGTATTGGGATGCTAGCAAATTCTTTAGAACTTGGTTGTGACTGTTTGGGTGTGATTAGATATTTTGATGCTGTTGTAACAAATAGCAAGGGAGAGCCTATTGTTATTCCAAATGCAATCTGTCTGCACGAAGAGGATAATGGTATTTTGTGGAAACATGAGGATTGGAGGACCGGACAGGTTGAAGTTAGACGTTCACGCCGCCTAGTCCTCTCCAGTATCTCAACTGTTGGAAATTATGAGTATGGATTCTACTGGAATTTTTATCAAGACGGAGCCATTGATTGTGAAATAAAGTTAACAGGTATTCTCCATACAATGGCTATTGCACCAGGAGAAACATCAAACTATGCGAGTTTCGTTGCTCCGCAATTGCTGGCACCTTATCATCAGCACGTATTTAATATCCGTTTGGATATGATGGTGGACGGAATAAATAATTCTGTTTACGAGGTGAACACTGAAAGTGATATTAAGGGTCCACATAATCCGTATAAAAATTCTTTCATTGCGAAATCTACACTTCTTAAGACGGAAGGTGAAGCAATGAGAAATATTAATTTAGAATCAGCACGAACCTGGAAAATAATTAACCCAGACAAGAAAAATATCGCTGGTGGCCATGTTGGTTACCGATTAGTAACGGGGGAAAATGGCTATCCTTTTGCACATAATGATTCTAGTATAATGCAGCGTGCTGGCTTTATGAAGAATCACTTGTGGGTTACTCCTTATCACCCTAATGAAAAATATGCAGGTGGAGATTATCCGAACCAGCATAAGGGTGGTGATGGGTTGCCAAAGTGGACTGAGGAAAATCGATCCATTGAAAATACTGATATCGTGGTGTGGTACAGTATGAACCATCATCATATTCCTCGCCCAGAGGATTGGCCAGTTATGCCGGTTCATAAAATGGGCTTTCGTTTAATACCTTATGGATTCTTTGATAAAAATCCTGCTCTTGATGTTCCACCTGCGAAACATCAGCAGGGATCACATTGTGGCCATAACTAACTTATTAGTAGGGATTATTTCATAATCCCTACTAGTTATCTTTCTAATAAAGGAGATTTAATGAGTTTGGTTGCGTATCCCATAAGAAGTACGTTAAAGGAAATTATTATTTTAGAGGGGGGTTCACCTTATGCGTAATTATCTTAAGCACTATATTAATGGGGAGTGGGTCGAATCAACTGGTTCAGAGACGATGGAAGTTCTTAATCCAGCGACCGAGGAAGTCTTAGGACATATTAGTCTTGGGACCAAAGAAGACCTGGATCGGGCTGTCAAAGCAGCTCGGAACGCCTTTCCAGCTTTTGCACAAACTTCCAGAGAATATCGAATAAATTTACTGGAGAGAATTGCAGACGAATATGAAAAACGTAAGAACGAACTGGTCGAGATCATTACAGAAGAGCTTGGTGCCCCACTTAAGCTCTCGGAAAGCTACCATTACTTGTTGGGATATGCCCATTTTAAACAAGCTGCTGAAATACTTCGAGATTATTCTTTTATAGAAAAACGCGGGAAATCTACGATTATCAAAGAGCCGATTGGCGTGTGTGGCTTGATCACACCATGGAACTTTCCGACTAACCAACCCTCAACTAAAATTGCGAGTGCGCTTGCAGCTGGCTGCACCATGGTTTTGAAACCGGCAGAAATCACTCCTTATGCGGCAATGATGTTTGCAGATATTTTTGAAGCTGCTGGTCTCCCGAAAGGGGTCTTCAATCTTGTTAATGGTACGGGTGAAGTAATTGGAAATGGCATAACTGCGCATCCGGACATCGATTTTGTCTCCTTTACTGGTTCAAATGTAGCTGGTCGTAAAGTGATGGAGAACGCGTCGAAAGATATTAAAAAAGTCTCGCTAGAATTAGGCGGAAAATCGCCGCTAATCGTACTAAAAGACGCGGATGTGGCAAAGGCAGCCAAAACTGCGGTCTCCAATATTTCTACTAATTCAGGCCAAGCTTGTATTGCAGCCACTCGCGTGATTGTTCCAAAAGAGATGAAAGCGCAATTCGAAGAGAAAGTGAAAGAGTTGGTTGCTGAATTAACCGTCGGTGACCCAAAACAAGACAATGAGGTTGGCCCGGTTGTCTCGAAAAAACAATGGGATCGTATTCAAGGTTATATTCAGAAAGGCGTAGATGAAGGTGCAACTATACTGACGGGTGGTACAGGTAAACCTGAAGGGCTGAATCAAGGTTATTTTGTAAAGCCCACCGTCTTTACGGATGTGCGTAATGATATGACGATTGCCCAAGATGAAATCTTCGGGCCGGTAACAACGATTATCACTTATGATTCACTCGACGAAGCGATCGAGATTGCAAACGATACCGTCTACGGTCTAGCGGGTTATGTCGTGGGTGTGGATCCCGAGGAATTAAAAAAAGCTGCTTCAGGCATCCGTGCAGGAATTATCATTGTCAATAATGCACCATTCGATTTCTCAGCACCTTTTGGCGGCTTCAAGCAATCTGGTATCGGACGCGAATGGGGCGACTTTGGTATAGAAGAATACCTTGAGCCTAAAGCTGTGATGGGGATACAATCCTAAGAAAAATAAAAAATTGAGACTGTGGTAAAACCTGAAAACGAAAAAAGAGTGGATGTAACAAAAATAAGTCGATGAACTTGCCCACTGTCAAGTGGAAAGTGGAAATAATAATAAGATTGGGACGGCTTTAACTCTATATTCTATAGGGTTAAGGCCGTTTAAAAAGGATACCTTTTATGAAATAATGTTATAGTTCATTATTAAAATTTAAAATTATTAAGATACATTGAATTAGTAGGTGCTAAGTTTTTTTTAATTAATTTCAAATAAAAATATAATCAGAAATTATTGACAATTCTAAATTGAACGTTTATATTTTAGGTAACTCAATTGAAAGCGTATTCAATGACAAAATAAATACGTATTCAAAAAACTATTTAATATCCATTTAACAAATACATTCTTTCAAAAATTTACCTTAATGGACTATTTGAAAAGCCTTGGGGATATTTTTTAGATATTTTTTGAATACGTATTCAAAACTAAGTTTTATTGTAAATTTACTTCTTACTAAACAGTTTGGGGAATCCCCCGAGATTCCAATATAAGAATACCTTTAGAGATTTAAATTAAATTAACAAAGGGAGTCTTGGAAAATTTAAAAATAAGCGGGAGGTTATATTTTGAGAAAGAATATTTGTGAACCAATCTCTTACAAGGAACAAACAAAAATTAATATTTTTGGAAAGGAGTATAATGTCTTAGATTTAACAAGAGAATTAAGTGATAAAATACCTGTTTATCCAGGACACGCGAAGACTTCACAATGGTGGCATCTAACTCATGAAGAGTGTGTGATGCGTCTTGGAGATACACCATTTGAAGGGTATGCTGTTAAAGGGTTGGTTACTTCAGATCATGTGTCTACACATGTTGATGCTATTTATCACTTTAACAAACATCGTCCCGATTTAACCATTGAAAAATTCCCAGTTGAACATATGTTTACATCCGCTGTTTGGATTGATGTTTCTTACGTTGGACCTGGTAAACATATTGAACTAGAGGATATAAAGAATGGCTTAGCAGCTGCTGGAGAAACGATAAAACCAGGTGACACATTGATGTATTATACTGGAATCTCTGAAAAATGGAATAATGCAGAAGCTTTTGTCACAGAATATCCAGGTTTAAGTGGAAAAGCAACGGATTGGATATTAGATCAAGGGGTAATCAACGTATGTACAGATGCGATTAGTACCGATTTACCGGGAGATATTACGTATCCAAATCATACAAGACATGGAGAAAGATTAGTAGTTCATACAGAGTTAATAGCAAATATGAATAAAATACCTCTACATCGATTTCAATTTATTATGACCCCTTTAAAACTAGTTAATGGTACTGGATGTCCAGTGCGAGCACTAGCACTTTGGGAGTAATATTTTGATGAAAGTAGAGAGCATGTTCAATCTTAACGGAAAAGTAGCAATAGTATCTGGGGCCAGTAAAGGAATTGGAAGAGAAATCTCAATCATGCTTGCGAGAGCCGGGGCAGATTTGGCTATTATTGCGAGGAGTAAAAACGAACTTAAAGAACTAGCTTCTGAGATTAAAAATACAGGTAGAAAGGCTCTTCCAATCTCCTTTGACCTTTTGGAAGTAGATCTAATCCCTGAAATGGTTGCAGAGATTTATAATCATTTTGGGAAGATTGATATTTTAGTAAATAATGCAGGAACGAATATTCCAAAGTCTGCATTAGAGGTTAAAGCTGAAGACTGGGATCGAGTCATGAATCTCAATTTAAGAAGTGTTTTTTTTCTGACACAGGCTGTTGGAAGGTACATGGTTGAAAGAAAAAAAGGGAAAATTATTAATATGTCCTCTCAAATGGCTTATGTAGGATATTATAAGAGGGCAGCTTACTGTTCAAGTAAAGGTGGTTTAATGCAACTAACGAGAGCTTTAGCTATTGAATGGGCAGAGCACAAAATTAATGTGAATTCAATTGCACCAACCTTTATTGAAACTCCTATGACAGGACCAATGTTTGAGGATAAAGAATTTTATAATGATGTAATAAGTAGGATTCCGCTTGGACGACTGGCTAAAGTCGGAGATCTTTACGGTGCTGTTTTGTTTTTATGCTCAGAATCATCAAATATGGTTACTGGACAAACAATCCCTATTGATGGTGGATGGACTGTTTGGTAGACAATTAATCTATTATACTCTTGATGTGCAGTACATAGGAGGAGGTACACATGGATGCTCTTATAAAATCGGTCAATTATCATGATTTTAGAATGCCTGAACTATTTCGATTTGGAGTTAATACATCTTATACTTTGAATAATGAAATAAGGAAGATGAATGCACAAAAGGTTGCTATCATCAGTGACAAAGGATTAGAAAAAGTTGGTTTAGTTGATAAAATTTTTGATCAAATTAAAGAATTACCTATTCAAATTGTAACTTTTACTAACATTGTAGGAGAGCCAACATTTGAAATCGTGAAGGAAGCAGTTACATTTGTAAATGATGAGGATTGTGATCTGATAATCGGTATTGGAGGCGGTAGTTCATTAGACGTGGCGAAAGCTGCAGCGGCTCTTTCAAAACATGAAGTGATCGAACCCTATTTAGCTGGTACACAAACTGTAGTTTCAAGATTAACACACTGCATCCTCTTACCAACTACATCGGGTACAGGATCTGAGGTTACAATGAATGCTATTTTTGGAGATACTCAAAATGAACTCAAGCGTGGAATAGTCAGTCCAGCATTTCTTCCTGATGTTGCTATCATTGACCCTGTATTATCACAATCTTGCCCACCTCGCGTAACGGCTGCCTCAGGAGTAGATGCTTTTACTCATGCAATCGAATCCTATATAGCAGTTAAAGCTACACCATTAACCAAAATATATGCTGAAAAGGCAATGAAACTGTTTCAAGCAAATATTACTAAAGCAGTCTTTCAGGGTAACGACCTTGCAGCAAGAGAGGGTATGAGCTGGGCAAGCGTATTAGCAGGTGTTTCATTAGCGAATGCTGGAGTAGGCGCTGTCCATGCATTAGCTTATCCTTTAGGTGGAAAGTATCAAATTGAGCATGGGATTGCAAATGCGTTACTTATGCCTTATGTGTTTGAGGTGACTGGTAAAGCTTGTATTGAAGAAATGGTTGACGTTGCTCGTTTACTTCAATTAGGTAATTTCGAAGCACAACCTCATCAAGCATTGAAGACAGTAGTAAATTACATGTATAAATTATTAGTTGATTTAGATTTACCTACTTCACTAAAGGCGTTAGGAATACCAGAGGAGACTCTGCCCAATCTTTCATCGCAAGCATCAAAGATTGACCGTTTGCTTTCAAATACTCCTTACGAATTAAATGAGCAAAAAATACTAGAAATCTATCAAAATGCATTTCATGGATTCAAATATTCGGTTTAGCTTGTCTTATTTATAGATTTTTGTCCTAAATTGATTTTTACTAACCAAATTGTAAAGGAGGATTTCATTGATAAGCTATAAAATGACTGTAGGTGGACAATGGTGTGGAGGTTCATCTTCATACGAACTCAAATCACCTTACGACAATGAAGTGATAGGATTGGTTCCTTCAGCAACTCCAATAGACGTTGATAAAGCTATCTCGTCAGCTGCAGAAAATGCCCATGTAATTGCAAATATGACTGCCTACGAACGTGCAGGAATATTGGAGAGGGTTTCTACTATATTAGAACGTAGAACGGAAGAATTTGCCCAAACGATGGCTAAAGAAAACGCAAAACCAATAAAAGCTGCACGAAGTGAAATTACTCGTGCAATCCAAACGTATAAATTTGCAGCTGAGGAAGCAAAACGTTTATCTGGGGAAACTATTCCTCTTGATGCTGCAAAAGGCGTTCAAAATCGATTTGCCTATACGAAACGAGAACCATTAGGAGTAATTGCTGCCATCACCCCGTTTAACTTTCCAGTTAATTTAGTAGCTCATAAACTTGGACCAGCAATTGCAGGTGGGAATTCCGTTGTACTCAAACCAGCTTCACAGACACCTTTAACTGCATTATTGACAGCAGAAGCTTTTGAAGAAGCAGGACTACCGCCAGGTGTTTTAAATGTTGTAACAGGAAAAGGAAGTGTAATTGGCGATGTTCTAGTGACCGATCCTCGAGTAAAAATGGTAACATTTACTGGAAGCTTGGAAGTGGGACTAGAAATAAAAAAAAAGGCAGGATTAAAAAGAGTCACACTAGAACTCGGCTCAAACGCTCCTGTAATTGTAGATAGTGTCACTGATTTAGATAAAGTGGCTGCCCGATGTGTAGAAGGTGCATTTAGTTATGCTGGACAAATTTGTATTTCTATCCAGCGAATTTATGTTCAAAAAGCATTATATGATTCCTTCCTTGATAAATTTGAAAAATATACTAAGAACCTAGTAATCGGAAATCCACTTTCTGAGAATACTGATGTATCAGCAATGATACATGAAAATGATGCTATTCGTATCTCCAAATGGGTAAATGAAGCTGAAAGAAATGGAGCAACTGTAGTAGTCGGGGGGAACAGAGATAGTTCTGTCTTTGAACCAACTATTTTAACGAATGTATCCACCGACGTTTCGATTTGTTGTAATGAAGCATTTGCGCCAATTGTAATTATTAATAAATATGTAGATTGGGAAGAAGCTATTGCACAGGTTAACAATTCTCAGTATGGACTCCAAGCGGGGGTGTTTACTACTGATTTGAAAAAGGCATTTGCCGCAGCAGATAGTATTCAATCAGGGAGCGTCCTTATTAATGATGTACCCACCTTCCGAGTAGATCATATGCCCTATGGAGGAGTAAAAAATAGTGGTATAGGAAAAGAAGGAGTCAGATACTCATTAGAGGAAATGACTGAACTAAAACTGATTGCAATAAACATACAATAAAGATATATACGAGCATAGGTAAAGTTTATTTTATTTTAATGCTTTTTATAAATTGCATATCAATATTTCAGAATATTTAAAATCCAACCTAAAAAACATTGACACTGCATACGATTGGAAGTTAAAATGAATACGTATTCTGAATGCGTTTTCAGAATACGTATTCAAATCACGAGAGGGTATAGTATGAAAAAAGTAACTGTAAATGATGTTGCAAAGAAAGCAGGAGTATCTCAAACAACTGTATCAAGAGTCCTAAACAATTTTCCTCAAATGAAGGAATCTACACGACAAAAAGTATTAAAGGCTATCAATGAATTAGGATACTCGCCAAATGAAATTGCAAGAAGCATGGTAAACAAAAAAACTAGAACAATTGGATTAATTGTAGGAGATATATCAAACCCCTTTTATGCAGAAGTCGCCAAGGTGATCATGGCCGAAGCAAGAAAGAGAGGTTATGATGTCATCATTACGGATACAGACTATGATAATGATATTTTTGAAAATAATGTCAGGACACTAACTTCAAAACAAGTTGATGGAATATTAATAGCTACCATTCATCATGAGGACACAATTGTAAATCAGTTAAATAATACCGGGTTTCCAATTGTTTATTTAAATCGAATACCTGAAAGAGAAGATATGCATTTTGTGTGTCTAGATGATGAAAAAGGCTCATCGATTGCAGTAGAACATTTAATCGACTTAGGACATACAAATATTGCCGTAACTACCTACCCATCAAGATTTGCAACTTATTATAAAAGACACCTCGCTTTTAAGAATGCGTTAATAAAATATGGAAATGAAGAAAATAAGCTAAATATTTATGATGGGGAATTCTCTTATGAAAATATCTATAATTTTGTTAAACAAGTACTTTCTTCCGAAAAAAAACCTACAGCATTCGTAACAACAACTGACCAACAAGCAATTTCAGTAATGGATTCAGTAAGTAAGCTTGGATATTCAGTTCCTGGGGATATATCAGTAGTTGGATTTGGCGATATTGGTATTGCTTCCCATCCCTATATTAATTTAACAACAATATCCGCCCAAAAAGAAGAAATGGGACGAATGGCATTAAATTCGCTAATAGAAATAATAGAGTCTAAATCTAACAGAGTTTCACCGGTTCAGGTTATGCTAGAACCCAAGCTGATAAAACGGAAAACGACTTCATTCTTATGTAACGAAAAAGCGAAAGAGGGGTTGGGGATTTTTGGGTAATCTATCCATGTTCGATTTAACTGGAAAGGTTATTGTAATAACTGGAGCGAGCAAAGGTATAGGGAAAGGTATAGCTTTGTCACTAGCCCGTGCTGGGGCAAAGCTTGTACTACTCGCAAGAAGTGAGGATGAACTGACTCAAACTGAGAGAGAAATAAGAGAGATTGGGTCAGAATCATTAGCTATAAGTATTGACCTCACCGCTATTCCTTGTATTTCAGGCTGTGTGGAGACGATAATCAATCACTTTGGTAAAATCGACATTCTTATAAATAATGCCGGCTTGCTCATACCTAAACCAGTCTTAGAAATTACAGAAGTGGATTGGGACCGTGTGATGGATATCAATCTAAAAAGTGTCTTCTTTTTAAGCAAAGAAGTTGGAAAACATATGATAAAAAATAAGTCAGGAAAAATTATAAATATGTCTTCCCAAATGGCATTCGTCGGATATTTTAACCGAAGTATATATTCTACTAGTAAAGGAGGTGTTACTCAATTAACTAAGGCATTAGCGATTGAATGGTCTCCATACAATATTACGGTGAATGCAATTGCCCCAACAGCTACTGAAACACAAATGACAAAGGAATTATATAAAGATCCAAAAATACTTAATGAGATCAAAAAACATATACCCCTTGGTAGAATAGGACAAATAGAAGATTTATTAGGTGCCTTTCATTTCCTGTGTTCAGAATCTTCTAACTTCATGACTGGGCAAACCATCATTGTCGATGGGGGCTGGACCTCAATATAATAGGATTACAAAAGAGCTGGATAAATCCGCCACAAATATACTGAATATTTCCAATAGACATTAAATTATGAAAAGGGTGATCAAAGTGGAAAAAATTGTAATTACAAGTGGTGTTAGAACTGCAATTGGAGCATTTGGTGGTTCTCTAAAAGATATTCCTTTATCTCAATTGGCTGCTATTGTAACTAAGGAAGCGATTCTACGGTCAAAGCTAGAAGTAACAGAAATTGATGAGGTGGTATTTGGCTCTGTAGGACAGATTGGAGAATCAGCCTATCTTGCAAGAATGGCAGCAATACAAGCAGGACTTCCAGTCGAAACGACAGCTTTGACGGTTAACCGGTTGTGTGCATCTGGATTACAGTCAATTATTAGTGGGACTCAATCAATACAAACAGGAATGTCCAATATCGTGGTATCAGGAGGGGCGGAAAACATGAGCCAACTTCCCTTCTTAGATTATGAAAGAAGATGGGGAAGGAAAATGGGCGAGGTTACAGTTAGAGATGCTTTAACTGAAATTTTATCAGATCCATTTGAAAAATATGCAATGGGTGTTACCGCTGAAAATGTAGCTGCAAAATACAATATTAGTAGGGATGAACAGGATGAATACGCATATCAAAGTCAGCATAAAGCAACTCAAGCTATTGAGAATGGAGCGTTTAAAAATCAAATTGTTTCGATTCAAGTTCCAATAGGCAGAGAAAAATATCAACAGTTTGATACAGATGAATACCCAAAAAATGCAACATCCTTAGAAAAGCTATCAAAGTTACGCCCAGTGTTTAGAAAGGACGGAAGTGTAACAGCAGGTAACTCTTCCGGTATTAATGATGCAGCATCAGCTCTAGTTTTAATGAAGGAATCTGAAGCTATTCAGAGAGGTATAAAACCTATGGTCTCCATCAAGAGCTATGCATTTTCTGGAGTAGAGCCAAGTATTATGGGCATTGGACCTGTTCCCGCTGTTAAAAAGGCCCTTGAAAAGGCAGGCTTATCACTTGATGATATCGGCCTGATTGAATCAAATGAAGCATTTGCTGCACAATGTCTAGCAGTCTCAAAAACTCTTAATTTTAATGATGATATCGTTAACGTCAATGGTGGTGCAATTGCTCTTGGACACCCAGTTGGAGCGACAGGCAATATCTTAGCAGTCAAGATCATGTATGAAATGGAACAACGCAATACTCGATACGGCTTGGTGACACTCTGTATTGGCGGAGGCCAGGGCTGCGCTGTTATTTTTGAAAAATATCAATAATCAATTGGAGGAGATTTAATGCAGATTATCAAGGAACATGAGGTAAAAGGAGATGTTTATACCGGTGAAAATGCAAGGGAGATAAAACATCTTTGTGCACCTTGGACATTAGGAGCAAAGCATGTATGGATGGGTGTTATTGACTACCAACCACATTGTACCAGTAATATGCATTCACATGAAGTCCAAGAAGAAGTGTTTTATTGTATCAGTGGAAAGGGTGCCATCATTGTAGATGGAGAACAGCAACCATTAGAGCCAGGGACTGTTGTTTATGTACCACCACTGAAGATGCACCAATTAATCAATAACAGTAATCAGGTCTTAAAAGTACTTTCAACGGTTTCACCGCCTTTCGAGCGAGAACAATATGAAAAAGATCACAAATTTAATGAGGAGGAATAAGAAATGGCAAAATTAATTGATTTATCTCAAGAAATTTTTCAAGGAATGCCTGTGTATCCTGGACATGTGAAGACAGTTATTTGGGATCATCACTCTCACGAGGAAACTGGAAAGATGTTGAAGGGCGAATTTTCATATGCTACTCGTGGACTTATGCTGAGTGATCATGGCCCAACACATGTTGATGCTGTTAGTCATATGGATCCAGATCCAAATGCAGAGGCAATCAACGAACTTCCACTTGAAAAATTTTATACCTCTGGCATTGCACTTGATTTATCACATATTCCGTCAAGTGGGTTTATTTCAGTGAATGATTTGAAAGAAGCATTAGAAAAAGCAAACCTTGAGATTAAACCAGGTGATACCGTCTTGCTCTATACAGGACATTATACTCGAAATTATGGAACAGAAAATTGGTTAGGAAACTATGCAGGTCTTGATTATGAAGCAACTGCATGGATTGCAGAACAAGGGGCTGTAAATGTTGGAGTCGATGCTCCAAGTATCGATAATCCAATAGATAAAACATACCCATCACATAATGCTTGTGTGAAATATAAATTACTAAATGTTGAAAATTTAGCAGACTTAAGACCAGTTGTAGGAAAGCGCTTTCAGTATATTGGCCTACCATTGAAAATTAGAAAAGGAACTGGCTCCCCTGTTCGAGCAATTGCTGTACTGGAGGATGATAAATAATGGTTAATACAGTAAAAAGCGAAGTTGCATTGTTTAATCAAGAAATAGAATCTATCTCAGCTGAAAGTTTACGTGAGTTACAAGAAAGAAAATTTTTGAGGCAAGTAGAATATTCACTCACAAACTCACCATTTTATCAAAGTAAGTTTAAAGAAGCTGGGCTAGAACTTAGTGATATCTGTTCATTAGATGATATTGTTAAAATTCCTTATACAACTAAACAGGAATTAAGGGATGCATTATTAAAACAGCCGCCAATTCTTGGGGAGAATCAAACATCTTCCTCAAGAGATATTGTACGACTTCATGCTTCAAGTGGCAGTACAGGAAGACCAACTTATGTAGGAATAACCAAAAAAGATGCCGAACTATGGGATGAAAGTACCGCCAGAACCTTTTGGGCATGTGGAATTAGGCCAGATGATGTTGTGGCTCATAGTTGGAACTACAGCATGTTTGTAGGTGGATTAGCAGACCATATGGGATGTGAATATACGGGAGCAACAATGGTTCCAGTTGGGATTGGTAGCTCAAAAAGGTTAGCTAGTATGATTCAAGACTTGGGAATAACAGCTATTAATGCAACTCCATCCTACATCATGTACTTGGCAGATGTTGTTAAGAAGGAATTAGGGATAGATCCTGCTGATACTACAGTAAAAAAGATAATTACAGGGGGTGAACCAGGGGGAGCAATTCCTGCTACAAGAAAGCTAATTCAAGACACATGGAATGCTAAATGTTGTGAACTTTACGGAATGGTTGATATTCACCCAATTATCGGGGCAGAATGTGAGCATCAAAATGGGATGCATTTCCTGGTTGGGGATTTGGTTTATCCTGAGTTGATTGATGTTGAGACAGGTGCACCACTTGATATTAAAAAGGGTGTAAGAGGTGAAGTGATTTACACGCATATCGAGCGCTATACAAACGCAGTCCTTCGATTTAAATCACACGATATTATTGAAGTAATCGATACTGAATGTGAGTGTGGTAGAACAGGTTATCGGTTCAAAGTTGTAGGTAGAAGTGATGACATGTTAATCGTAAAAGGGGTTAATGTTTATCCCAGTGCTGTAGAAGATGTCTTAAGAAACATGGAAGAAATGAATGGTCATTTCGGAATTAATCTAGAAAAAGAAGGGGTTCAACAAGATATCATTCATATTGTAGCTGAATTCGCTCCAACTTATAGCGGGGACATAGAAAGCTTACAGAGAAAAGTACAAACTGTAATTGCAGAAAAACTACAGTTTAAATCCATAGTAAATCTTGTGCCAGAAGATAGTCTCCCAAGATTTGAACATAAGGCGAAACGGATTTATCGTAAGTTTAAAGGCGAAGAAGTACCAGTTAAGAAATAATTTCTACCCATCGTATGAACATAATACAAAATACTTTATAAATAGCCTATAATGGGGGATTGATTAAATTGAATATAAAGTTTATTAGAAAAGGGTTTGTGATATTACTAAGCATTATGCTTGGATTACTTGCTGCATGTAGCTCTCCTGGGAGCAATAGTTCATCCGATGGAAAAGAAGTTATTAAATTAAGAATTGGTTCTGGTCACACTGTAGAAGGAGCAACTTGGATTCGAACGATTGATAATTACTTTATTCCAGAAGTTGATAAGGCACTTGAATCTACTAATTACAAGATTGAATGGACCAAGGCGTTTGGTGGTACAGTAGCAAAGCTTGGAGAAGAAATAGAGGCAATTGGAGAAGGATTGCTTGATATCGGATTTATTGTAAGCCCATTTGAGCCTTCAAAACTACCAATTACAAATATTGGGTACAATACCCCTTTTTCAAGCCCTGACCCTGGTGTAATTGCAGAAGTCGCATATGATCTCGTAGAAAAGTACCCAGAATTTGAAAAGGAATATGAAAAAGAAAATCAAAAGCTATTAGGCCTTGGCTTTACGGAGTCATATGAGATTATTACGGATTTCCCTTTTGAAACTGTTGAAGATTTAACTGGAAAAAAAATCGGGGGTGCCGGAGCTAATCTTGAATGGATTAAACCTGTAGGCGCAGTGCCTGTACAAGGTGGATTAACCGAGACATATCAGAACATCCAAACAGGAGTATACAACGGTTACATTATGTATACAGGCTCTACAATTGGCTACAGATTATATGAGGTTGCAAAATATTTCACTCAGGTAGGCTTTGGTTCTGTAATTGTTGGTGGTTTATCCGTTAATGCAGATACTTTCGAAGGTCTTCCTAAAGAGGTTCAGGATGTACTTGTTGATGTTGGTAAAAAATATTCCTTTAACATGGCAGAAGAACTAAGCAAAGAAACTAGTAAGAACTTAGATCAAATTGAGTCAGAAGGTGGAGTAGTTACAACACTTTCTGATGCAGAAAAACTTAAATGGCTTGAAGTACTACCAAATATACCGAATGACTACGCAAAAAGAATGAATGATGAAGGTCTGCCTGGATCTGATATCATGAAGGATTATATTCAAGGACAAATGGATCATGGACACAACTTCCCAAAACCATACACGATTGATTAATCATATGAATCTTCCAATCTCACATGAGATTGGAAGATTTATACACTAAGAAAAGAGGTGAATAGAACTTGGAAAAATCCTCAAATAAGTTTGTAAGAGGTTTTACTAAAATGGCCTCATTTTTAAGTTTTATTGGCGCAATATGGATTTTCTTAATTATGTTAATGATTGTTTACGATGTGGGTGCTCGAAATTTGTTTAATTCGACATTTATGGGAACTTCTGAGATCGTAAGGAATTCAATTGTTGGGATTACCTTTCTCCAAATGGCACATGTCCTAAATAATAATAGGCATATAAGAACAACTATTATACTCGACAAACTTCCAGATAAATGGAAATCTGTATTAAATGGATTTGCTTCAATTCTAGGATTTGGTTTATTTTTTCTGATATTTATTAAATCATGGGATCCGACATGGACTGCGTTAAGTTCCGGTGAGTATGAAGGTGAAGGGGCGTTACGCGTTCCCACGTTTCCTGCACATTTTCTTGTTATGTTAGGAAGCTTAGTTATGGCAATTCAGTTTACAATCAATTTTATTAACTCTCTATGGACCATATTTAGTAAATCTAAAGAAGTAAAAGATGATATCAGCATTTAACAATGATTAGTGTTTAGGGGGGAAATCAGTGTGGATCCTATTGTTGCTAACATAATCACGATTACATTCTTGCTAGCCTTAATTTTATTGGGTGTTCATGTCGGAGTTGCTTTATGCGTAGCAAGTATAGCTGGAATTTGGTTTAGTCTTGGTGACATAAATCTAGGTCTTAATATTCTCCATACCACTTCATTTCAAGCCATAAGAGAATATGTTTTTGGTGTTATCCCACTGTTTGTTTTGATGGGGCTTTTTGCAAATATTTCGGGCGTTAGTCAGGAAATATATGATTCATTTAATGTATTTTTAAGAAGAGTTCGGGGTGGGCTAGGTATTGCGACAGTTGGTGCTAATGCAATTTTTGCTACTATAACTGGGGTAAGTGTAGCTTCCGCAGCGGTTTTTAGTAAAGTTGCATTAGAACCCATGACGAAACATAAATATAGCAAAAAGTTTGCTTTAGGAACGATTGCAGGTAGTTCAGTGCTAGGAATGTTGATTCCACCAAGCTTACTCTTAATCATATATGGAATGTTGGCAGAGGTTTCAATTGGAAAACTATTTATGGCGGGGATTATTCCAGGGATTGTTTTGGCATTAGTATATAGTGTCGGAATTTATCTTATGGCTTTAGCAAAGCCTGAACTTGTAGGACATCAAAAGCCAGACAAATCAAAATGGACAAAAAGAGATGTAAAAATATTATTCAAACCTTGGGGTTTAGTTTTGCTAATGGTATTAATACTAGGGGGAATGTATGCAGGATTTTTTACTCCAACTGAAGCAGGTGCTGTAGGTGCTTTTGGAGCTTTTCTGTTAGCGTTCGCAAAGAAACAAATTACTAAAAGTTCATTATGGAATACTTTAATTGAAACAGGATATACTTCAGCCAGTGTATTATTTCTATTGATCGCCGCACAAATGTATTCAAGAATGCTTGCAATGAGTGGGATATTAAATTCTCTTCAAAATTTCATAAATAATCTATCATTATCTCCTTACTTAGTGTTAATTGTGTTTATTATTATCTTAATAATCCTTGGAATGGTGCTTGATTCTACATCAATTCTATTAATTACAATGCCTCTCATGCTTCCAGTCGTTACTGCATTTGGATTTGATTTAATTTGGTTTGGAATTATTTCTGTTATTGTCATCGAGATGGGGCTATTAACTCCACCATTTGGAATGGTCGTTTACTCAATGAAATCCGCACTTGGCGATAAAGCAAGTATTGAAGATATATTCAGAGGCTCATTTCCATTTTTAGTAATGATGGTGGTCGCATTGGTCATCATAATAATGTTCCCAAGCTTGAGTTTATGGTTACCAAACCTAGGGGGATAATATTAATAAAATGGATATGTATGAATATATACTTCAAAAAATAGATTAACCATCCGAAAAACATGCAGGATTAAAAGTTGCATGTTTTTTTGTTGTTATAAACCAAATATAACAATTTTATTAAAGTTAGAAACTTCACAAAAGAAGGTACTGGATTAGATAATAATCTAATGCATATTCTTTTTTTAAGTTTACAAAATAAACATTAGGTTCGACAAAGTTTGAATTATCATTTGGCTTCCTCTAATTATTGGACAGGGATAAGGAATTAGACGGTGTGTCTTTGAGTGTCACGTTTATTAAACATAATATCCTTTATTATGCCTCTGAACCGATCCTTTTAATACAAAATGTAGTAGCTTAATATTTATATTAACAAGAATAATTCCCTACAATACTTGATATAAAGCAATTAGTGGATATTCTAGGAATCTAAAGTAAATTTGCTTCGTTACCTTCACATAGTAGCGGTCACATCATAGGGATGTGATAGACTTTGAGGCGGCCTGTAAAAATATTAAGACTAGATTAACCAATATTGTATTTTTCGCAAATTATGAAAATTAATAACAGAGAAGATTACCTAAAGAAGTCCATATAATTAACGTTATATCCATAGGGCAGGAGTAGTTTCCTTATATATTAATAGTTGTAATTTCTTAGTTAAGCGCAGAATCTGACAAATTACGAAATCTTTTTCTATATGACTTAGAGTAATTCTTTTATTACGTATTAGACTAAATACTTTGCAGTAAATATTTTCGCTGATAAAAGAGAATTTTCTTTAATGTAATGGTTGTATTTATTGGTGGTTGATTCTCAACAATCGGTACAGATTGGTTAAGGATTAGTTTAGTATTAATAGTAGGGGACAAGACATAAGTAATGAGTTTTATTATAATAACTAGTAACAGCACCTTTCCTACACGTTAGGGTAGGTGCTGTTGCTTATTAGTTTGATTAGATGAAGGAAGTAGTTAGTTGGCTATCTGTTTTCTCTAGTTTATAAATAAATGATATCATCATAGTATAAGGAGGGCTATGAGAATGGATACGATAATATTTGATGTCGATGATACACTATATGATCAAGCACAATCTTTTCATAATACGGTGAGGAAGCTTTTTCAAGAGCCATTTTCAGACGAAGAAATCGATCAATTATATAAAGCTAGTCGTAAGTATAGCGAGATTTTATTTGATCAAAGTGAAGCAGGTGAAATACCCCAATATGAATGGCAAACCGGACGAATCATGGCTGCCTGTAAGGATTTTAATATCCCTATAGATACGGAAATGGCGACTATTTTTCATGAAACGTATGTGACCGAACAAAATAACATTACCTTGTTTCCTGAAGTAGAAGAACTACTAAATGTACTTTACAAAGATGGGAACCAGCTTGGAATTCTTACAAATGGTGAAGAAAAACATCAAGCAATGAAAATTAAACAGCTCGGCCTTAATCGGTGGATTCCGGCAGATATGACGTTTATTTCTGGTTCGATTGGTCATGCAAAACCGAAAAGAGAAGTATTCGATTTTATAGAACAGAAACTGGACCTAGTCCAAACCAAAACCGTGTATATCGGGGATAATTTTGAAAAAGATATTATCGGAGCAAAACAAGCGGGCTGGCAAGCGATCTGGATGAATCATCGTAAAAAAGATTTACCAACAAATGCAAGCTATAAACCAGATAAAGAAGTACATAGTGCCAAGGAGTTATTAGAATTATTTGCGAAAAAGGCTTAGGGCGTTATGTTAGGAATCAGGGATTGTCATCCTGGTTCCTTTTAAGGTTTCACTGAAAACTTCTTATTAACTTAATGAATAGTATTTAGCGGGTTTTTAAACAAAACGGAAGCATTAGTTTTACAAGAACTGTCATATATAAAAAGATCTTTGCTGCGCAGTACAACGATACTATTCAATAGAAAATGATATTCCAAAATTGGCCTGATTGCAGATGACCAAAAGCCTAAGTCCTCAAATAAAGAGGATCTAGGCTTTTTTACTTCAAGATCGTTGACGTTTTTCTATTGGGTAAATACTTTAAAAGCAAGTGGTAAATTTCGTGGCAACTGATGGTAAAAAACATGACAGAGATGGTACATTTTTGTGGCTGTAATCAATTTCTTCATATAAAAAAAGAACACCTAACGCCAACACGTTAGATGTCCTTGTCCTACGATATACCTTTCTTTGTTTCATACGGTGGAGTGGCCTTGGCAGCATTTGAATCGAGTCAATGACACTATCTAGCTTCGTTTCAATCCGCTGCAGTGGGTACAATGTCACAACAATAGGAAAGCCAACTCCCTAGAAGAGAGTCGGCCTGATCAACTTATAAAATTGAACATCTTCAACATTGTGTTTTTACAACACGTGCGGCTTTTTCCGCGACGATTGCGCCGCTTGGTGTTAAAAATGCATTAGACGCAACGATTACGTCCATTGTAGCTGATACTGCTCCTGTAACAACAGGTTCGTTTGGATTTTCAAAGGAAACTTTAGCTGTCTTCCCATCTTCATTTGTAAATAGCATTTCGAGTGAATTTGCTATTTGTTATTCCTCCTTTCTCTAGATTTTCCTCAAATTAGTTAATTTTTTGAGATAGCATAAAAAAGCTATCATTACGCTCGACGTTGAAAAGCTGTAGGTCTTGTAGACCAACGATTGCAACAGCCACTGAATAAAGTTTATTAGCTGTTGCAGCAGGGTTTGTTTTTGTGTCATTTTCCACTTATCGTCATAATCCGTTTCAAATACAAGCGTAACTGAGAACGTTGAATGTCTTGAATTGCTTTTATGTACATCATCTCTTTATCACTACTGTTGGGCGGAAGGGAGAAAAGGGGCATCATATTATATAAATTTTTACAAATATTCCCGATTTTGGTTCAATTATGTTCACTGTTTTTTTCCTGTATGAAAGCGTAAACTATTTTTTCTCATTTTTTGATTCAGACGTATGCTACAAACTCAGATTCAAATTCTTCAGGGTTGATCACATCATACCCCAGATTCTGAAAAAAATTCTTCAAGCGATTGTCCCATTGTTGATACATTTTATACTTCATCCGTATTGCAGATTTACTAATTTACTATATATGTTAATAATGTGTGGTGATATAGTCATGCAGGATACAAAATTGTATGTGATTTTGAGAAGGCTTTACAAGAGTATAATATGATCTGAGAACAAGAAGGAAAGTGGAATTATTTATTAAAGTTTCTGAAAATAAACAATATAAAAAAAGTATTGACATTTAATAACGTGTATAATATATTTAACTCACAAGTTAAATTATCTGTTTATTTAACTTGTTGGTTAAAAACAAAGAATACAACTTTGTTTATTAACTACTAATTTTAAAAGTCAGAAAGGTTTGATGGTTAGTTATGAGTATCGGGGGAGAGTTAAAGGTAAAAAGGGCGGCTAAAAAAATCGAAGATAAAAAGCGGGAAATAGCAAGCCAAGCAATAGACTTAATGAGAGAAACAGGCTATCACAATATGAGTATGGATGTTGTTGCTGAGCGAGTTGGTCTTACAAAACCTACGCTTTATTCGTATATATCCAGTAAACAAGAATTGCTTTTTTATATACTAGAATCTGCAATGACTTCGGGAACTAAAAGCATTAAGGATATTATTTTACAGTCAAAATCAGCACGAACACGCTTGCGTGAAGCTCTTTCTGCTTATGCAGAGTTAATCTTAAATAATAGCAATTTATTTTATTCTGCTTTCACTGAACATAACTCTCTAACAGATGAACACCAAATGATTATTAGAAAAATGCAATCTGAATTTCTATCTTTGTGGAAAAAGTTATATGAGGAAGGTGTTCAAGAAGGAAGTTTTGAAAAGATGCCTACTAGAATTGCTATCCAGATGTTATTAGGAGTAATGCATTGGATTCCATTTTGGAATCAAGAAGGAGACCAATCTAGTCACGAGGAAAAATTAATAAATATTGTTAACTACTGTGAAAAGGGCTTGTTAAAAAGAGATGATTAAATAATCTTAGAGATGATTTATTGGAAGAAATTCTAGAATAGAAATTAAAGCTTGAGAAGAAGGAGTGAACATAGTGAAAAATAAAGTTTGTCTTATTGGTGCAGGTATGACAAAGTTCGGAGTCCGAGATGCCACTTACCGTGAGCTTATTGCTGAGGCTGGAAAAGCATGTTTTGATTCGCTGAAGGGTGCAATAAAGCCAAAGGATGTTGATGGATTTATCCTTGCTTCGGTTTTGCCAGAGAGAAATGTCTTTCAAAGCCATGTTGCTTCGTTAGCTGAAGAAACGCTTGGGATACGACCTACTTCATTATCTACTCGTGTTGAACATATGTGTGCAAGTGGTAATGTTGCAATTCGGTTAGCTTATGCAAGTATTGTGTCTGGTTTAGCAAAAACGGTTATGGTAGTAGGTGTTGAAAAATTAAATACACCCGTTATATCTGAAACCTTTGGAAACATGGGTGCAGGACTCGACAGAGAATTTGAAAGCTCGATAGGTTTGACTGCTCCACCTGTTTTTGCCATTACTGCACAAGCTCATATGAATAAATATGGTACAACAGAGGAACAGTTGGCAGCAGTTTCTGTTAAAAACCGATATCATGCATCCAAAAATCAAAATGCTCACTTTAGAAAACCAACAACTATAGAGGATGCATTAAATGGACGTATCATTTCATCTCCATTACGGTTGTTTGATTGTTCCCCAATTACGGATGGAGCTGCTGCGGTAATATTAACCTCTGATGAACGTGCTAGAGATCTTGTCCCGAAACCTGTTTATTTAGCAGGAAGTGGTCAAGTTGTTAATAACTTTACAGTTTCTAATTCATATGAAGATTTAGCTTCCTGGCCGGCATTAAAATTAGCTGCTCAAAATGCATATCAATCAGCGGGAATAACAGCTAGTGATGTGGATTTAGCAGAGATTCATGATTGCTTTAGTGTTGCTGAGCTATTGGTTTATGAAGAAATGGGCTTTTGTGAAAAAGGAGAAGGCGGTAGTTTTGTTACGAGTGGACGCGCAACTTATGGGGGAGACGTAGTAGTTAATCCCAGAGGTGGGCTAATTGGCTGTGGACATCCGTTAGGGGCTACGGGAGTTGCACAAGCATGCGAAATTTTTTGGCAATTACGTGGAGAAGCTGGCGATAGACAAGTAAATGGAGCCAAAATAGGACTTACACACAATAATAGCGGTCCTGGTGAACATGTTGTAAATATCTTTTCATCGGAGGTGTTATAAATGGAATATGCATACACAATGGATCCTTTCCCTCAACAAACCAAACAATTTACTAAGCTTTACACTTATTACGATAATTTACGTAATGGAATTCTATCTACAACAAAGTGTCAGGATTGTGGGCATATTAGTTTTCCCCTAAAATCTGTTTGTCCAGAATGCCTTTCTGATCAATTTGAGTGGATTACTCTACCAAATGAGGGTACTATTGAAGCTTTTACAATACAGGAAACAGGCATTCCAGCAGAATTTAGAGGACCTCTTGTCTTTGCATTGGTGAAGGTTGGCCCAATAAGGTTGTATACACAAATCGTGAATTCGCAAAAAGAAGATATCGAAATTAACAAAAAGGTAACTCTTAATGTGTTAAAAGTACCTGACAGTCCATATTCAAAAGACAGAGTATTACCTACATTTCAATTAATATAATCTATTTATTCTGAAGGGATGATAAGTATGAGCTATAATCTTGAAGGCCAATTGGCTTTAGTGACAGGTGCAGGGCAAGGAATTGGGAAAATGGATGCATTAACGATAGCTAGGTATGGTGCTGATGTTGTGGTAGCTGACTTGAATTATGAAGCTGCTGTTGAAACAGCGAATGAAATTCAAAATATGGGGAGAAAGTCCAAAGCATATAAAATGGACGTTGCAGATTTTGAACAAGTTCAAGCTGTTGTTGATGATATTAAAACAGATATGAATAGAAGTATTTCTTTATTAGTGAATAATGCAGCGAAAATGAATACGATGGCACAAATGAAAGACATGACATACGAAATGTGGCAAACTGATCTAAATGTTAATTTAACTGGGGCATTTAATGTGACAAAGGCAGTGTGGGATGACATGCGTCTACAAAACTATGGAAGAATTGTAAATATGTCTTCTATAGCGGGTATGATGGGTGGTTTTGGTCAAGTGGTATATTCTGCAGCCAAAGCAGGTGTGATAGGTTTTACAAAATCACTTGCTTTAGAGGGAGGAAAATATAATATTCGTGTGAATTGTATTGCGCCTTCTTTTCTTAAATCTCCAGCATGGGAGACAATTCCTAGAGAATATCAACAAAGAATGGAAAATAAGGTTCCTTTGAAAAGAGTAGGTGAAACGCAGGAAGGTGCAAATCTAGTTGCCTTTCTACTATCGGACCAATCAGATTATCTAACAGGCCAATGTATACCGATTACAGGTGGAGCAGATCTTTTTATTTTTTAAATTATTTTAATTAGTATTAATTAATCTAATTTGTGATACTCCACCATTTTTATTCACGCAGATAATGAAAGGGTTTTCTTTTTTGAGCGGCCGACTGTATCTACTATACTACTCACACTTCTTATGAATAATCTCTCTAGAATATTTGTTCCCAAAAAATAGGTAAAGGCGTTTGTCAAAATAAGAACTCTATTACTCATATGTGCTGTACTAAAGTTGAAGAAAAAATGTAGATGTTACCCTTTGCAATAATATTTAATTATTAATTAGGAGGGATTAATTTTGGAGTTTGTATCGAGTATTGTGGAAAAACAGGCAAGGTTATTACCAGAGAAAGTTGCTATTATTGACGAGTTACATACAAAAAACATTACGTATTCTCTACTTTTTGAGCGGAGTAAACGCTTTGCAAATGCTTTACTAAATTTAGGATTACAGCCCGGAGATAGGGTTGCAATGATATTAAGCAATTCCTATGCGTCTGCTGAATTAATATATGGTATTACAATGGCAGGTATGATTATGGTTAACATTAATGAAAGGTTAAGAGAACAGGAGATTAAGTATATTTTGGAGGACTCAGGCACCAAGGTGGTAGTTACCAGCAGTGAATTTATAAAACTCTTAAGTAACATTGATGTTCCTTCATTACACTATACGATTTCCATTGATGGTGGTAATTGTGATTATTTATACGAATCTCTGTTGGAGAATTCATCCGATTTTAAGCCAACTATAAACAAAAGCCCTCAAGATATTGCATTGTTACTTTATACAAGTGGGACTACAGGAAAGCCAAAGGGTGTTCCACTGTCTCATATAAATCTAGTAAAGAGTGCTACGAATTTTATTATTGAAGCTATTCATAATCAAAATGGTACTTATCTAGCTGTAATGCCCTATTATCACATTGTTTGCGTTCCCCATATGGCTGCGATTTTAAGAGGAATGCGTGTTGTGGTTTCTAAGTTTGAAGTTAAGACTGTTTTAGAATTAATTCAAAAATATAGTATTACACATGCATTTCTTGTGCCATCAATGATCTCCATGCTATTAGATTCTGACCAACTTGAAAAATATGACACCTCTAGTTTAGAGATGATCTTATATGCAGCTGCACCAATGCCAGTTGAAATTTTAAAAAAGGCTTTAAAACAATTCGGCTCTATATTTTGTCAATGCTATGGTTCAACCGAAACGTCTAGTATTGTTACAACCTTAAGAAAAGAAGAGCATGTTTTAAATGGGTCCGCTGAATGGACTGAACGGTTGGCTTCTTGTGGGAAAGAAATTTTAAATGCGAGTATAAAAATTGTCAATGAAGATGGTGAAGAGGTCGGCGTAGGTCAACCCGGAGAAATTATTGTAAAAGGCGAGAATGTAATGAAAAATTATTGGAATCATGAACCTTCTGAAGAAGTAATAAAAGACGGATGGTTCCATACGGGTGATATAGGTAAATGGGATCAAGATAGATTTATCTATATTGTAGACCGTAAAAAAGACATGATTATCAGTGGCGGTTTTAACATCTATCCAAGAGAAGTAGAGGAAGTCTTATATAGACATCCTGCCGTAAATGAAGTATCAGTCATTGGCATTCCTGATAAGAAATGGGGAGAAGCGGTCCTGGCAGTAGTGGTACCAAACCTTGGTTACCAAGTGACAGAAGAAGAAATTATTAGTTTTTGTAAAGAACATATTGCTGGTTACAAGAAACCTTCAAAGGTTGAATTTGTAGATGCTCTTCCGAGAAATGAATTAGGGAAAATCAACAAAGTGTTATTACGAAAAAATTACTGGAAAGGTCACAGTACTTCAGTGATTTAGGGGTGAAAATATGGAATTTGGAAATAGAAAGGTTATCTGTGAATTTAAGGATGAACACATTGCATTGTTGACGATACATTCACCAGAAAATGCAAACGCTTTAAGTGAAGATGTTAATAATGGTATTTTGCAAGCTTTTAATCTATTAAAAGAGAACAATAGAATAAAGACGGTCATTATAACAGGGACAGAGAGGTTTTTTATAGCAGGTGCAGACTTAAAAAATCTTCCTATAGGTAATTTTGAATCAGCCCGTAAGTATATCAAATCCCAATTAGAGGTTTTTCGTGAGATTGAGCGATTTCCAAAACCAGTTATTGCTGCTGTAAATGGTCTTACACTTGGTGGTGGATTGGAATTGACATTATTTTGTGATTTGGTCATTTCATCGAGTAAAGCTAAATTCGGATTTCCTGAGGGGGGACTTGGCATCATTCCTCCATATGCGATTTCACGGTTAATGAGTATAGTTGGAAGGCGAAAAGCCAAGGAATTATTGTTACTAGGCCACTATTTTTCTGCGGCCGAAGCAGAGGAAATGGGTCTAATAAATGAGAATGTCGATCCAGAGAATTTAATTCCTAAAGCATTAGAATGGGGCAATACTTTAGCTGAGAAAGCACCATTTTCTTTGGAATTGATTAAACAAGGAATTGATCAAGATTTAGGTGGCGAACGAGATCAATATTTAATAGATTCTACTACATTCTTATTTGGTACAGAGGATCTTAAAGAGGGCATCCTAGCATTTAAAGAAAAACGCAAAGCAAACTTTGTTGGCAGATAATAATAAATACTTTTTGGGATAGAGGAGGATAAAATGAGTTTATTGCTAGCTGATGAGCAAAAATTATTAAAAGCAACGTTAAGGAAATATTGTAAAAAAAGTATACCTATTGAACGCATCAGAGAAATAGATATTGACGAAAAATTTCCAGAAAAAGAAATGCGTGATTTGGCTGAGATGGGCTTTCTCGGAGTGCCTTTTCCCCAAAAATACGGTGGCATGGATGGAGATATGAAAGATTTAGTGACGGTAATGGAGGAACTTTCATATCATGCTCCAGCTGTTGCGACCGCTTATATAATGTGCGTGGTATTTGGAGGAAAATCAATACTTTCTTACGGAAATGAAATGCAAAAAGAAAAATATCTTCCAAAACTTATCGATGGGAGTATCAAGTTTGCGCTAGCTGTCACGGAGCCTAATGCCGGATCAGATATTGCAAATATTAAAACGTCCGCGAAATTTAATGGTGACAAGGAATTTATTATGAATGGAAGTAAGGTGTTTTCAACCGGGGCTCATGTTGCTGATTATTTATTGGTACTTGCAAAAACAGACTCAGCTGCAACAAAGAATAAAGGATTAACGATGTTTTTAGTAGATAAAAATACACCAGGTATCGAAGTAATCAAATTAGATAAGCTTGGAATGAAAGCTGTATCAACGAATGAAGTGTTTTTTACAGATGTCGTTGTGCCAGCAGAGAATGTATTAGGCGAATTGGGAAATGGCTTCTATCATTTGATGAGTACATTTGGGGACGAACGGATTGCAGGTGCTGCGGTAACAGTAGGTTATGCCCAAAAGGTGATGGATGATGCTCTATTATATTCAAATCAGCGAAAACAATTTAATAAAAGTATCTCCGAATTTCAAGTTATCCAACATTACTTGGCAGAGATGCAGACAAAAATAAATGCATCAAGATTGCTAACAAATCATGCAGCAGAATTGCGTGATAATGGCGAACTGGCAATCAAAGAAACTAGCATGGCAAAATATTATAGCTCTGAAACATTAACCTATGTGGCAAACAAAGGTATGCAAATCTTCGGCGGAAATGGCTATATGATGGAATTTGACGTTCAACGTGCATGGAGGGATGCGAAGTTTTGGGAAATTGCAGGTGGAACGACCGAAATTCAAAAGAATATTATTTTTTCACAGTTGTAAATGCGTGAAGCTACAGCAAAGTTACTATTCATAAAAATTTCTGCCTTTTAAGAAAATAGATTAAGGAGGCGGTGGATTGCTTGCAGTAAATAATATAAAGGTCTACTACAACGAAGTTATTTTAGCCCTAAATGGAATTTCATTTTCGGTACCTGAGGGCAAAATAGTTGCCCTTCTAGGCAATAATGGAGCAGGGAAAACAACTGCTTTAAGGACGATTACGGGTCTTTTAAATACAGTTAATGGAAAAATTGAAATGGGAAGTGTCATTCTAGATGGTAAGGAAATTCATCAGCAACAGCCAGAGAGTATTGTCAGAAGCGGAATTAGCATTGTCCCTGAAGGAAGAGGTATTTTCAAAGAATTAACAGTAGAAGAAAACCTTAAAATTGGTGGATTTACAAAGAAGAAAATATCTGAAAATATTGAATTTATTTACAACTATTTTCCTGTCCTCAGAGAAAGAAGGAAATCTTTAGCTGGCTATCTAAGTGGTGGAGAACAACAAATGATAGCTATTGGTAGGGCTCTGATGGCCAATCCGAAATTGTTGATCCTCGATGAACCTTCCTTAGGATTGGCACCGTTACTCGTGGAAAGGATATTTGAAATTATCAAACGAATTAATTTAGAAAATAACACCACTATCTTGTTGGTAGAACAAAATGCAAATATAGCCTTAAATATTTCTGATTATGGATATATTTTGGAAAACGGACAAATTGTATTTGAAGACACTAGTACAAATTTGCTAGAAAACGACAATATTAAAGAATATTACCTTGGATTAGGGAAAGATTCCAGTAGAAGAAGTTTCAAAAATATCAAATCATATAAAAGTAAGAAAAGATGGTTATCATGAGGGAGGATTCAAGTGTCTGAAATTCAACTACGTGTCAGTAACCTTAATTTATCCTTTCGTGGACTACATGTATTGCACAACATAGATATTGACGTCAGAAACGGTGAGTTACACGCAGTTATAGGGCCAAACGGAGCGGGTAAAAGCAGTCTACTTAACTGTATAAGTGGGCTGTATAAGTTTCAAGCAGGAGATATATATTTTCAAGATCAAGCTCTACATCGTAAAAAAACTCATCAAATTGCAGAGTTAGGGATTGGCAGAGTCTTTCAAAATATAGAGTTGTTTAAAAATTTGACCGTTATCGAGAACCTACTACTAGGGAGACATCGTTTAATAAAATCAGGTGTTTTGGCATCTGCAGTCTATTTAGGTAAATCTATGAAACAGGAAATTGAACATAGGGAAAAGGTAGAGGAAATTATAGAATTTTTGGAGATAGAGAATTATAGAATGCATACTGTAGGTAATCTGCCTTATGGTTTACAAAAACGAGTAGATTTAGGGCGTGCATTAGCTGGAGAACCAAAATTGTTATTACTAGATGAGCCAATTGCCGGAATGAACATTGACGAAAAGGAAGATATGGCACGTTATATAAATGAAGTCCGCATGACACTGGGAACAACTATGGTATTGATTGAGCATGATATGAGTTTCGTCATGGATTTAGCTGACAAAATTACAGTTCTAGATTTCGGTGAAAAAATAGCCGAGGGTAATCCACAACAAATTCAAAATGATCCAAATGTAATTAGAGCTTATTTAGGAAATGACTCTAATCAAACTTCAAATCCCGAGCAGAGCGAGGCTGAAATAAATGAAATCACTGGCTAGCAGCGGCGAAAGGTGTTTATCTGTCGATGGGGTTCCCCCTAAGATTCAGGATAAATATAAAGAAAAACTAATGCTTAATAATACCATTCCAATCATCTTTCTAAATCAAGTCTTACGATTAGGAGATAAACCGGCTATTCGACATAAGGTGTTAGGGATATGGAAAGAAACAAGTTGGAATGAATATTATGAGCACGTTAAGCTATTTGCATCTGGGTTAAAAGCTTCTGGGTTCAAGAAGGGTGATAAACTCGCAATATTAGTTGATAACTGCCCTGAATGGATTTATGCTGATTTGGCAACACAGCATATTGGCGGAATTAGTGTTGGGATTCCCATTAGTAGCACTCAGTCGGATCTGCACTTCATGCTATCCCACTCAGACGCAAAAGTATGTGTAGTTTCAGATCAAGAGCAATTAGATAAAGTATTAGAGTGTAAAGTAACCTTGCCTAAACTAGAGAAAATCATTGTGATCAATGTTAAAGGAATTCAACGTTATCTTAAAGATACGATTACTACATTTCGTGCTGTTCAAGAAACCGGAAAAAAACACGTGAATCTACATCCAGATGAATATTTGGAAGAATTGTTATCTATTGAAAAACATGATGTATCTATGATCGTCTATACATCTGGAAGTACTGGTTCTCCTAAAGGGGCAATGATAACTCAACATAATATACTTACATCAGTTATACAATTTCAATCGGTATGTAAGTTATACGAAGGCGATACAGTTGTTTCGTTTCTCCCTTTGCCCCATATGCTAGAAAGAATAATGTCATTATATAGTCCTCTTTATATTGGAGGGATCGTAAATTTTGCAGAAAGTGTAGAAACCGTAGAAAAGGATCTAAAAGAGATTGCCCCGACGTTATTTGTTGCAGTTCCCCGCATTTTGGAAAAAATCTATTCTAATCATTTAATAAAGATGAAAGAATCTACATTTCTTGGGCGTGTTATATATAAACAAGGTACTAAGGTTGGCTTGAATTATATTAATAAGAAAAGCACTGGTGATCGCATCAACTTTGGTCTCAAAGTACAATATCGATTTTTTCACTTTTTAGTGTTTAGAAGATTGTTAGATCATCTAGGACTTCGTCGAGTACGCGTTTGTATTAATGGATTTGGTTCAATAGCACATGAGATTATTAAGTTTTATCGTATGTTAGGTTTAGAAATTAGAGAAGGATACGGGCAAACAGAATGCACGGGATTTGTAACTGTCCATCAAGGGGATGACTATTTATTTGGCACAGTCGGGAAAAATGTTCCTGGAGTTGAGGTTACTTTAAATAATGAGGGAGAAGTCTTAATTAAAGGTAAAAATATTTTCGCTGGATACTATAAGGATTTTGCAGCTTCTGCCTCGGCTGTTAATGGTGAATGGTTGCAAACAGGTGATATTGGAAGATTTGTTGATTCTGGGCAATTGTACTTAGTCGGCCGAAAAAAGGATATCTTTTTTACCTCGGAAGGGACTAGAATCTCTCCACAAGAAATCGAGAAAAAATTCAAAGTTAGTCCATATATAAAAGAAATGATCTTAATAGGCAAAGATCGCAAGTTCCTTACAGCATTGATTGAAGTCGATGTAAAGAATATAGGGTACTGGATGCAAAAAAATAAAATACCGTACACTACCTTTAAAAATATGGTGCAGAATGAAAAAGTGGTCTCACTCATTCAACAAGAAATTAGTACGATTAACAATCTATTACCTTTAGAAGAAACAATTAAGAGGTTTACATTGTTAGAAAAGGAACTCGATCAAAGTGATGAGGAGCTAACAAGTATCTTTATGTTAAGGCGTGAAACTATAGAAGGGAAATATAAGGATGTAATCGAAGGAATGTACTCTGAAAAAGAAGGAGTTGTGTAATGGAATATCTTCTTCAGTTATTTGTAAGTGGTTTGTCAGTTGGGAGTATTTATGCATTAGTAGCACTTGGGTTTGTAGTCATCTATAAAGCTTCTAAAATCATTAATATGGCCCAGGGAGAACTCGTTATGATAGGAGCTTATATCGCTCTCTTCCTCTTAGTTGATATGAAGTGGGGGATTGGAATAGCGTTACTGATTACGTTACTTTGTATGGTTTTACTCGGCTACCTTTTAAACCGGCTTGTTATGCAAAGGTTTATCGATGAATCAGTCCTTTCTTCTATTATGGTTACTATTGGGATTGCTAGTTTTTTAAGAGGATTAAGTGGAATTGTGTTTGGATTAAAAGAAACAAGAATTCCATCTTTTTTTGGTGAGGGAACGTTAAAAATAGGCTCTGCCTCTCTGTATGAATTAGAGTTTTGGACGATTGTATCCAGTACAATTTTAATTGTTGCCATCACTATCTTTTTTCGTTATTCAAAAATTGGTCTTGCAATGAGAGCATCGGCAGAAAACAAAGAAGTCGCACAGGCAATGGGAATAAGTGTTACCTCAATTCTTATGATTTCTTGGCTTATCGCTACACTAGTGGCAGGAATTGGAGGGATATTCTATAGCCAAATAAATTACGTAACTCCAAGCATGTATATAGTAGGATTGAAAGCACTACCTGCTATTTTTCTAGGAGGAATAGATAGTATTAAAGGATCTATTGTAGGTGGAATAACGATTGGCTTGGTGGAATCCTTTGCAGGAGGATTTATTGGTGGGGATATTAAAGAAATAGCCGCATTTGTTGTTTTATTTATCGTTTTAATGGTCAAACCACATGGATTATACGGCACAGTGGAGGTCAAAAGAGTTTGATGTAATTCAAGGAGGTGGAAATTTGGCTAGAAGTGGAAACTTTCATATTAACTATAAACAAGAAATTACTCTGCTTAATACAGTAAATCGAAAATTATTTGTAACGATGGCGATTATTTTTTCACTAGGATTGCCGCTGTTTTTAGGGAATTATTGGTTGAACACATTGAACTTTGCTTTGATTGCTGTAATAGGAGCTTTGGGATTAAATATTTTAACCGGATTGACAGGGTTAATTTCAATAGGGCATGGAGCATTTGTGGCTATTGGTGCATATGTGGCTGCGATTTTATCAAGTTATGGATTCTCATTTATACTCGTTCTCTTTTTAACTGCGATCATTACAATGTTATTTGGATTTATAGTGGGGTTGCCAGCATTAAGATTGGAAGGACTGTATTTAGCAGTATCAACTTTTGTTTTTCATTTTATTATTTTGTATGTCATTGCAAAGCTTTCCAATTTTACTGGTGGACATAATGGTATGAGCATAACTAAACCTGTAATTGGGTTTTGGGTTGTAAAAACACAGATAGAATTTTATTTTTTGATTATTCCCTTCGTCATTGTATTAATAATCTTGGCAGCTAATATAAAGTTTCGTAGTAAGTTGGGGAGAGCTCTTGTCGCCATTAGGGATAGTGATGTAGCAGCAGCAACAATGGGGATAAATTTGATTAAGTACAAAGTTTTAGCTTTTGGAATCTCATCATTTTATGCTGGTATTACGGGTTGTCTATTTGCATATTTGGTAGGTTTTATAAGTCCTGATCACTTTAGTATTGAGATGTCGATTGGGTATTTAGCAATGCTTATTGCAGGTGGTATGGGTACTATACCTGGAGCAGTTATTGGTGCTTTGTTTATCTCCATACTTCCAGAAGGTTTACGTATGGCAGTAAATTCCTTCAATGACTTAGTACCACAATTAACATCCATGTTTGCTTTGTTAAGTCAAAGTGTTTATGGACTAATTATTATACTGTTTCTGATGTTTGAACCAAAGGGATTATATGGGATTTGGAAAAATATTAAAGGAAAATTTGATTCTTTTCCATATAAGCACTCTTAGTAGATTGAATATTATGTTTATTTAGCAATCACTTATAAGAAATACTTGAAGGTAAGGCTGATAAGGATTGTTTTAAAATAAAAATGAAGTCAAAAGGTAGTTGACGACAATTTAAAACTAGAAAGTAAGGAGTGAAACTATGGTAAAACGATTGTGGATTGTCACTGTATTAATAACTCTTGTTGTCTTGTCAGCATGTTCAGGGGGAGGAAACAAAACTGCCAATGAATCTAGTAATAATGCGAGTCGAGGTATATCTGATCAAACTATTAATATTGGATTATTGGTGGACTTAACTGGCCCATATCAAGCTGCAGGCACCCAAATGGAAGTAGGGGTAAAGACGTACTTTGATTATATTAACAAAAATGGTGGAATAAATGGCAGACAACTGAAACTTTCTACTGAGGATAATGGTGCGAATCCAGCCACTACTGCAACTGCAATTAACAAACTAGTATTTAATGACGAGATTTTTGCATTAGCAGGTGTACAGGGGTCAGCTGCGTTTGCGGGAGCATATGATTTTATTGATGAAAATAAAGTCCCAACCTTTAGTTTAGGATTTTCATCCGTTAACCATATTCCACATCGACCTATGATTTTTAGCTCAGCTGTACCATATAGTCTGCAGGGAAGCAGAGTAATTAATTATATTGCAAAAGAATTAGACATATCTAAACCACAAATCGGTGTGTTATACCAAGACGATGACTTCGGTATAGATTTCTTAAATGGTGCAAAGGAAGAGGCAAAAGCATTGGGTGTAGAAATTATCGCTGAGGAAGCTTTCCCTAGGGGTGCTGAGGATATAAGTTCTCAAGTTACAAATCTGCAACGAAAGGGAGTAGAGCAGGTATTTGTCGCTGGTATTTATACTACTGCAGGTCAATTTATGAAAGAAGCAAATAAAATAGGTTATGACCCACTGGTGATAGGAACTGGACCTTCTCGTGGCGACCCATTCTTTGATATTGCAGGTAATACTGGTGAAGGGTATTTATTGGTTGATTATTTCGCGCCGCTTGATGATCCAGCATTGGATGAAATTAATGGGATTGTTTCAGAGTTTGCTCCAGGTGAAACGTTAAATAATAATATGATGTTTGGATTAGTAAATGCCATTACGTTAGTTGAAATATTAAAAGCAGTTGGGGACGACATCACTACTGAAAAATTTATTACACAAGCAGAAAGAATGTCAAATATTGATATGAAGGGATTAATGTCTAATTTATCCTTTAGTCCTGAGCGCCATTATGGACTTACTGAAACAAGAGTTTTTGAAAGTAATATTCCTGACAAAAGTTGGACACAAGTATCCGATCCAAAAGCACCTGAAACAACAGACATCAATCAAATTGGAAAATAAACATAGATAATGCACCCTTCCTTAGTATTTGTTCTAAGGAGGGTGCACCCAACTAAAATTGTGAACTTTAAACCATAAAGTTGGATTCTCCTGATTTTTCAGTTCATGAAATTGAAGAACAAACGATAACTTAGTAATCCATCAAAATTAGTGCATAAATTAAAACCAAATTAGTTGAAATGAGGAACTGTGGATGGACTTTGAATTGATCGTTGATTTCGATGATGTTGACTATGCAAGGGTAGTATATTTTGGTAGATATTACACTTATGCAGAAAAAGCAGAAGCTCAGATGCTTAGAAAATTTGGCTTATCAAACAAAGTATTATCAGAGGAATTTAATATTGGAACTCCTATTGTGTATAGCCAGTGTCATTATTTTCAACCTGCTAGATTGGAAGATAAACTAGTGGTTAATATTCAATTACAGGACTTATCAGATAAAGGTTTTAGTATTCATTTTGAGATTTTTAAAGAAGAGGATAAAACTTTGGTAAGGGGCAGAACAGACCATAGATTTATCGATATAACTAATTTTAAACCCATTAGAATACCTAATGATTTATATTTGAAGTTTTTACAAATCCAAAAAGAGGTGAATTATGCATGATAACAGTAAATGTAGCTCAAGGAAGATTTTTTGATGATTTAAAAATCGGCGATGAGTTTACTTCAACAATCACTTTGACAGAAACACATCTTGTTTTAGGAAGTGCCTTGTTAGGCGACTTTAACCCTGTACATGTTAATCAGTTATTTGTGGATCAGACAAAGTTTAAGCAGCGAATATTTCCCGGTCCCTTTACTCTTGGAGTAATGGCAAGCGCATTAGGAAACTATTTTTCAGGAACAGCAGTGGCTAATACAGATATTCAAGGGAAATTTACAAGCCCAGTTTACGCCAATGACACAATACAAACAAGATGGGTTGTAGATAAATTGACACTTAAAGAGAAGCTTCAGGCGGGATTTGTTCAATTAAAAGGATATTGTACGAACCAACATGAAGAAAGAGTAGTTGAAGCTTCTGCTGTCGTTTTGGTGAGAATCAAGTAATAACTACAGATGGAGACGTGTGATTAAATGGAAAAATCTATAGAAAGAAGGAAAAATAAAAAAAGCTCTAGGCGTATTGAGATTATAGAGCACGCTGCGAAAATTTTTCGTGAAAAAGGCTATAAAAATGCAACATTAAAAGACGTGGTAGAAGAATTACAAATAACTGCACCAGCTTTATATTATCATGTGAAAAACAAACAAGAAATATTATTTTTCATATATCAAAAAACCATGGATTTAGGTTTAGAAGCTATGAAACGAATTGTTAAAGAATCCAGTAGTCCAGATGAGAAATTGAAAAGAGCAATAAAGGAATATATCTACTTAGTTTCAAACAATATGGATATCTTTACTGTATTTTTTCAAGAAAAACACCAACTAACAGATGAACACTTTATCCTTATAACTGAGCAAGAAAAGAAATTTGTTAAACTCATTCAAGATATTTATAAGCAAGGTGTAAATAGTGGAGATTTTATCGAATTAGACCCTGTTATTGTAGTTAATGGAATTCTTGGGGCGTGTAGTTGGATTTATAAATGGTATGATCCGAACGAAAAAGTAGATATTGATAGTATAGTAGATATATTTTATCAAATGATATCAAACGGACTGAAACGATAAAGACATTTAACAAGGAGTAGGATTATGAAAAGAGTATCAATTATAGGTGTTGGTATGACCAGATTTGGCAGATACCCAGAATTAACGTTAAGGAACTTGACTCGACTATCAGTGGAACTAGCGTTGAAAGATGCAGACGTAGAAAAAAATGAAATTGAAGCAATATTTTTTGCTAATTCCATGGCAGGATTTATTACAGGGCAAGAATGTATCAGGGGGCAGGTTAGTTTTTGGGATTCGGGTTTGTCAGGGATACCAATTTACAATATTGAAAATGCCTGTGCAAGCGGGTCTACCGCTTTTAATTTAGCAAGTATGGCAGTTGAATTAGGTCAATATAATGCAGTTTTAGTTGTTGGAACGGAAAAGCTCTATCATGAAGAAAGAAAAAAAACCTTACTTGCTTTAGCAGCGGCAACAGATGTTGAAAAAACTCAAGCAGAACAAAACAACAGCGTGTTTATGGAATCGTATGCAAAAAAAGCAAAGAAATACATGGATCTATATGGAGCTAAACCGATACACTTAGCCAAAATAGCTAGTAAGAACCGGTTTCACGCTTCCTTAAATCCATTAGCACAATACAGAGATCGATTAAGTATAGAGGATATACTAGCTTCTCCTAAAGTAGTTGACCCATTGACTCGGTTCATGTGTTCTCCAATAGGAGATGGATCTGCGGCAATTGTGTTATCTAACCGTTCTGTTTCAAACCGAAAAAAAGTAAAGAAAGCAGTGAGTATTGCAGCCTCAGTCATACAATCGGGCTCGGCTAATCTTGGGAGTGGCAATAGTGCTGTCGAAAAAGCAGTTCAGAAAGCCTACGCAGTTGCCGGACTTGATCCTAGTGATGTTGATTTAGCTGAGGTTCATGATGCAACTTCTCCAGCAGAACTTCTTCTATATGAATCACTTGGGTTTGCAAAACAAGGAGAAGGTATTAGATTGATAGAAAATAGTGATACAACATTAGGAGGTATGATTCCTGTCAATACGAGCGGTGGGTTAGTATCGAAAGGGAATCCAAGCGGAGCCACAGGTGTGGCACAAATATGTGAGATTGTTTGGCAATTACGTGGGGATGCAGGAGAACGACAAGTACAAAATGCCAAGGTTGGATTAACACATAATTCAGGTGGTCGAATTGGTGAAGATTCTGCAGCTGTCGGTATCCATATATTTAAGATGTAATTTTAATTAACGTTAATTAAATATTTAGAGGAGGGGCTTTGAATGACTGTATCTGGCGATAAAACGCAAGAGTTTATTGAATATGTATCAAACGGCGGCAAGGTTGATGCTACAGATTGGATGCCTGAGGATTATAAAATTGAAGTTAGACGTGTAATGGGATTTCAAGCTTTGGCAGAAATTGTCGGTGGAATGATATTTTCTGAATGGATCCCTAAAAATCCATCCATTATTCGAAAAATGATGTACACGGCTAAATCCCAAGATGAAATGGGGCATGCGCATATCCTTATTCGATCTTGTGAAGATATGGGTTTATCAAGAGAGGAAATTGTTGAAGGGTATATAAGTGGGGAAAATAAATTATTAAATATTTTTCATTATGACTTCAAAACTTTTGAAGAAATGGTTTCCGGTATGTTGTTACAGAACACAGCAGCCATTGTTCAATTTCAGTCTTTAGTTAATACAAGTTTTCTTCCTTATCAAAGGTCTTTACGTAAAATCATGAAAGAAGAAGCATTTCATTATAATCTTGCAATTAATATGATTAAACAAATATCAAAAAACGGAACTCAGAAACAAAAGGATACGATTCAAGCTTCGATAGATTTATGGTTTCCAAGAATGTTAGCTTATTTTGGACCATCAGACCGAAACAAACCTAAGAATAAGGCACTGAAAATGAAAGTGAAAGTAGATTTTAACGATACGATTCGTGACAATTGGTTAAATAAAATTGTTCCATTAATTGAATCACTTGGATACCAAATTAATGACCCACAGTTATTGAAAGATAAAGAAACCGGATATTGGAGTTACACAATGCCAAATTGGGAAGAGGTCAAACATGTCTTAAAGGGGAATGGCCCATGTTCTGAATATTGGCGTAAGAAAGTTGAAACAAGTTACGAATCCTCACGCTGGATTAGAGAACTAATCAAAAAAATATAGTAAAGACGGTAGATAAGGAGGATGTAATCATGAATGGATTCAAAATTTATGAAGTGATTAGACATGAACAAGCCGAGAGAAACCCAGTACATGTTGGAAGTGTGCGTGCACCGAATGAAAGACTGGCTCTACACAGTGCACGCGAAATTTTTGCGCGGCGTGAAAACTGCTATAAATTAACTGTTATTGAAAGACATCAGTTTCATACGATTGAGGATTCAGAGTATTTAGGTTTAGCTAAAGACAAATCATACCGTCAAGCGACAGTAACATATTAACCATTATCACATATTAAAAAAAGGAGGAAAAAGTGATGAATATAAACCCTCTTATTAAACAATTTTTACTCGAATGGGCTGAAGATGAATTTTGGGTAGGACATTTAATGGCTAAAAAGGTATACGATTATGGTCCTGATTTAGAGGAAAATATCGCTATTGGCTCAATTTCTCAGGATGAAATGGGTCACTGCCGCATGCTGCTTCGTACAATTACAGAATCAAAATCAGAAAAAGAGATGGATAAGTTGATGTATGAGCGGTCACCCGAGAAGTTGCGTGTTTCCCATCTAGCTGAATACTGGTATGAATATGATTGGGTAAAATTAATAATCAAACAATTATTTTATGAGGTAGTCGATAATGAAAGATTTAAGTTTAGCAAAAAGCTCTCACTGCAGATAATTCTGAATATTTCGAACATAATGGAGAGAGAAGAATCTATACACCTCGAGCATTGGACAGAGTGGGCACTTATTATTTCAAAAGATGAAAAAGGAAGAATGAAGATACAAGAAACCGTCGATGAAATATATCCCCTTATTTCTGACTTTTTCTCAGGTACATTGTACAAAGAAATATCAGATAAATATTTGGATGTGCCTTCGAAGCCGGAAGATCTTTTATCACAGTCATTACAAAAAATAAACAAGATCTTGTCACTACTTAATGTAGACATTCCATATTCTGAAGAACAAATGATGGCTAAATTAGTACAAAAAGGCGGACGTAACGGTAATCACTCTGAAGGTTTTTCTCTATTGTACGATGAGTTAACCACAGTATACAGGGAAAGCCCTGATATGGTTTGGAGTTAATAGAAAGGAGTGGAATATGATGGAGTTATTATCTGTCGAAGTTAGAAAAAAACAAGTTAATGAGTTATTAGAAACAATAGATGACCCGGAATTGCCGATTAGTATTATGGACCTAGGAATTGTTAAAGATGTTATGGTTTCAAGTAAAACCATTCAAATTAGGCTCATACCTACCTTTTCAGGTTGTCCCGCATTAGAGTATATTGAGGATTTGGTTAAAAAAACGATAGAGAAGGAACATACAAATATAAATGTGCATGTAGAGTGGGACTTTAATGGTGATTGGGGTGCCGAGCTGATAAGTAAAAAAGGGGTTGAAAAACTTCAAGAATATGGAATCGCTGTTGCTTTGAACAATCAGGTGAACTGTCCATATTGTAATTCTGTTCATGCAGTTCAAGAGACGTTTTTTGGAACAACACTCTGTCGAGAAATTTATTATTGCAATACATGTAAAAATCCTTTTGAAAAAATGAAACACCTAAAAAAACCAAACGATTTACAATAACCATTTTCTTAAAATATTTTATAAAAATCTGTTTTTCTACTTTCCGATTGTTTGGCAGGATTATAGACTTGAAGTTTTTAAAACGTTTTTTTAACAAGTCTGTAGGATTCTAATTACCTAAATTCTTATAAATAAAGTAATAAGTGAGGTAATCGCTTGTCACATCCTTTCTTTAGGGTTTTTGGAGTCGTCTGATAATCTCACAATTATCCTAAATTAAGGGGTGACAATTTTTTATTTTAAAACCGTGGTTTATAGGATTCAATACCTATTCTATATAAAGTTTTGACAATTCGAGCTTCTGGTTGGGAGGATAAATGATGATAAAACAGAAATTTCCATGGGAAGAATTAATCGGCCAAGATAACCGTTTAAATATGTTTGTAAATGGTAAGTGGATAACAGCCGAATCTAATGAATGGGATCCAGTATACGATCCATCAACAAAAAATGTAATAGGTTATGTACCACAAGGTGGAAAAGTTGAGGCTGAACTAGCTGTTGATTCCGCATCTAAAGCATTTCCACTTTGGTCGGTTAAGAGCGGAAGAGAACGATCTAAATATTTGTTTAGACTAGCAAATCTGTTACGGAAAGAGTTGCTACCTATCGCTTCTTTATTATCGGCTGAAAGCGGAAAAACCTTACAGGAGGCTATTGGAGAAGTTAGGTCAGCAATTGCTTATATAAGTTGGTATACAGAAGAAGCTAAACGTATTTATGGTACGGTTATTCCTCCAGCAGACAGTGATAAGCGGATTTTTGTAATAAAACAACCAGTTGGAGTCGTAGCTTCTATTTGCCCATTTAATTTCCCTTTTGGAATAATAGCAAGAAAATTAGCTGCTTCAGTAGCTGCAGGTTGTACGTATGTAGCTAAACCTGCACCGGATACACCTCTATCTGCGATAATATTAGCCCAGTTAGTTAAAACAGCGGGTTTTCCAGATGGTGTTATAAATATTATTACTGGGAATGCTGAAGAAATTGGAAATGTCTTTTGTGAACATCCTGCCGTCCGGAAAATTACTTTTACCGGTTCAACAAACGTAGGTAGGCATCTCGCGGCTAAAGCAGCAAGCAATTTGAAGCAAACACAAATGGAATTAGGTGGTAACTCTCCATGCATCATATTTCCAGATATAGACCAAGAAAAAATCTTAGACTCGCTACTTTATGCTAAATTTCGAAATGCTGGGCAAATCTGTGGTTCACCAAACAGAATTTATGTACATGAATCAATTGCTGCTGAATTTTTTGATCGCTTTATGCAAAAAATCAATAAACTTAAAGTAGGCCCTAGTCACCATGAAGAGTCAACTGTTGGTCCATTAATCAACCAGCGTGCTGTTGAGAAAGTAGATAGATTAGTTAGTGATGCTATAAAGAAAGGGGCCAAAACCTATGTGTGCGGGGATGTTGTAAATGATGTAGACTTATCTGACGGTTATTATTATCGCCCTACGTTAATATGGAATGCAAATGAGGAAATGGATATTTGTAATGAGGAAACATTTGGCCCTGTAGGAACATTTTTGACGTTCAAGGACGAGGTAGAAGTAATAAAACGCGCAACAGCTACCCCCTATGGTTTAATGGCTTTTGTTTATTCTCAGGATATTACACGTGTATTACGTATTTCAGAAAAGCTAGAAGTTGGAAATGTTGGAGTTAACGGTGCTGTTTCTGCTTATATCGAATCTCCTTTCGGCGGTGTAAAAAATAGCGGTTGGGGTAGAGAAGGAGGTCAAGAAGGAATCAATGATTTCCTTGAAAGTGTGACCGTTGCTATACAATTATAATAGAACTAGAAGTTGACAACGTTGACTATTTTAACCTCATGTATAAGGCACATTCTTTTTTTGTATAGATAGTAGTTTTACATTATGTTAGATCACCGGAATTAAAGCTAGTTAAAAATTTAAGGTGGGGACAATAGATGATAAAAAATATATTAATAGTGGGTTCAGGAATAATGGGAAGAGGGATTGCTTATATATCTGCTGTTGCAGGCTTTAATACTACAGTGGTAGATGTAAAGCCAGTGGCATTAGACAGTGCAAAAGAAGAAATAGAAATAATTTTTGAAAGGGGGATTGAGCTTGGAAAATTATTAGAATCAGAGTCAATTTTAGCAAAAAATAGACTTTCTTTTTCTACAAATTTGGCTGAGGTAGCAAGAGAATCTGATTTAATTATCGAAGCTGTGACGGAAAAACATGAAATTAAAGAGTCTGTTTTTAAACAAATGGAAGAATATGCACCAGCACATTGTTACTTTGCTACAAATACATCAACAATGAGTCCTACATTAATTGCCTCTTATGGTAGGAGGCCAGAAAAAACAATTGCGATGCATTTTTTTAATCCAGTACATAAAATGCCACTTGTAGAAATTATTAGAGGTTTAGAAACCAGTGTTGAAACAACAGAAGTAATTAAGGAAGTTTCGAAAAAAATGGGAAAGGAGGTAGTAGTTATTAATGAGTTTCCTGGATTTGTGACAAGTAGAATTAGTGCACTCGTCGGAAATGAAGCATTCTACATGCTGCAAGAGGGAGTAGGAAAACCTGAAGAAATAGACAAAGCTATAAAACTGGGGCTTAATTTTCCTATGGGCCCATTTGAACTTGCAGACTTAGTCGGTCTTGATACCCGATTAAATAATTTAAGATACTTACATGAAAAACTAGGTGAAAAATATAGGCCAGCCCCATTATTAGAGCAATATGTCAGCGCTGGTAGACTAGGGAGGAAATCTGGCAAAGGTGTTTATGATTATAACTCTACAAGCAAGGAGGGAATTATAATTAATGAAAGAAGTAGTTATAGTTGATGCAGTTCGAACACCCATAGGACGGTACAAAGGTACGTTAAAAACTGTTCGCCCAGACGATTTAGGTGCCATTGTAATTAAGGCTCTTATTGAAAGGAATCCTAGTGTTCCACTTACAGAAATTGAAGAAGTTGTATTAGGAAATGCAAACCAAGCTGGAGAAGATAATCGTAATGTTGCAAGAATGTCATCCCTACTAGCAGATCTCCCTGTTGAGGTAGGTGGTACAACTCTTAATCGGTTGTGTGGCTCAGGTATGGATGCTGTGATTTACGCAGCTAGAGCAATTGCTTTAGGGGATGGGGATATTTTTATAGCAGGTGGAACCGAAAGTATGACCCGTTCTCCATATGTAATGGCTAAGCCTGATAAAGAATTTCCTAGAGGTTCCATGCAACTTAACGATACAACCATTGGTTGGAGATTTATAAATAAGAAACTAGAAGAAGTGTACGGAGCAGAATCAATGCCCAAAACCGCTGAAAATGTTGCGGAACGTTTTAATGTTACAAGGGAAGCACAAGATCAATTTGCATTACAAAGCCAATTAAAGGCAAAGAAAGCAATCGAAGAGAATCGGTTTGTTGATGAAATTGTACCTGTCAGTATTCGTGACGAGAAAGAGAATGAAATAATTGTAGAAAATGATGAGCATCCACGTCCTGAAATAACATTCGAAAAACTTTCTAAATTAAAGCCTATTTTTTCAGGTGGGACTGTAACTGCTGGAAATGCATCTGGAGTAAATGATGGAGCATCAGCTCTATTGTTAATGAGTGCGGAAAAGGCAGAGCAATTAGGGGTAAAACCCATGGCTCGATATGTTGTAGGTGCAACGGCAGGGTTAGAGCCCTCAATAATGGGGCTCGGGCCGATTTATGCTACAAGAAAAGCTATGATACGCAGTGGTCTATCTAAGGAACAAATAGGATTAATTGAATTAAATGAAGCCTTTGCGTCACAATCATTGGAATGCATTCGTCAATTAGAATTAGATCAAGGAATTGTAAACGTTAACGGGGGAGCAATCGCACTGGGTCATCCTCTAGGCGCAAGTGGGGCACGAATACTAACCACTCTACTACATGAAATGAAGAGAAGGAAAGTGAAATACGGACTTGCTACTATGTGTGTTGGAGTTGGTCAGGGAATAGCTGTAATTGTTGAAAATAAACAGACGATAATTTGACGTTTCAAATTGTTAGTTTTATATAAAAGAATAATAAGAGAATTGAAATGAGATATTAAGCTAATATACATTGCCATATCGTTATCAAGAGGGTATTCGTGAAATATTATATGTATTTAAAAAGGCTTGGGTCTTATTACAATGTACCCTATAGAGCAGACATTTTAAAAAAAGTCTACCTATTAAACTGCACCCTAATTGTTAGAGACAAAGACTAACAATTGGAGGTGATGTTAGTATAGTTCCATGGACACAGCTTAGTTAAGTAGTTACAATCAGTAACTAAGGAGGATGTGTCCGATGAAACAAAGAAATTATAATGATGATTTCAAAAAAACAGTAGTTGACCTATATCACTCTGGCAGTTCAGTGAAAGATTTAAGTAGCGAATTTTGCGTATCGTAAGTAACTATTTATAAATGGATTAAGAGCTTTACCCCTATTGAAGGACCCCAGGGTAAGGAGATTACTCCTAAAGAAATTGATGATATTCAAAAGGAAAACCTCCGTCTTAAACATGAGCTTGAAATCTTAAAAAATGCTATGGCCATATTCGCGAGAAAGTAAGTGACGCTGAACTTACAGAATTTATTGAAGAACATAAAATGGACTACTCTGTTAAGAAAATGTGTGAAACACTTGGTATGCCTAAAAGTTCTTACTATCAATCGTTAAGCAAAACGGAATCAAATCGTGATCGTGAAAATCGAGAATTAACCGAAAAAATCAAGGAAATTCATAAGGAAAACAAAGGACGATATGGAGCACCGAAAATCCAGGATCGACTTGGCAATATGGGCTATATAGCTAGTATTAAACGTGTTCAACGATTAATGTCAGTCGCTGGTATCCGTTCGATAACAGTTAAGAAGTTTCGTCCTACCCCAAGTAAAGGAAACGTAGTAGAGCGTGAAAATGTCTTAAAAAAAGAGATTTTTCTACTACTACTATCAATGAAAAGTGGGTTGGCGACATTACGTATATTCATACGCTTAAAGATGGATGGTGCTATTTAGCATCTGTATTAGATTTGCATTCCAAAAAGGTTATCGGGTATTCTTTTTCACGTTCAAAGACAACAGATTTGATAGAAAAGGCTTTAAAAAATGCCTATATCACACAAAAACCAGGTGATGATGTTATCTTTCATTCAGATTTGGGTTCACAGTATACAAGCGAAGATTTTGCTAAAAAGATACAATCTTATCACAAGACACATTCCTTTAGTTATAAGGGTAGTCCTTATGACAACGCTTGTATTGAATCTTTTCATGCGATCCTAAAAAAAGAAGAAGTTAACCATGTTCAATATATAGATTTTGAAACTGCGAGAATAGCGTTATTTCAATACATTGAAGGCTGGTATAACCGCAAAAGGATTCATGGCAGCCTCGGCTATAAAACCCCACAAGAGATTGAAAACAATATCAGGCTCTCGGCGTAGTCTCAAGATGTCGCTTGTGCACCGCTTTACATGGAGGGTCGGCATGATAGCCTTGGCTGGCGAAGCCGATGGTGTGCCATCTGGTTTCTCGGCGGGAAGATCATGCCCGCGGAGGCTCCATGTCAAGCGCCATGGCCCAACTTATTTTTCGAGGGGCAGTCACTATTTATAATATTAACTTTCTTGTGTCCAAAATTTTGACGTAGATCCAGAGGTGCGGTTTTTTATATGGTTAAATTTACATTAGAAGAAAAATTTAATGCAGTAAAAGGCTTGTTGCAAATCCATAGGAATTGACCTCCAAAAAATGAAATTATTTGGACGCACCTTGTCATTTAATCCCGACCCTAGGAGTTATCAGAACGGTACCGGAAGTTATCCGGACGCTCCAGCACATTATCGTCAAGTTAGGGGGAGCCAACTCCACAATATCCATTACTATAGGAAGTTAAGTCATTTGTTATTGTTCGGATGCAGTTTGAAACTAGTTTACATAATATCTATTAGATTTCGACAAGAATCGACTTATTTTTCACTTCCTATAATTATTAGAGCGGGATAGGGAATTAATAGGTGTGTCATAGGGAGTTATGTTTATCTAAACATAACTCTTTTTATTATGTCTATTGGGGAATAGTTTTAAACAATTTCTACAAAAAAATAAGTAATTAAAATACTTATAGAAATTTATTAGATTAGAGGCAAACAGTTAAAAGAGGTTTTATAAGCTTCTATAATTTTAACTTACTCATTATATTTAAAAAGCACTACAGATAGTATCTAAAATTACTTTTATTGAATGTATTAGATTTATATTACTATTTTACAAAACATAAGTAAATAAGAAGGAAAGGCCTTTTTTCTCCTTATTTAACTATGTACACCAATAATTAGAGGTAATGATCATAGTAATGAATTTAGACACAAATTTTCTACTGTGCCTTTACTTACTGGCCTTAAAAAAATAATATTCTTACCTTTATTATGAAGCTTAAACTAAGATACTTATACTACATAAGTACGCTTAAATTATTTGGTATAGTGAGAACTATTTATTGAATCGAAAAAAATTTCTTGAAAAGTAGTTTTTTCGAAAAAAATTTCTTGCTCAAATTATCTGAATAGAGTTATAATTTAAAATAAATAAAGAGATAGGATGAATCAATATGAAAGATACTAAAAATATACAGGACAAAACCGATTCAGATGGTTTATCAGTCCAAACACTTATTCAAAGTAACTATGGAGGATTAAGTCTGACGGAGAAAAGAATTGCAGATCTTATATTACATTCGCCTGAAAAAATTATTTATAATACCGTCACATTAATTTCGGAAGAATTGCAGATCGCACAATCAACGGTAACAAGATTTTGTCGTTCCATTGGATTAAGAGGGTTCCAAGATTTAAAGATTCGATTAGCCCAAGATTTAGAGCGACAGGAATCCACACAAGAAAATGAGGAGGATTTAAGTTTTTCGCAAAAATTTGCGCATATTTGTTCGAAAAGTGTTCGTGATGCTTCTTTAAGTCTTGATGAACCCTCAATAAAACAAGCGGTTGACATGATTGCAACAGCTAATAAGATAGCCATTTTTGGTGTAGGAGAATCAGGACCAATGGCATTATTGTTAAAAATTAAGTTAATGGGGCTTGGACTAACAGTCGATGCCCAAATGGATAGTCATTTGCAATCAATCTCCGCAGCTCATTTAAATCAAAATGATATCGCGATTGGTATATCCCAGCAAGGAAGTACAAGAGATATTGTAAAAATTCTTGATTCAGTACAGCAAACAGGGGCTAAAACGATATGTATTACGGGTCATGGAAAATCACCTATTACAGAAGTATCTGATATCGCTTTGGTTTGTGTGAATAGAAAGTTAACGAACTTCAAAGAGGTGGAAAGTTTTAAAAGTAAAACATCTATTCTATACGTAATTGAACTTCTCACTGTCATTCTAACGATGAAGCTAAATAATCAGTCACCAGCTTCTAAGAAGAGCTTATGGAAAACGACTGAATCCATTTTAGATAAATTGTATTAAAAAAGAAAGGAGTATGTAACATGATTGAATTATTGAAAAAGAAGTTAATTGTTTCATGCCAAGCTTGGCCTGGAACTCCATTTTATGGTGATCCACGACTAATTCGCGCCATGGCTGAAAGCGCATACATTGGAGGTGCCGGTGGAATTAGAGCCAATGGGGTAGATGACATTCAAGAAATTAAGAAAAATGTGCCACTACCGATAATAGGTATTTATAAATTACCAGATAAAAGAGGTAAAACAGTCATCACTCCTGATTTTGAAAGTGCTCAAAAGATAGCAGATGCAGGATCTGACATTATAGCAATAGACGCTTCTATAGAGGCAAGGCCTGACATCGAAGAACTGCAGCAATTCATTTATAAAATCAAAACAGAATTAAGAATGCCTGTGATGGCTGATATCTCAGATCTAGATGAAGCTATTAGGGCAGAAGCTAGTGGAGTCGATATTGTTGCAACGACCATGGCGGGATATACACCATATTCAAAAAAGACGGACGGGCCAGATTTAGACTTGTTAGAAAGTATCGTGAAAAAGGTAAAAATACCCGTTATTGGAGAAGGAAGATTTTCAAAACCAGAGGAAGTTAATGAAGCTATTAATGTTAGAAGAGCTCACAGTGTTGTAATTGGAACATCTATTACTGCCCCTTGGGAAATTACGAATCGCTTTGTTCGTGCCATATAGCATTTAAATCTTATACAGCTAAGGGGTGAAAGTATGTTCATACTTGGTATCGATGCTGGTCAAACTTCTACAAAATCCTGTCTTTATAATCATGAAGATGGAACTTTTCAATTTGCAAAAGGTCCTTCTATTGATCACATGCTAACCGATAAAGGACAGTTTAAATCAAAGCAGGGTATTCAGCAATCGATTAAAGAGCTATTAAGTCAAATGACTACACGCATTGATTTAATCAAGATTGCTTTTGTGAGTATTAGCGGTATTCATAAAGAACATGAAAGTCTAGTATCCAGCTGGATTCTTGAATGTATAAATGTTGAAAATATTATCATTGAGGGTGATGTCAAAGCCAATTTGGCAGGTGCCTCTTCTGGTAAAAATGATGGCATTCTTGTGATTGCAGGTGGTGGAAGCATTGCTTATTGCTTTAATGATACTAAAGAGTATGTTGCTGGTGGGTACGGTCATATTTTGGGAGATGAAGGTAGTGCATATTGGATAGGGTTAAAAGCCATTAAAGCAGCTATCAAACATATTGAATATCGAGGCATTCCTACCAAATTAACAGATGAAATCCTTCATATTTTTAGGGAGGATTCCTATTGGGGAATCAAAAAGAAAATCCACGGTCATTTCATAGATCGAAGTGATATCTCAAACTTGTCACTACTAGTAGAGAGATTAGCGAATGAAGGGGATATTGCATCACAAAATATATTAAAGGCTGCGGGTTCAGAGCTTGGTGAATTAATCATTTCAATTATAAAACAACTGGAAGATGACGGATTATATGGAGAGGTTTTAAAAATATATCCTACCGGTGGTGTCTTTAATTCTCAAGCATGGGTGTTAACTAGTTTAAAAGAGAAAGTTGAGGAATATAGAAATTCTGCTCAAATCTGTTTACCAAAGTATCCACCAATAATAGGTACAATCATTTTAGCAGGGGAGGTTTTAAATATGGATATTAAATTTGATGCTATTAATTCTAAAGGAGAGGATATCAAATATGAGTCTAAACGCTGAAAATATTTACAGTTCTATATTAAACATTTGCCAAGAAGTTAAGGAAAAAGAAATGGATAATATCCGACGAGCTTCAAAATTATTAGCTGAAAGGTTATTAGAAGATGGAATTATTCATGTTTTCGGAGCAGGACATTCTAGATCATTTGGAATGGAAATGTGTGGAAGGGCTGGAGGATTAGCCCCGATGAAACTTGTTGGTCTTGAAGATATTGCAGCAAGAGATAACGACTCTATTAATTTAGTCGAATTGGAGCGGAGTCCTAAAACAGCAAATCGATTATTAGAGATTCATGATGTACACCCAGAAGATGCTTTCCTCATTGTTTCGAATTCTGGTAGAAATGGATCTTCAGTTGAATTAGCATTGGAATGTAAGAATAGAGGTATTCCAGTCATTGCTGTAACTTCCCTAAAACATTCAAAAAACACAACAAGTCGACACCATAGCGGGAAGAAGTTATATGAAGTAGCAGATATTGTTATTGATAATCACTGTCCATATGGGGATGTACTCTTAGAAATTCCTAAGTATGAGTTTAAAACCGGTTCTGCCTCTACTGTTGTTGGAACTTTAATTGCACAATCCCTTACAGTAGAAATAATAAATCTATTTCTAGAAAGTAATCAAGCCCCTCCGGTCTTTATAAGTGCAAATGTAGATGGTGGGGATGAACATAACAAAAATATTATAAAGAAATACGAAAAAAGAAATATAACTTATTAAAAATATGGGGGGTTTAAATATGTTTGGTAAGCAAGATCATTTATGGGGAAAAATGATTATTAGTTTTACATTCCTGTTATTGTTCGTTGCTGGTTGCAGTTCGGAGGAAACAAATAAGGATAATAAAAGTAAAGATGAGAGTGCAGAAATTGTATTCTGGCATTATCTTAATGACCGTCATGATCTATTAAAAGGATTTGCTGAAGACTTTGAAGCAGAAACTGGAACAAAAGTTGATGTTCAACTTTTCGGTGGTGATGGATTTAAGCAAAAAATTATTGCAGCCGCCCAAACAGATTCATTACCAGATTTAATGACTTATTCCGGTGGAGCTGGAGACCTAGCTCAGTTAGTTGAAACCAATAGTGTACTTGAGTTGAGCAAAGAAATGGAGGATGTGCTAGGAAACTTCCCAGAAACATTGGTTAAAACATTTAGTTTTCAAGAGGGAAATCCTTTTGAGGTAACTAATTATGGAACTTATGCCATTCCGATGGATGCAAATAATATGCAATTTATCTACAATACAGATTTATTTGCTAAAGCGGGAATTACAGAAGCTCCTAAAACATGGGATGAATTTATTGATGCTATCGATAAACTCAATGCAGCTAGCATTACTCCATTTGCAACCGGTATGGGGTCATGGGTAATTGACCCTATTTTGAATCCCTATGAGTTAGCTTTTCTAGGTCAAGACAAATTATTTAAAATCAAACAAGGAGAAGAACCAGTAATAGGATCCGATTATATAAAAGTGTTAGAGTTGTTTGAAGAATTGTATGAACATGATGCATTTGCGGAGGGTATAGCCACAATGGATTTACCAGCAGCTGAACAAATGTTTGTAAATGGTGAAGTGGCGATGATTTTTGATGGTTCATGGGGAATTGGTGTATTTAATCAAATGAACCCAGAATTTAAAAATTATGATGTTTTCATGCCTCCTGTACCATCAGATGCACAATATGATATCAAGATTACCGGAGGAATAGGTGTTCCACTTGTAGTAAGTAATAATACAAAACACAAAGAAGAAACAATAGAATTTGTGAAGTATTTAGTAGCGAAAGAACAACAAGAAACTTATGCAAAAGAAAGCTTTAACTTACCTGCAAATCTAGAAGTTGCTCAATCAGATGATGGGATGTCATCTGCTTTACGTAATTTCTCATTAGGAATGGAGCACGTTTTTGAATCTCCAGGTGTTTATAAAAATCCAAATGCTGCCACTGTTTTACAAAAAGGGATTCAACTTATTGTAATTGGTGAAGCAACACCAGAAGAAGTGTTAGAGGATTTAGCAACAGAGATAAAAAAAGGAGAGTAAGGAGGTAGTAAATAAAGATTACGGGTTTGTAGTTTACACAAACCCGTTTTCTGGAGGGGTGCATATGATTCCAAACCAAATGGTAGAAAAGTCAACGGGAGTGAAGAAAAGATCTCGAAAAAAAAGCTATGAGCAGTATTTAAATCTATTATATGTTTTGCCCGCAATCATGCTATTTCTTACGTTTTCTCTCTTCCCAATTATTCGAACGTTGCAATATAGTTTTTCTGATGCGAACGGGGTTAATATCAATTTAGATTACATAGGTTTCCAGAACTATATTGAAGCCATAACAGATAGCAATTGGTGGCATGCTGTAGGTAATGGAGCTATATTTGCATTGTTGTCATTGATTTTTATGAATACGATTGCTTTACTTCTATCAATAGCCGTTAATTCCGGGATTAGGGGAAGTAAGATTTACCGAGTAATTTATTATATTCCACCAATACTTTCAGGTATTGTTGTAGGTTATGTTTGGAAGTGGATTTATGAACCAAAAGGGATACTAAATACATTTTTGGAGAATATTGGTTTGGAAGAATGGACACATATCTGGATTGGTTCGACAGATACCGCTTTATATGCAGTTGCAGTTACATCTATGTGGCAAGGAATAGGAGGTTCATTTATTTTATTCTTGGCTGGATTGCAAGGTATCTCAAAAGATATCTATGAAGCTGCAGAAATCGATGGAGCCAACCGTTTTCATAAGTTAATCTATATAACCATACCATCCTTAAAACGTGTATATACACTCGTTAATATTCTTACAATTTTAGGGGCATTAGGTATCTTTAACCAAGTGTATTCCATGACAATGGGAGGTCCTGGTTTCACAACAGAGGTTCCTGCACTTCGAATATATAGAGAGGCGTTTGCTAACTCTGATTTTGGAATGGCTAGTGCATTCTCAATCATCTTCGGGATCATGCTCTTTACTCTATCAATAATTCAATTAAAAATTTCGCAAAAAGAGTAAAAAAGGGGGGTTGCATATTGTATAGGGTGAAGAGGCTTTTTTCAAATGGATTTATCCACCTATTTTTAGTTTGTTGGGCGCTTGTTTCTATTTTCCCATTAATTTGGATGGTCTCTACATCATTGAAAGAAAGAAATGAGATTTTCACTAATAGAGGCTTTATTCCTAACAATGCTTTAAATTTCAAAAACTATATTGATGCATGGATAGATGGTGGCTTTAATCTCTACACAATGAACAGCATTATTTACTCTGTTGCGGTAGTGGTAGGGGTTGTTCTTGTTTCATCCTTAGCTGCTTATGGAATATCGAGACTGAAGATGTTCGGTAAAAAAACTATCTACCTAAGTTTTATGGCCACCTTGATGATTCCTATACCAGGAGCATTTATTTCGATTTACATCGTTATGAGTAATTTAGGTTTAGCAAATACAAGAACGGGTTATATTCTAGCTCTAATAGCAACTTCATTACCTGTTTCGATATTTATTTTAAAGGCTTTCTTTGACGATATATCACGTGAGTTGGAGGAAGCTGCAATTATGGATGGTGCAAATAGATTCCAAATTTACTATAAGATTATGTTACCTCTAGCACGTCCAGCTATCGCGACAATCATTATATTAAATACTTTATCCGTTTGGAATGAATTTATGCTTGCCCTTGTTGTATTTACAGATAATAATTTAATGCCAATTCAAATGGGTTTATCTGTTTTTGTAGGCCAATATACAACACAATATGAACTTCTCATGGCTGCATCTACCATTATGGTCCTACCAGTAATTTTGATTTATATCTTGATGCAAAAGCAATTTATTAAAGGAATGACTTCAGGAGCAATCAAAGGGTAAGAAGGAAATGGATTGAATTTCTTAAAAATGCGGAGGTGTTGTTATGAAGGGGAAATTATGTAATATTTCTATCAAACTATTCATCGTTACTATTTTGATAATATCAATCGTTTTACCAACAAGGGGTTTTGCAATAACTAAGATTGATAACGAGGATTCGGATTTGTACACGTCAATATTAAAACAAGAAGCAGAGTGGATTAGTAGTTTACAATTCGAAAACGGTGCCATACCGACATACAGCCACCCGATTTCGAATTACAATGGAAAATATAAAGTAGTACCTTACTTTACTCATCTTGGTTTATTAGGTTTATTAGAAAAAGAGGAACATTCTTCAACAGTTAAAGATTATATGGATTGGTATTTTGAACACTTAAACAGAGAAGAAACAGAATCCACTCCTGCTGGATCCGTATATGATTACATCATAGAAACTGATAAAAAGACTGAAACACCAACCAACGATTTTGATTCTACAGATTCCTATGCATCAACATTTATTAATCTTTTACGTAAATATGCTGAAGTAACGGGTGATTATCAATACTTAAAAGAACATAAAGAAGACATTTTACTGATAGCTTCTGCCATGCTATCAACCAAACAAGAGGATGGTTTAACTTGGGCAAAACCTTCATACAAAGTAAAATACTTAATGGATAATACGGAAGTATACAAAGGTTTGGAGGATATGGTATGGATTTGTAATCAAGTTTTTAATGATCAAGAATCATCAGCAACATATTCTAAACACCAAACTGAGGTATTTGAGGGGATTCAGAATGAGTTATGGATATCAAATAAAAACATATACTCACCTGGCAAAATGACAGATGGTACTTTACTTAATCCCGATTGGAATACATTTTACGCAGATGCTACTGCACAATTATTCCCTATATGGACTGGTATTATAGATCCAAAAAGCAACATAGCATTAGAAATTTATAATACATTTAATGAATATCACCCAGGTTGGCCAGTATTGGAAAAAGAAGATGCATTCCCATGGGCACTTATTGCGTATACAGCTGCAATTATGGGGGATAAAATTCGCGTTGATCAATTTTTAGAAACCGTAAAAAATACTTATATAGATGAAAATCATCCATGGCCATGGTATGTCATGGAAAGTGGGATCACCATGCTTACTGCTTCAAAAGCTATGGAACTCTCAAATGAAACAAAGAGTTTTGAAATAGCAAACCTAGGTGAACAATCCATCATTTCTGAAATGCCTTATACTTTGAACGGAACTGCTAAAGGAATCCATGAGGTTAACTTTGAGTTTACTCATGAGTTAACATCAGAAAAAACAGTGTTTACCACAAATATTTTAAATGGTAGCTGGTCTATTTTATTAGAAGGTTTATTAAATGGGGATTATTTATTAAAATATCAGGCAAAAGATAAATTTAATAATATTATAGAAGAAGGACAGTTTGGAATTGAGGTAAAAGTTGGAAACGAAGCAAACATTATTAAGGATGCTTATCTAATATCTGCTAAGACTAATCTTCATCGAGACGAATCGACTGAAATAAAGGCAGTTGCACATTACAATGATGGTTCAAGTGTTGACCTTTCAAATGCTCAAATTACCTACCATTCTGATCAACCTGAGGTTGTTGAAATTAGTGATGATGGACTTCTAGTGTTAAAGGGAATTAAACCAGAAATGAAGGAACTAACAGTTTGGGCATTTGTTAAGCATGAAAACAATGTTGTTAGAACAAAGGACCTAACTATTCCAATTTCTTCTAGTGCACAAACTTTATATGATGAAGTAATGAATCAATTGTCTTCTTGGATTGTGGATCGTCAGTTGGACAATGGTGCAATTACATTAAATCAGCATAACTCAGATATCAAAACGGCTTCATCGAATGTTGCAGCATTAGGATTATTATTACGAGAAGAAACGATTCCTAATGTTAAAAAATATATGGATTGGTACATGACTAACTGGAACTGGGGCGATAATCTGGGTGTATACGGAACACATTACGATTATTATAAGGATACTCAAACGAGTGAATGGAAAAAATCTAACCGATATGAAAGTTCTAGTGTGATTAATGCAACCTTTATATCACTCTTAAAAGCATACTATGAAAAGGAAAATCAATTTCTAACTACTCAATATAATTTGGACATTATGACTGGTGGGCTAGGAATAATGAGGACACAGGCAAGTGACGGCTTAATGTGGAAACACCCTGGCAATACAGTTAAGAGCTTTGAAGATAACGCTTTAACCCTTCAAGGTATGAAAGATAGTGTTTGGTTATTTGAAAAACACTTTAATTCTTCTGGTCCTGCTAGCTATTTTAAAAGTTTTGCATCTCAACTCGAAACAGGAATTGAAAATCACCTCTGGAATAATCAAGATGGATACTATTATTTATCGCTTAACCAAGCAAATGAGAAGGATATTCCTGATCTAACATCCGAGGCTGATGTTGCAAAACAATTAACCGGAATTTATACTGGGTTGATTCAGCCAGATAGCGAAAGAGCAATTGAATTGTATAATTTTTATAACAAGAAATTTCCTAATTGGTATACAGACTCACAAATCACCGGAGATAAAGCAACTGTTGTCTACACAGCAGCATTAATGGGCGACAAACCACGGGTGAATGGTTATCTGGAAAGATTAGTAGAAGCTTTAGCTGATGGGAACATTTTTCAGGATTTAACTGTAGAACAGGCAGGCTACCTAATGTTAGCGGCAGATCTAGGTAAAAATATCCAAACTGATACGTCATTAACAATTGAAAAACCAGTTAATAATATAACAATAAATAGTGGCAGTGTGAGTGTTAAAGGTAAAGCTGTAGGAGTAGAAATGATAAAGATTTACTGGCACGAACGGTTTAGTTCCCAAAATGGTGTCTTAGAAGTCAAAGTGCTACCAAATGGAAAGTGGATAGAATCCATCAAAAAACTTAACCGTGGGTCTGAATACGAAATTAAAGTGGTAGCCATTGATGAAAATGGATATCAAGTACCAAACACTGCCGCAACTATTAGATTCGCAATTGCGAAATAGGTAGCAGAGTGACGGTTTCTTGCCCCTGAAAAAGTTCAACATTTTTCAGGGGTGTCTTTGAGGGTCACAAGGAAGGATACTAATAAGTGTACTCAATTATAAATTACATCTGATAAGAAGTCGTTACGTGATTCAATATTAAGGAGTATGGAATTATATAAAATTTATTATAAAATATAAATCTGATCATGGTTTTAGTATTTTGATTCGAATGAGCAAGAAAGTTAGTGGGTAGAAATTGACATAATCAACATTATATGAATTAAGCGGCAGTCTTTAAGACTTTCGCTTTTTTTAATTACGTTTGCACAGGAAGTTATAATTTTAAGTTAATAATTGGAGTGAATCAAGAATTAACACAAGTATCAAATATCAACATTTACCTTTAACAGAGCCTTATTTTTAGCTTATGATGATAGCCAATATTTATTAGGAGATGGCGGTTTATCAGCTTGAAACTATTACTTTTTTTATTTTGTGATGATTGTGAGGGTCGTTTTAATATTAGAGACTTATGAATTAGACTTGTTAATATATAAAGTTTGTTAAGGTATATATTTAAACAAACATGTGCAAAAGTTATGGAGCAACGGAGTTATTAAAACAAGTTGCTCCTATTTTGTTTTTCAGAAATGCTTCTGATAAAATTCCTTCTTCTTTATTAAAGAAACTAGATAGAGATTCTCAAAAACAACCAAGACCTGAATTGGACATATTACAAATCGAAGAAATGGAAATTAAAAGGGCCGGGCTTTGCCTGGTTTTTCCTGGAGTTTTAATAATTTTTCTATATTTAAAATTTATTAATAATTTTCTGTTAAATTATATTGACATGAAAATCAGGTTATTTTACACTATAAATATACAAAATTGTTAAACAATATAGTTTAAATATTTTGTTTACATATTATAGATTATACAGGAGAGGGGCACGAAAATGATTGACAAAAATACGAATCTATTAGTTGTAAGCGCTCACGCAGCTGATTTTGTTTGGCGGGGTGGAGGTACGATTGCAAAATATGTGAAACATGGTGCAAAGGTATCACTAGTAATTCTAAGCTATGGCGCTAGGGGGGAATCCAATGACCTTTGGAAGAAAAATGGGCAAACATTGGATAATGTAAAAGCTACCCGCCTACAAGAAATTGAAGAAGCAGCTAAATATTTAGGTGTAACGGATTATGAAATTTGGGATTACCAGGACTATCACATGGAAATCAATGAAGTGAGAATGGAACGATTAGTCCGTAAGATTAGGGAAGTGAAACCACACCATATTTTAAGTCATGGGCCTACAGATGCATTCAATCCAGATCATGAATTAGTATCCAAGTATGTCTTTGATGCAAGTGTATTGTCTACCTCTAGTGGTGTTAGACTTGAGGGAACAACTACTGCAAAACAAGCCAGAATATTTGGTTTTGAACCTCATCAACCAGAAATTAGCAATTTTAACCCTGATGTCATTATTGATATATCCGAAACATTCGAACAAAAACAGGCTGCAATGAATTGCTTTAAAGCACAACCCCATTTAATTGAGTATTATGCGTTGAAAGCAAAATTACGTGGAAATCATGCTCGTAGATGCTCTGGTAACAATGAATACAAATATGCCGAAGCATTTTCTCGTTGCTTCCCGTATGTCGGAGGGGAATTCATATAATGCAAAAGTACATACTTAAAAACATTGAACGCCCAGACCCGGAATTAATTGAGAAGTACCTTAATTTAGATGTTTCTACAGTGTATGAAGCGCAAGGAAAACAAGGCTTAATGGATTATCAGTTACGACCTATTCTATCCAATAAACTAATCGTAGGTCCTGCAGTGACAGCTGTTTGTTATGCGGGTGACAATTTGATGATCCATGCAGCAATCGAGGTTTGTAAACCTGGTGATATCCTTGTAATCACTACAATTGGTGAAAATGTTGCAGGGATGATTGGAGAATTGATAGTTAAAGCCTTAATGAAGCGTGGTGTGCAAGGAGTCATTATTGATTCTGCCATTCGTGATGTTACTAGATTACGAGAATTAGAATTTCCTGTTTGGTCGAAGGCGGTTCATTCTGCTGGAACGAATAAAATTAAAGGCGGCTGGGTAAACGCACCAACGGTGTGTGGAGGTGCAATTGTAAACCCTGGTGATTTGATAATGGCAGATGACGATGGTGTAGTAATTGTTAAGAAGGAAGACGTAGAGAATAGTTTCGAGGCTTCTATAAAACGGCTGGAAAAGGAAGAACAAACGAAGGCAAAAATTAATAGAGGCGAACTAAGCATTGATTTCTATAATCTACGACCGATACTAGAGAATGAAAATGTCGTCTACTATGAAAACGAAGAGAGTATTCCTGCTTCATTGAACAAAACGCTCAGATAAAAGATTATTTATTATACTTATATGTTAGTGGAAAGGAATGTTAGAGTAATGGCAAAACGTGAGGTACTGCATGTAAAGGGCTCGAATCATCAAAATCCAATTCCTACAGCAGTGAAGATTGGAAACATGGTTTATACTTCTGCAATTATTGGTTCTGATCCAGAAACTGGTGAAGTTCCGGAACGTGTGGAAGATGAAGTCGCCAACATTTTTCACTATATACGAGAAATTATGGAGTTAGCTGGAGGAACAACCGACGACATAGCTCGTTTTAGCGTGTTAGCAACAGATGTAGCCTATAAAAAAGTAGTAAATGTAGAATGGTTAAAGATGTTTCCGAATGAGAATGACCGCCCAGCGAGACATACTAACGTTCAGAAGTTACGTGAGGGGCTTCGGGTTCAAATAGAAATGATAGCTGTTTTATAAATAGCTATTAATCTAGAAGTCATTTTTAATTAGTTAAATTGAAGATTCCAAATCTGTTGTTCTGACCGTAATCTATTATATAATTTAAATGAGTAAACAATTGGTTAGGATGATGAAAATATGAGTAGACCTATGGACGTTGCTTATTGTTTTATAAAAGAAAAAATATTAGATGGCACGTTTAAGCCTTCACAAAAATTAAATGAGATTGAACTTTCAACTTCGATAGGTGTCAGCCGGAACACGGTTAAAAAAGCACTTTTAAAACTTCAACAAGAGCAATTGGTAGAAGTCCAAAGTAATAAGGGTGCGAATGTAAAATCATATACCCTTGAAGAAGTCGTCAACTATATGGAGATTCGCGAGGTTTTAGAGGTATTAGTTGCAGTAGATGCTTCTTCCAATATTACAGACACAGAAATAAACAAACTATCTGAAACTCTACACAAAATGGAAGAACATCTACAAAATAACCGATTTGATGAATACTCTAAATTGAATAAAGCATTTCACCAAATTATTTATGATACTTGTACGAATAAGCAAGCAGTAGAAATGGTCAATATCATAAAAACTCAATTAGCTAGGTTTCATATAAGAACGATATTGGTGCCAGGAAGAAATAAGAATTCTTATGCGGAACACAGAGCTATTTTAGAGGCTTTAAAATCAGGTGACGAAGAATTGGTTGCACAAGCAATAAAAACGCATTTATCGAATGTTCGTAAGACGATTCAAGAACACAGTTCGTTATTATTGTAAAGTATGAAAGATTTAGTTGACTCACAGGGAAAAGGGATGAATCGAAAAGCATTCACCACTTTTCCCCTCATATACAGAGTACATGATTGAGTGGTTATGAGTTTGTAAGCGTTTAAACATTTTGTGATTTAGAAAAGGAACACATGAGAGGGGTATAAAACTTGAGTTCACCCATTTTAGGTTTTATCGGTCTAGGAGAGGCTGCTTTTCATATTTGTAGTGGCCTTAAAAATGAAGGTATTAGTAAAATATATAGCTATGATGTTCAGTCAGATCATCCAGTTGCTGGGCCAATTATACACCAAAGGGCCAAAGATGCGGGGGTTATTTTAGTAGAATCTTTGCAAGAATTAATTAAGAAATCTACAATTCTCTTTTGTGCTACTAGTGCAAAGTATGCAGCATCGATTGCGAAGGAAGTAGCGAAAGATATTAATGAAGAAAAAATTTATGTTGACTTAAATTCGGCTTCACCATCCTTAAAAAAGGAGGTTGCATCAATTATTAACAAGAAGGGCGCAAAGTTTGTAGATGGTGCTGTCATGGAACCAGTCCCTCCCCATAAGCATAAAGTTCCAATTCTCGCAAGCGGTGATGGTGCAAGTCAATTGGAAAAAGAGCTAAATGAATATGGAATGAGGATTACCTTTTTGAATCAGGACGCTGGTAGTTCATCTGCAATGAAAATGTGCCGAAGTATTTTTATGAAAGGCTTTACCGCACTATTACTAGAAACATTAAGTGCTAGTTATAAATTTGGAATTGATAAAGAAATATTGAAATCAATCGAAAAGACCATTAACAATCAACCTTTTGAAGCACTGGTTAATCTACTAATTACACGTACCTCAATTCATGCCGAAAGACGAGTAACTGAGATGGATGAGGTGATTAACACCTTACAGGATTTGCATGTTTCATCGAGAATGTCTAAACAAACAAAAGCTACATTGCAAGAGATTGTAGAAAATGATTTGAAGGGATACTTCAACAATACAGTACCTAATAGTTACACAGATGTATTAAAGGGATTAGAAGGGATTGTAATCAAATAAAGGGGGATAAAAGATGAGTGAATTTAAATTGTTTTTTCGGAATATTTTGGTTTTAGGATTACTGATTACATTAATTACTGCTTGTTCATCAAACACAAATAGTAATGGTGTTAGTGAAAGTGAAGGTGCCAAAAAGGAATCTACTTATCCTGAAAAGCCTGTAACATTTGTAGCCCCTTCTGGAGCAGGTGGAGCATTTGATACTGCGTTAAGATCGTTTACAAAGGTTTTAACTGATACAAAAATTGTTGAACAACAATTGACAGTAGAGGTAAAACCTGGCGGCGGTGGTTCTGTATTTTTAGCGGAGTATGCAACTCAGGATGTTGATAATAATTACAAATTGTTTCTAACTTCACCAACAATGTTGATTAATCATCTAAAAAAAGATGGAAATAGTCCTTACGGGTATCAAGATACAACTCCTATCGCTACATTATTCCAGGATTATGGTGTAATTGCAGTGTCAGCAGATTCACAATTTAACGACTTGAAATCTTTATTTGATTATATGAAAGAGAACCCATCTGATTTATCAGTTGCAGGTGGTTCTGCACCGGGTGCAGTGGATCATCTATCATTTTTAATACCTGCAACAGATTATGGCTTAAATGGTGCACAACTGAAATATGTTCCATACGATGGAAAAGCTGAATCTATGACAGCATTACTTGGTGGAAATGCAGATGTGTTAACGAGTGTAGCATCGTCAGTCAGCGAATTTTTAGAAGCAGGAAAAATCAAGGTGTTAGCGGTGGATGCTCCAGAACGTTTACCAGGGGCATTTGCAGATGTTCCTACAATGAAAGAATTAGGAATTAATTCTGATTTCGCTGTATGGAGAGGGATTTTTGGACCTAAAAATATGACAGAAGAAGCAAAAGCATATTGGGAAGAGAAAATAGCAGAACTCGTGGAAACAGATGAATGGAAGGCAGAATTAGAAGCTAAAGGGTGGGAGCATTTTTATAACGATTCAGAAGCATTTATGGAAATCCTCAAAAAACAAGAAGAAAGCATTAAAAAGGTGTTAGATCAATTAGGAATGACTAAGTAAGTAAAATAAGGGGGGAGAGTGATTATCTCTTCTCTCTAGCTATACATTTCTGCAGATGGTGGTGGAGAAATTGCCAAGCAAAACTTTTGATCGGTACATGTCTGTTATTTTGATTGGAGTGGGCACTTTTTTTATAGCTCAAAGTCTTCAAATATCAGCCAGTACTTATGGTAGTAGTGTTGGTCCGGATATTTTCCCTAAAGTACTAGGGTCTGTCTTAATCATATTAAGCATTCTATTATTTTTCCAAACTACTACATATAAAAACAAGAATGAAGAAAAAGAATCACTCGATTATATAAAATTTATGAAAACACTCGGAATAACTCTCCTTTATGCATTAACCCTTGAATGGATTGGCTATATCATTTCTACTTTTATTTTCTTAGTAGTTGGCTTCCAAATTATGAAAAGAGGAAAAATGTTAAACTCAATACTCATTTCCGGTGTGTTAACTGTAGTTGTTTATTATGTGTACGTAGAGGTCTTAAGTGGCACATTACAAGGTTTTCCTAAATGGCTAGTTTTTTAGAAAGGGGTGAATAACTTGGAAGTATTAGAATTTTTAGGGAATGGGTTTGCTATTGCCTTTCAATGGCACAATCTATTATTCGCACTTGTTGGAGTTATAATTGGTACATCCGTTGGAGTATTACCAGGTATAGGTCCAATGAGTGGGGTTGCGCTATTAGTACCTATTACAACCTCGGTAACAGGCAGTTTATCACCGGAGGAGGCTGCAACAGCATCCATCATCATGTTAGCAGGTGTATATTATGGAGCAATGTATGGAGGATCTGCGACTTCCATCTTAATCAATACCCCTGGTGAATCAGCTTCTGTTGTTACAACCATTGATGGTTACCAAATGGCGAAAAAAGGGAAGGCAGGGGAAGCACTTGCCATTTCCGCAATTGGATCGTTTATAGCAGGAATTTTAGCATTAATTGGTCTTATCTTATTGGCGAAACCGCTTTCTGAATGGGCAATAAAATTTGGACCAGCAGAATATACTGCATTAATTATCTTAGGTTTAGCAACTGTATCTGGGTTAGCGGGAAAATCAATGACGAAAGCCCTACTTATGGCAGTTCTCGGTCTTCTAATTTCAACCATTGGTGTCGATTCGATCTCTGGTGTGGCACGCTTTACATTTGATCAACCAATTCTATACCAAGGAATTGAGTTTTTAACACTTGCAGTTGGTCTTTTTGCAATAGGAGAGGTTTTGGGAACTATATTAGAGAGGGATACGAATAATTCTTCGATTCAAAAAATTAATCGATTGTTACCATCAAAACAAGAGTTGAAGACAAGTACACTTCCCATGTTACGTGGTTCTTTTATTGGCTTCTTCGTTGGGTTATTACCAGGTGCGGGTGCTTCGATTGCATCGTTCTTCTCTTATAGTGCTGAAAAAAGTCTTAGTAAAGACAAAGTGAAGTTTGGAAATGGAGCGATTGAAGGGGTTGCAGGACCTGAAGCTGCCAATAATGCTGCCTCGGGTGGTTCGTTAATTCCAATGCTAACATTAGGTATCCCTGGGTCAGCTACCACCGCGATTATGATGGGTGCTTTGATGATGTATAATGTACAACCTGGCCCACTCTTATTCGAAAAGCATCCTCAGGTTGCGTGGGGACTCATTGCAAGTATGTTTATAGGAAATGTTCTTTTACTTATTCTAAATTTACCTTTAATAAAAGTGTTCGCAAAGATAATCTCAACTCCAGCTAAGTATATGCTTCCTATTATTATTGCAATATCGTTTTTTGGAGTTTATGCTGTTCAAGTTAATACATTTGATTTGTTCCTTTTAGTTGGATGCGGGGTGGCTGGTTATTTTCTATCTAAAAATGATTTTCCGTTAGCTCCTATCATTCTTGGACTTATTCTTGGACCAATGCTAGAAAATAATTTTAGAAGAGCATTAACAAATACAAATGGAGATTATATGATTTTCATTGAAAGACCACTTTCGTTGATATTATTGATTTTGGCGATTGTTTGGATCGCATATCCACTCATAAAGAATGTACCCATTCGAAAAAAAAAAGCAAACCAAGCTAATGAATCTATTAATAAGTAATGGTGGCATCTATGCCACCTTACTTATTTTCTGTGTAAGTATTCTTGTCACTTAATCGATTGAGGAAAGGAACTTTTGCGTAATGAATTTGAAACAGTTCATCCGTAGATATCTAGTCACAATAATGACGGTTTTTTTTATGCTTGGTGTAATGGGGACTCGTCCATTAGTATCGTTACTTTCCCATGAACTAGGAGCAAGTCCAGTTGAAATAGGAATTATTACTGGTATATTTTCTTTACTTCCATTCTTTTTAGCTATACAAATTGGTAAGTATATTGACAAGCATGGCTATAAAGTAATCATACTTGTTAGCTCGCTATTTAGCTTTATCGGGTTACTTTTGCCAATGGTTATAACAAACATATTCGGTATTTATATATCACAGGTTATCACGGGGGTAGCCTACACTACTTTTGTTGTGGCTGGGCAAACTATGACTGGAATAAATGCAAATGATAAAAACAGAGATATTAATGTTATGAGATTTAGCATTGGTATGGCCTTGGGAAGTTTTTTAGGTCCTTTTATTGGAGGGCTCATCTCTGAGGAATGGGGTTATCAAAATGCTTTTTTGGGCTTAGGGTTAGGCTGTTTATTTGCTCTTTTTTTAGCCTTATTACTAGTGGAAATTAAAGGGGATAAAGCTCAAGAATCAAAAAAACAAAAGATTACTAACACGATTGGATTATTAAAAGATTCTACATTGCGTAAAGTATTTCTAATCGGTGTGTTAATTTTATTTGGAAAAGATATGTATGCGGCATTCTTTCCATTATTAGGATTAGAATTTGGACTTTCTAACAGTATGATTGGGATTATTATCTCTATTAATGCATTAGCAGGAATCATCATAAGATGGTCTTTACCTTTTCTATTAAATAATTTTTCGAGAACAAAAATTATTGTCGGATCTATTTTTCTGTCTGGTATCTGTATAATCATTCTTCCGTTTTTTACGAATTGGGTGGTATTAACTGTCCTATCGTTTACATTAGGAATGGGGCTTGGGATTGGTCAGCCATTATCGATATCAGCTACAATCCAATACCTACCTAAAGAAAGAGTAGGGGAGGGCTTGGGATTACGATTGTCTGCAAACAGATTAACTCAACTGATAGCCCCCGTTATTGTTGGTAGTATTGCTGAAGTGGTAAGTATAAAAGGTGTTTTCTATTTTGTAGGGGTGGTTTTATGTTTTGGGACAACAAAGATGAAAGGACTTAATGCAAATAGGAAAAGGGAAGAGAAGGTTGGATGAATAAATCTTTGGCAGGTTTGTTCATCTATTTATTAGTTTGTTGCTTTTTAAAGCAATGTTTACAAGTATTCTATATTCTCCGGATAGTTGTATTTAGTTTTTCCAAAAGTAATAAAAATCACCTGTCAAAGATAAAGCGGGCTGGCCCTAAAAGAGCCAACTCGCTTATTTAAATGCCCCTGTCAAGGAACTTCATTTTACCATAAAGGGTTGTCATGTGTGAAAGAACGTTTACATAGGAGAATTTATTCTTAAAAAGTCAGAGGAGATCGAAAGGAGGCAGGAGTTGGCCAAATCCGAATTGAAGAAAAGTACATCGCAATTCACGAATTTTATGTAGAAAGAAAGCTTGAGTATTATCTTACTAAGTACTCAAAACTTTCCTTATGTGAAATATTGCGGCGACATTTAGAAAAATGTCGTTTTTTTGTTTCGGTAATTTAATTAACACAAAATTAATTACACAATATAATTTCCACTTAGATTCTAAGATAACCAAACTGTCTGCTCTACTTCTGTTTTATATCAACATGATCAACAAATTTTTTCAGTGTTTAAACTATAGACGTGGTTTTCCTGTAACTTTTCTTGTCCAAATTCAAGTCGGTTTTGTCCTATTTTAATTTCATTTAAACCACGTTCAAGTCTGTATTGTCCTTGTTTCAATTCATTAATGTCACGTCGCATCTCTTTTACTTCATTAAAAATTTGTATTAAGATTTTTTCCACAATTTTCTCCTCCGGTCATTTGTTTATAACCCTTATTATATCATCCATTGGTTATAAAAGAAGTTTATCCCTCTAAAATGGTTCTTGGAATAAAGACTGTATGAAACTAGTAAATGGTGGTTATTCCCGACTAAATAGAGATGATGTTTGAAAAGATTTTACTTAAAGTATAAGTTCACAATAACTATAAACTAGCGAAGGTGTAGAACCATTTTCCCCAGTTAAAATTATAACTTGAACCCGCTCCAACACATTGGCGTAGTTTGGAATGGTTTACTTTTGAAAATGACAGGAATCTATATTGGAAAAAAGGGCAGCGGGTTTATTAATTTTTATGGCTATTTAGTGAAACGCATGGAAGTGAGTATAAAATTTAGCATCTTAAGGGAATGAAATTACGTGATTTTTCTATTATATACAGCAACGATTCAATTATAATAGATCAAAGTATATCTTGGTGCTGGAATGGCAAAATTAAAAGAAATGACATTTATATTTGCATTAACTAAAATGAGAAACGAGGGGTATATATGGATTCACATAGGTTGCTTCTGTTCATAAACATTCTCGGTATCTGCTTTCCAGTTGCACTTACATATGTAATGATAATGAATATTATATTTGGTATTCCAATTCAACCTGTATCTATAGTCATATTAGCTTTTGGATACGTAGTAATGATTAAATATAATTTATTGTTTCGTGAGCTTTGGGAGAAATGGAGTAATCGAAATTAAATAATAAAAAATATATCAACAAATTTCAAAACCTAGCGTTAATTTTTACTAGTTTGTTTAGTTTTAAATAAAACTCTATAAATCATAGTATATCCATCATGTACAATAGCATGAGATAAATACCTTGCTGTATAATAATTCATTTTATTATCGAATATAATTAAGTCCTCATCAGCACTTTCAAGAATACCTAAAAATTTATTGATATAGGTTCGATCATGGTACTCGACTTCCCTAATAATTTCCTGAGTAAAGGCATTAACAAACTGTAACTTATACAAATTCATTCCCCCTAATTATGTATTTTTTATTATATTCCTAATATATCTAAAAATTTAAAGTTAAATCTGTACAAAAATTCACTTCTATCAAATAAACGTTTAACAATAAATAGCATGACTTTTATAAATTTGAGAACAATGATTATCAAAAATATACTCGTATGGAACCGTTTGAATTAGTAAGTAGGTACTTAGAACAGAGGATATATGAACTTGTTTTCCTAGCGTTAATCCTGAAGAAGGATTAACGTTTATTTTTTTATAACAATAGTTATGTTTATATATTAACTGTTAATCGAACACATATACGCATACAATATATTTTAAAGGAGGGGCTAATGTGATAAAAGATCGTGGGAAAATAAAATGGGGGGCTACATTTATGTTACCTGAAATGCTGGCTTCTCAAAACAAGGTTGATTGGGATTATAAAAAGGTGGATAAACCGATTTTAGATGAGCATCTATTAGAAGAAATAAACCAAACGATTTGTAGTGCAATGGAGTATAACCAGGAACTAGTGTTTACCCTGTACGGAAATGGAGAATTTCAATTACTAACTGGAAAAGTACATTATATAGATCAGATTATGTATGAGTTAAGAATTTTAGATAAATTTAACGAAATACACAGGGTTAGGCTAGCGACGTTGTTAAAGTAATTTTGAATTGTGATGACAAGTAATTGATGCTTTAAACCCTGAGAAAAAAATTTGTATACTTAGGTTGAACTAGTACATTTCTACAATTTGAACTTATTTACTAACTGAGAAGTAAAGTACGTTTAGTAGAATCAACTTAAATTTCAATCTAAGAATGAATCCCTTAAAGACCATCTAACGAATGTGGAATTATTATATATCTATAAAAAAAGTTCTTAACTAACGGGGCAGGATAGCATTCCTGTAGATCG
>NZ_JBALOV010000013.1:161932-162094 GCF_036965045.1 Bacillus sp. JJ1533 | reverse complement strand
TCGAGGACTTAACCAAATTAGAAAAGCGGAGGCGACTGTACAGCCTCGACAAGCGCTGGAGATTCTGCCGGAAAAGTCGATAGACTTTGACAGAAGAATTGAAGCGACCTCGAGAGGCTAGGAGCCGTAGCTAGACAAATCATTTCATGAATGTTTGAGCGT
>NZ_JBALOV010000013.1:161368-161766 GCF_036965045.1 Bacillus sp. JJ1533 | reverse complement strand
ACCTTAAAGATCAGCCGATTTGGTTGGTCTTTTTTTATTTGAGTATGTTAAAGTTAAAATCGTTCCAGATTTTAGGTTGATTTATGTAAAAGAGTAACGAAAACGCTCAAATCATTCCACTTTAGTGAACAGAATGAAGGAAAGAGTAACGCAATATGATTAATCATGCCCAATTTAATTCTGGAGCGTTAAAAAAGGGAACGAAAACTCTTGAACATGCAATTTTTTAATCGTCAAAAATGCCATAACCGGAAACGGAATACCACTCAGTTGTTAAACAACAAATGATATCCCGCAAACTCTATAAACGATATACCATCCAGCCGCCAAACGATAAATGAAATTCCGCAAACGCCAAAAACAGTATATCGCCTGACCAACAAACAACAAATGATATT